>CP064970.1:1717312-2060775 GCA_016699305.1 Alphaproteobacteria bacterium
AGGGTTTCCAGCGCGCCGAATATCTGTTGGAACACGGCATGGTCGACATGGTGGTGCCGCGCCACGAGCTAAAACAGCGCCTGGGTTATCTGTTCTCTTTGTTGCGTTCACGCAAATCCGGTCGTAACTTGCCCGCCATTTTGCCGCTGCCCGGCAACGGCAAAAACGCTCACGGCTCGGCCAAACGCGCGGCGCGCTGACGGCGCTATAGGCTAAGAATCCGACAAAGGTATCTTGTGGAAGGTGCATGAATCTTGGGAGCGGCGGCGGTTCGGTCTGCGGGAAACGGATGCTCAGCAAAGGGATTTATGACCAGTCAATGGCCTTCCCCCCCATTTTTAGGTCCGTGAGAACGTAGAGCCTGTTCTATAAAAGTTCACGAATAAGCGCTTTAGTGAAGAGCAGATATTCCAGGTTTATGAAGAAGCGCGCACTATTTAATCTTCGATCAAGGATTACATGGGCAGAGTGGGGAATCATGTGACCCCATAAGAAGGATCGGGGATGAGCGCCGTTCAGGTACAACCCGTCAAACTCAAACCCAGGCAACCCACGTCCCGCGCGGATATGGATCCGATCTCGGCCAAGCTTTCGGCCGAGCAAGCTTTGCACGACCATTTACGCCATCTGGACCGGCACCGGCAGGAACATATGGCCTTGCATATGCGTCTGTCTTTGCTGCAACCGGGACATCGGCGCGCGTCTTATCTGCGCGTGGCCACCGAGACATTCGAAGAAGCCATCCGTCCCCTGCCGGGCGGCCGCCTGTTTGTGCTGGCCAATCAAGATTTGATCTATGTGGGCAAGGCCGTGCATTGGCGCGCTTTGGCCTCGGCGGCGCAGCATGTGCGCGTGTTGTTCGAAGACGATCCCCTGACCCGCCAAGACGACTTCGACGGCGATGTCAGCCTGTGCGGCTGGTATCCGCTGGACACCACCTATGACGATCTCAATCTGATCGTCCAACGCATGGTGCGCGAGGCGTCGCGCGCGCGTCATCTGCCCGCCATGATGCGCCCGAAGAAAGAGGAATCGCGCGCCCCGATGGACGCCGAAGCCTTCTCGCGCTTGGCCCGCACCTTGGAGACCGCCGATGTGGACACCATGGTGCGGCATCAAAGCATCTGCGCCATGGCCACGCCAGACGGCGAGCCGCAGCCGATGTTCGAGGAAATCTTCATCGCCATCGACTCTCTGCGCGAGCGCGTCGCGCCGGGCCTGGATTTACATTCCGACCCGTGGCTGTTCCAGGCCCTGACGCGCAGTCTGGACGACCGTCTGCTGGCGCATCTGACGCGAGAGATCAAGCGGCGGCCCATAGGACCACTCAGCATCAACCTTCATGTCGAGACTCTGTTATCGCCCGAATTCCGCCGCTTTGAAGAACGCGTGGTGCCGCAGATGCGCGGACGCCTATTGATCGAAATCCACAAGCTGGATTTGATGGCCGAGATGAACTCGTTCCTGTTCATCCGCGACCGACTCAAAGCCCGTGGGCATCGTTTGTGCCTGGACGGGCTGACCCCGGCCACCTTGGGCTGCTTTAACCGCGAGGCGCTGGGCTTTGACTTCGTTAAGCTGTTATGGGCGGCGGACGGGTTGCAGCGCAGTAGGCCCCAGGCCCTGCCCGGCGTGCGCAGTCAGATCCAAGCCTGCGGCGGCGCGCATATCATCTTGTGCCGCTGCGACAGCGAAACCGCCCTGACCATCGGCCGCGACCTTGGCATCGTCTTGTTCGAAGGCCGCGAGGTTGAACGACGGCTTGGCTTGCGGGCGACAAGGTAACTCCGCACCCCCGCGCCCTTAGTTGCTTACGTTGATGGCCCCAACAACGGCTTGCCGAGACAGGGCCGGACGCTCGGTCATTTTACGGGCATTAAGCGCCCTGCAAGCAAGCATGGTCATGTCTCGCAGGTCATGGATCACCTTGGGGGGAGCATCTGTATAAGCCACCACGCGTATAAGGGACGGCAAGGCGCTCATCTGAACGCTGTAATGAAGAGAGGGAGAGAAAGACGCTGTATAGGGATAAAGCTCGAAAGCATGGCCGCATTTGACGCCGCCAGAAACCTTAGTCTGAGTAAATCTTGTGTCCTCATACACTGCCAAGTGCAGGCCTTCTTTCCATTTCAACCACATGGGCGCCAAGAATGCCCGGCGCGCTTTCAAGCCCGTGGTCAGGCGATGCATATTACGGATGAACTTCTTTTGGATATCTGCGATCACACCCATCAAATGGTCCGCATCTGCTTCGACGGCTTCTTTCAAATGCCGATAATTTTTTAGATGCAGATAGGGGTGCGTGTAGGGTCTTGCCCTGACTTCGCAAAATCGGTCTGCGTCATTAATACTGAATATTGGCTCGATATAGCCGCATTCCTTCCTTCTACCGTTCTGTCGATCAGGCTGCGCCCCGATAAGATGCATGCGCGATGAGTCCTGATCCGGAATAAGCCGATACACGCAAAAACGATCTGTGTTCATACGGATGTTCCTTGTGCCATGAGATGTTTATCGACCCTTCGGATCGACATCATGACATCGAAATTATGCAAATAAAAGTTAGCCCTGCGGAACAAGGCCAGGTTTCTTCTGCATGGGCAGATGGCCAAGAGGACGGCTGGCCGCTCTGACCAACTGTTGAAGGTCCTCACAGACATTTCTATTCAAATAGCACGCCACGGAAACCAAGGGACCGAGGCTGGTGCCTACCGACAAAAACCCGGTTTTGGTATTGTCCGGAACCGCCAGCCTTAAGCTGATCTGCCAAGACGGTTCTTGGGTGTCGTCTCCATGATCTTCTTGCCATCCCACGCGCACCCCCAACCGCTTGAGCCGCCACATTGTCCAGCGCATCGTCGATGGCTTTTTACCGACCACGACGCGCCGCATGTTTTCCTTGAACATCTGCGCGACACGTCTCATGTGCTTCTTGATCTTGACGGCTTTCCTTGCGCCCAAACGCTGGGCCACGTCTTCATGATATGTGACCTGATAAGGATATTCCTTGATCTTACCGACTACTTGGTAACGATGTACGCCTTGTCCCGATCTGGGGCCTTGAACGGCCTGCACGATATGCCAGTCGTCATAATCAGCCCCATCCCGAGGTGGGCGGATCGCATAAATTTCCTGTGATATGGAATCGGCTTGATCTATCTGTTTGATCATGTTCTGACCTTTCATGAGTGAATAATTGGATACGGCACGCTAACGATGACGCTAGTGTCGATACATAGAAATGTCGATAACGATATTGGTTTCATATCGGTATATATTTGGTCAATGATTCATACCGTCATCGCCCTCCGTTATGCGGGACTGAAATACCACGGATGACCCGGCGATATGTGGCTGGTCAGGATAAGACCATGATCCTTTTGCACAAGTCTTTGCTCAACTCGGATTGGACAGCTATGATGGCCGCTTGCGTATTCCAAAAGCCGAAAGCATGAGGGCAGCATGTCGTTGATCGAGGGCAGCACAGGGTCTTGGGAAATCGTGATCGGCCTTGAGGTCCATGCCCAGGTGGTCTCGCAATCTAAGCTGTTCTCGGGCGCGGCCACCGCCTTTGGCGCGTCGCCCAACAGCCAGGTCAGTTTGGTGGACGCCGCCATGCCGGGCATGTTGCCGGTCATCAACCGCGCTTGCGTCGAGCAAGCCGTGCGGACGGGTCTGGGCCTGAAGGCGCAGATCAACCTGCATTCCGTCTTCGATCGCAAGAACTATTTCTATCCCGACCTTCCCGCCGGATATCAGATCAGCCAGTACAAACAACCGATCGTGGGCGAAGGTCAAATCGTGCTGGATATGCCAGACGGCAGCGCCCGCACCATCGGCATCACGCGCTTGCATCTCGAGCAAGACGCCGGAAAGTCCCTGCACGACCAGCATCCGGGCCGCACTTATATCGATCTGAACCGCGCGGGCGTGGCGTTGATGGAGATCGTCTCGGAGCCTGATATGCGTTCGGCGGACGAGGCGGCGGCCTATGTGAAAAAGCTGCGTGCCATCTTGCGCTATCTGGGCACCTGCGACGGCAATATGGAGGAAGGCTCTTTGCGCTGCGACGTGAATGTCTCGGTGCGTCGTCCGGGCGCGGGCTTTGGCACGCGCTGCGAGATCAAGAACGTCAACTCCATCCGCTTTGTCCACCAAGCCGTGAATTACGAGGCGCGCCGTCAGATCGACGTGCTGGAATCGGGCGGCAGCATCCGTCAGGAAACCCGGTTGTGGGACACCGCCAAGGGCGAGACGCGATCCATGCGCAGTAAGGAAGAGGCGCATGATTACCGCTATTTCCCCGACCCCGACCTGCTGCCCTTGCGCCTGGATCCGTCTTGGGTCGAGCAAATCCGCCTGACTCTGCCCGAACTGCCCGACGATAAGAAACAACGCTTCATCAGCGCCTACGGCCTATCGGCTTATGATGCGGGGGTGTTGGTGGCCGAGCGGGAATCCGCCGATTATTATGAGGAAGTCGCTAAGGGCCGTGACGCCAAGCTGGCCGCCAATTGGGTGACGGGCGAATTGTTCGGCGCGTTGAATAAACTGGGCAAAGACATCGCCCAAAGCCCGGTTTCCGCCGCCGCCTTGGGCGGTCTGTTGGACCTGATGGCCGATGGCACCATCTCGGGCCGCATCGCCAAGGACGTGTTCTTGATCATGCTAGAGTCCGGCCAAGACGCCGCCGCCATCGTCGAGGCCAAGGGCCTGCGTCAAGTCAGCGATACCGGCGCGATCGAAAAGGCCGTGGACCAAATGCTGGCCGAGAATGCCGACAAACTGGCCGAATACCGCGCGGGCAAGGACAAGCTGTTCGGCTTCTTCGTCGGCCAAGCCATGAAAGCCACCGGCGGCAAGGCCAATCCCGGATTGCTCAATGAGATTCTGAAAAAGAAACTGGCGGGGTAGGGCCGTTCTGGGTGCTGTTCATAAAGCATGATGAATCTGCTCGGTACCGAAGGGCCTAGGTCAGCTTGCTCCAAACCTTTTGCGCTAAGTCACGATAAATCTGGCCCAGCGCACTGTCAGGCTCTAAGGCGGTCAGCGGCGTTCCCGCATCGCTGGCCAGGCGCAAGGCGGGATCGAGGGGGATTTCAGCCAGCAGATCGGTGCCCAAACGCCGCGCCTCGTCCCGTACGCCGCCATGGCCGAAAATATCGCTGGTTTCCCCGCAATGCGGGCAACGAAAACCGCTCATATTTTCGACCAGCCCTAAAACGGGAATGCCCAGGCGTTCGAACATCCGCAATCCCTTACGCGCATCGGCCAGGGCCAGGTCTTGCGGCGTGGCCACCACCACCGCGCCGGATAGATTGGCTTGCTGACACAAGGTCAAGGCCGCGTCCCCCGTGCCCGGGGGCATATCCATAATCAACAGATCCAGATTTTCCCAGGCGACATCGCGCATCAATTGCACCAAAGCGCCTTGCACCATCGGTCCGCGCCAAATGACCGCCGTTTCTTCTGGCACCAGAAAGCCGATGGACATCACGACCACGCCATGCGCCTGCAAAGGGATGATGCGTTTATCCGAGTCGGCTTGGGGGCGTGCATCGCGCAAGCCGAACAGCATCGGCACCGAAGGGCCGTGAATATCGGCATCCATCAGACCAACCTTGAGGCCGTTTTTCGCCGCCGCCACGGCTAGATTCGCCGCCAAGGTGGATTTGCCCACGCCGCCCTTGCCCGAGGCCACCGCCACGCGAAATCGCACGCCGGGCATCTCAATGGGGGCGAGTTGGGCGCGGCGTTTATCCTGCGCCCCTGCCACAGGCGGCGCTTTTCGCTCTTGCGTCAACAACACGCGCGCCGCGCGTAAGCCTGGCAAAGCCTGAAGTGCGTTCTGGGCGGCGGCGCGTACGGATTCAAAATCTTCCGGGGACTGATCTTCGGGCACGGATAGGGCGACGGTCACCGCGCCTTCATGCGCGGTCAACCCGGCCACATGATCCTGCGCCGTTCCTTTTCCGACCGGAATGTCAGCCAAGGCCGCGCGAATGGAAGCCTCAAGCGCGGAAGATGAAGACTCGCTCATGCGCATAGTGTCCCTGGTTTTGCGTTGCCGGTTATCCTTGCCATCAAGGGGCGGAATATGTCTATCTTACGTCTAAGAACATGGCACGCATGTGCCCGAAAGCAAGGACTTCCTACCCGGACGACGATTGAACGAGGCAACGGCATGAGCGATCAACAAGACAAAGGTCCGTGGGGGCCATGGGGCAGCAACGGCAATAACGGCGCACAAGGTGGCGCGCCCAAGCCGCCGCCGCGTCGGCCCAGCAATGACGGTCCCGGACAACAGCCGCCTTTGCCGCCGGATATCGAGCAGTTGTTGCTCCAAGGCCAGGCGAAGCTGCGCCGCTTGATGCCCGGCGGACGTCCGCCGCGTTCCAATACAAGCTGGATTTTCCTGCTTTTGGGCGGATTGGCTGCTGCATGGCTGCTCAGCGGCATCTATTTCGTGCGCGAGGGCCAGCAGAGCGTGGTGCTGTGTTTTGGCAAGCCCATCCGCACCGAAGAATCCGGCATGCGCTATCATCTGCCCGCGCCCATCGAAATGGCGTTGACCGCCGATGTGTCCCGTTCGCGCGGCATCGAGATTGGCTTTAAAAGCGACAGCCGGGGCGGCGAGCGCGGCGTGCCCGAAGAAAGCCTGATGCTGACCGGGGACGAGAACATCGTGGAAGTCAAATATGTGGTCTTCTGGCAGGTCCAGAACCTCACCGACTTTCTGTTCAACATCCGTCCTCCTTTGGACAGTCGTGGTCCGGATCCGGACGCCACCATCAAAAAGGTGGCCGAAAGCGCCATGCGCGAGACCATCGCGCGCAACCGTCTGCAACCGGCCATGACCGATGCCCGCACGCAGATCGAGGACGACACCAAGCGCATGATCCAAAAGATCATGGATGATTACAAATCGGGCATCCTGATTACCCAGGTCCAGCTGCGTCAGGTGGACCCGCCCGCCCAGGTCATCGAATCCTTCAATGACGTGCAAAGCGCGCGTGCCGACAAAGAGCGTCTGGAAAACCAGGCCATGACCTACACCAACGACATCCTGCCCAAAGCGCGGGGCGAAGCGTCGCGTATCCGCCAAGAGGCCGAAGGCTACCGCGAACAGGTGGTGAATGTGGCCAAGGGCGAGGCCGAACGCTTTGCCAAGGTCTGGCAGGTCTATACCCTGTCCAAGGACACCACGTCGCGGCGCCTGTATCTGGAGACGATGGAGCAGGTATTGCGTCAAACGCCCAAGGTCATCGTGGATGGCAAGGCCGCTCCCGGTGCCGCGCCCTATATGCCCTTGGCTTTGCCTGCCGCCGCTCCCGCTCCTGCCGCTGCTGCGCGCGCCACCGAATAATTCTACATTGAACCGAGGCCTGACATGACTTCCACCTCTGCCAATCCCCGCCCGCCTGCGGCGTTCCTGATAGCCCTTCTGGTCGCCGCGCTGCTGTTCGTGGCGTCCAATACTCTGTTCGTCGTCGGGCCGATGAATCAGGTATTGGTGCTGCGTTTCCGCGAAGCTCAGCATGTGATCCGTGAGCCGGGACTGTATATGAAGATGCCCTTGCTTGAGGATGTCGTTTGGTTGGACAAGCGCGTGTTGGACTTGTCACCATCCGGCCAACAGGTGACTTTCGCCCAACAAAAGCGCCTGGACGTCGACGCCTTCGCGCGCTGGCGCATTACCGATCCTCTGGCATTCTATCGTACCTTGGGGATCGAGGAACGCGCTTTGAATCAATTGGGGACCATCGTCAACTCGTCCGTTCGCCGCGTCTTGGGCGGCCAGAAGATGGAAGACGTGCTTTCCGAACGTCGCGCCGGAATTATGGAGGCGATCCGCCAGCAGGCTACGCAAGAGGCCTCGCGTTTTGGCATTGAGATCGTCGATGTGCGCATCCGCCGCGCGGATCTGCCCGATGACGCCACCAAGGCCGTTCTAGCGCGGATGCGTTCCGAACGTCAGCAAGAAGCCGCCCTCACTCGCGCCTCAGGCGAGGAGGAGGCGCAAAAACGCCGCGCCAATGCCGACCGCGAACGCACCGTGATCCTCTCGCAAGCGCAAAAAGACGCCGTGGTCATTCGTGGCACCGCCGAAGCCGAGGCGTTGCGGATCGTCGCCGAGGCCACCAACCGCGACCCGCAATTCTATGCCTTCCACCGCAGCCTGCAGGCCTATCGTGAAGCGCTGACTCCCGGCACCACCACCTTGCTGCTGTCCCCCGAGGGCGAGTTCTTTCGCTTTTTCAAGGACGCGCCGGGAAAGCTTTAAACATTCATCGGCTAAGGCTTAAGAGACTTAGGCCGCGTCCAATGCGCCGGACAGGCGCGGTGCGGTTGGTTGCTTAGATTCCATTGGAGATAAGGCACGGGCTGGCCTTGTGAGTTTGTGGAAATTTTTTGATCCGCGCCACTCCATTTCAATGTGCTTGGTGGAATCGCGTCGCGGCAATGGGCGGGGATCGCCAGAACCGTTGTTGCGACATTCCGTTGGAACAATTCGTCTAGAACGAAACCCAGCATCGCATCGGCGGCTTGTGTATGGGGATAATGATCCGAAGGTTGGAACAAGAAATTCTCAATCAGGGCCGTCTGCCGCAACTCTGCAGTTTGATTGGGGGGACAAATGCCCTGTTCCACCAGAGTCCAGACAGGATGATTATCTAAGAAAAGTTTATGTCCCAAACGCGTAAGAGTACCATAAATTTCTTTGCGGTTTGGTGCGTGGGTATATTTAGGCAAGAAGCGTTCTGCCACGGTCGAGAAGGCTACAGCTTCATTACGCTCTTTCTGGTCCAATATCCGCAGACTCACCAAAGCATGGAACGTGCTTTGGTTTTGAGGGCACAAACCTATGGCCAGCAGAAATTTCTGGGCGTCTTTGCCCAACATGCTTTGATAGCCAAGGATGGCCGTATCACGCCGCCGGACGAGCGGGGATTGGCCCAAAGAAGTGGCGTTTTGGGCCAGTCTTATCTCCGCATCAGCAAAGGCCGTGGCGTGGCGCGCGTTATCCGCCCAATACGCCAACAGCGCGGGAATCTGCTTATGACGATGCTGCGTACCCATGATGAAAGTCTCCTTGATGGCCTTGAGGTAGGAAAGTGGCCGAATCTAGGAAAAAAATCAGCTCGTTGCCAAGACGATTATTACATTCGCTCTAGCGAGATAGTGTGGTCACGGAAATTAGAAACGTGAGAGGATGGAGCGCAGCACCCGACATTCGTAGGTCGCCAGTGGGACGTTTACCAATCCGGCATGGCGGGGGCCAATCGACCGCCCAGGCGGATGGGGGCGATGCGGGCGCATAGGCCGTCGGTGCGCGTTTCGATCAGGACGCCGCATAACGTGGCTGGGCCTTCGGCGGGTCGATAGCGTTCACCGGGAATCTTACGAATGAAACCGTGCAGCGCGATTTCCTTACGCACGCCGATGGCGCTGTCATAATCCCCGCACATGCCCGCATCGGTCTGGAATCCCGTGCCGCCAGGCAGGATTTGGGCGTCCGCCGTCGGGATATGGGTATGGGTACCGATGACGGCGGTGACGCGGCCATCCAGGAAATGGCCCATGCACATTTTTTCGCTGGTGGCCTCGGCGTGGATATCCACCAAAATGGCCTGGACCGTTTGTCCCAGCCGGTGCGCGCCAAGCAGGCGGTTCATGGCGGCGAAGGGATCGTCCACCAACGGGTCCATGGTCACGCGGCCAATGGCCTGAGCCACCAGGATGCGCTGACCGTCAGGCAAAGTGACCAGACAACTGCCGCGCCCTGGCGTGCCTTCGGGATAGTTCAAGGGACGCAGCAAGAAGGGGTCGGCGTCGATAAAGGACAAAATCTCGCGCTGTTTCCAGACGTGATTTCCCATCGTAAGGACGCTGATGCCCGCGCCGCGCAACTCGCGCGCGTTTTGCGCCGTCAGGCCCGAACCGCCCGAGGCGTTCTCGGCATTGGCCACCACCAGATCAAGGCGTAGCCTGGCTTTTAGATCGGGGACTGCGCTGGCCAAGGCTTCGCGCGCGGTGCGCCCGAATATGTCGCCAAAGAATAAGATTCTCATGCCGATATCCCAAGTGTTCTTGCGGCAGGTAGCTTAGCGTTTTTCCATCTGTGCCGATATAGCGCGGTTCAGATAAACCGATCATGACGATCCGATGGCTGGGTGCGTAGATTCTTCATCTCAGCCCTTCGATAATACACTCACCATGTTCTTCGTTTTCTCAATCTCGTTTTGCAAGACATCGCCTTGCTGGGATAGCGCCCCCGCCGACTTCAACACCTGTTCGGCGGCAGAGGTTGTCTCTTCGGCGGTATGCGACACCTGGCCGATGCTGCTCGAGACTTCCCTTGATCGGTTTGACGCCTCTTGCACATTGCGGGCGATTTCGTTGGTGGCCGTTTGTTGCTGCTCGACCGCCATAGCAAGGCTCGAATTGATCTCGTTGATATGGCCGATGGTGCCGGCAATATCCTTCAATGCGCCCACGGCATCCGAGGTGGCTGATTGGACTGCCGCGATATGGCGTCCGATCTCATCGGTCGCTTGCGCTGTTTGGCCCGCGAGCGTCTTAACTTCGTTGGCGACCACGGCAAAGCCTTTTCCCGCATCGCCTGCTCGGGCGGCCTCTATCGTCGCGTTCAAAGCTAATAAATTCGTCTGGGACGCGATGTTGTTGATCAACGCGGCGACCTCTTCGATCTTGCCAACCGCCTGAGCGAGCCCCGCCACCAGCTGATCCGTACGCGCGGCTTCACTCACCGCATCTTTTGAAATATTCCTGGACTGGGTAACCTGGCGCGATACTTCGCAGATGGACGAGGAAAGCTCCTCGGCGGCCGAAGCGACGCTTTGCACGTTCCTGGATGCCTGTTCGGACGATTCCGCCACGGAATTTGACTGCTGCTTCGTTTGCTGGGCGTTCGCGGACATGGTGTTTGCCGTTTTTTGCATCTGGGCCGAGGATTCGATGATGGAGACCACCACGTTCTTGACCGACGATTCAAAGTGCTTGGCCAATGTATCGAGCGCCGTCTTTTTGTCCTGTTCCGCTTTCTGGCGATCGATTTCCTGCTGTTGGCGCAACCGCTCGGTTTCAAGCCCATTGTCCTTGAACACCTGGACGGTTTTGGCCATGGATCCGATTTCATCGCCGCGTGTCAGGAACGGCACCTGCTCGGCGAATGATCCTTTGGCCAGACTGACCATCCTGCCTTCAAGCTGGCGCAGTGGGCGAACAATGGACAGGGTCAGTAAGGCGGCAAACGACACGCCCAACACGACCATCGCCAGGCCGAGGGCCACGACGATGTTTTGGGCCATGCGCGCGTGGCTCAACGTATTCTCTTTCACCTCAAGCGTTCTTTGGCCGACCTGTTCCAGTAAGAGGTCGAGTTGCTTTTCTTCCTCGATAGCGGCTTTGCGCATGGGAAGGGCGGCGACGATCCGCGCTTGGCCGGCAGGTGCTGCGACGGCGGTTCGAAACAGGTGTTGGTAATCGGCGGCGCTTTTTGTGAATTTATCGGCGATCTCGATCAAATCGGGGGCATGCGTGTTCGCGGCGAGTCCGCCGATCAGCTTGCCTTTTTCTTGTATTTTTTCCGCAAGATCGTTGATGGTTTTGACCAGACTGGCATCGTCGTTATAGAGCGCGTCTTTCTCGCGGCCTCGAGCCTGGAGCAGAGCGATCTTGGCCGCATTGCCATGTTGCATCATGGCAATTTCATTATCGACCAAGGCCGAGAACGTCGATACGGTGGACGAGACGGCGTATCCGGCCACAACGGATAGCAAGAGGACGCCGATCACAACAGCCAACATAACCAGGGAAATTTTTCGCGAGATAGAAAGCGTATCTAAGCGCATTGGCAATCTCCATCACATGTACGAACGGCACGAATCCCTGGCTATCATCTTGTCATCCTCTTGGCTTATTCCATGGGATAGCCGACATAGTAGATGCCGATTACATCTCCGGTCTCTGATTTGATGGGTTCGTATCCCGTGTCATATATCTTGCCCAAGATATCGACCATGCCATAGAAGCTGTTGCCTTGTTTGATCGCGGCATAGGCCGGCCCTGAAGCATCAAGCGGCGATCCGATGGCGCGCTTGTCGTCCCGCATCACATTCGTGCTGACGCGCACATAACCATCACCTTTTTTGGCGAACAAGGTCGCCGTGCCGCCGTGTTTGGCCTTGACCGCATCAACCACGGTAAAATCGCCGTTGACCTTGGCGGCACCAAAGAACAAATTTTCACCGTCAAGCTTAGGCTTGCCCAGCTCGGCGGTAAGCGCCTTCAATGTCTGCATGGATTCCTTGACTTTGGGGTTTTCGGCAGCGCCTGCCGTTAAAGGAAGCAGCGCGAAGGCAGCCAGAAGCATCACAAGCGCCGTGAGTCTTCCAAAGGCAAGGACGGCAGAACGCGGCATGGAAGCCATAACCATCTGAATGCTAAGATTCTTTTCCATATACGCTCTCCTGGATGGTTTGATGTCGGCAGATTCTATGCCGCCGCTACACAAGAATAACTCACACAAAAATGCTAATTTCTTATTAATGCTTCCTGTTCTTAGGCACTGCTAGTAAAAAATCGAAACCCCGATGTCCCTGTCATGCGATAAAAAATGGATAAACGGATGTCCGCTGAGGCCAGCAGATCGTCAAATGCGACGACAAGGGACGTGGCATGATTCGATGCTTTCGCGGACGGGACGCATATTTGGCCATAAAATGCCCGACAATTTCGACCAATCCCGGCATATTTGTTGCTTGGATGCCACAGGAGGCTTTCTGTCTCCATCAAGCCTGGCCGTATACTGGGGCGCAAGCGGTTAAGCGTCTTGTGACCGAGCTGTGCTGGCGTTAAACTCCGGCACGATCCGTTTTAGGACAGGGTGCGATTCCGTGCTCAGCCTAAAGCGTGGTTCTGCCGGTGCGGCCCCTTTATGGGACCCCGTTTCGGTGGGCCGAGAGATAAACAATGAGGGATCAAGCCCATGCGGACAGTCTGGCGTCGCCTGTTTTTGACCGGATTGCTGGCTTTTGCAGCCGGCATTTTGCCGCCTGCAGCCATGGCTGATGAGCCAAATGCCGCACCGCCCCCCACGCCCTTGCCTGCCATCGCCTCGCCTGTGGCCGATTTCGGACAACCTTCGGGATCGATGGTATCGGCGCGGGTCTTTGAATTGCGTGACGACGTATCCCGCTTCAAGGCCGCCGTGGACACCAGCGCCAGCGAATACAAATCGTTGCGCGGCGTCGGTGCGGCAGGTGCCGTCCAGTATCACAGCACTGTGGCCGCCATCGTGGCGCGCCTGCAGGCCGGCACCACGCGCAGCAACCCCATCTTGATGCGCCAATGGGAAGAGGCCGAAGCCAGCCTGGGTGAGGTCAACTCCTCGCTCTCGCGCCTCAACGCGTTGCTGAATCAGGTGTCGACCAATGGCTCGATGGCCTCGTTCCTGGTCGAATCCGTCCGCGCGGCCCTGACCTTGGGCGGTGCCGTGGACGAAGACCACGATCAGCTCAACGCCCTACGCGATGAAGTCAGCCGTCAGATCGTAGTGCTGGACCGTTTGCGCGACGAGATCACCGCCGACATTCAGCGTCAGACGCATTATCTGGTCACCGAACGCGCGAATCTGCAGGCGTTGGCCTTCCAGATCTCTCGTGGCCAAATGATCGGCTCCAGCTTTTCCAACCGCGCCATCACGGTGGATTCTTCGCCCTCGCCCTCGATGGTGACCCTGCCGACTGAGGCCCCTGCCCCTGCCGCATCGCCTGTGGAGCCTGTTTCCCGCGCACCGGTGGTGGATTCAAGCAAATCGCCGCGCAGCAAGAAGTCGACCAAGAATGAGCCGGTTGTCGAGGATGAACCTACGGCAGCAAAGTCCAGCCTACCTACCCAGGCAACGGCTCCCGCAGGTGACAGCGTGGCCATCACGAATGAGCGTGCCGCCACCGGTGTCGATGCGGCCAATATCGGCAAGCTTTTGGTCTTAATCCGCTTTAATCAGCCGCAGGTGGATTACGAGCAACCCTTGTTCGGTGCCATCAACAACGCCCTCGACCGTCGCCCTGAGGCGCAATTCACCCTGGTCGCGGTGTCCCCCAGCGTGGGCGATCCGGTGGCCGTGGCTCGCTCCAATGACGATGCACAGCGTTATGCCGACGATGTCCGCCGTTCCCTGGTCCAGCTGGGCCTGTCCCCCGCGCGCATCTCGCAAACCGTGGCCAGCAGCAACAACGCCCTGACCCCCGAAGTGCATGTCTATGTGCGCTAAGGCCTCTTAGGGTTATTCAAGAAAAGGGCGTCTTTCGGGACGCCCTTTTTTTGATATATCAACGCCCTAAACAGAGCCATTGAACTCCGGACAGGCCGAGCAGTGGATGTATTTTGTGCATCTGACTTTTAAACAGGTGCTGATTTGATCTTCAAGGGCCAAAGCGACTCGTTCGAGATGCGAGAATCGCGAGCCTTTGACGAATATATTCACCGGCCCAGAAGCATTAGATTTTTTAAGCTCGGCCAAAGCCTCGGACCAATTCGTCGTGACGCGCAGATGCTCCGGGTCGAAACCTGACTGCGCGGCGGCCTCTTGCCAATTCGCGCCGGTGCTGCCCACGGTGATAACTTGGCGCACGCCCTTTGCGGCGGCGGCGGCCAAAACCTGCCGATAGGATTCGGTCATAAAGGTGCCGACCTCGCCGATATCGCCAAGGACCAAAACCGCCGCGCCTGTCATCCCGGATACCCATTCAATGCCGTTGAGCATCGAGGCTTGGCTGGCGTTATAACTGTCATCCACGATCTGCCCGCCCGCAAAGGCGCGGATTCGCATGCGGCTTTCCACCGTCACTTGGCCAAGAATTTGGGCGATCCTGTCCGGCGCGATTCCCGCCGCCACCCCCGCCGCGACACAGGCCAAGGCCGCATACATGGTGCCTTGATCGCCGGGTGTTATATGCACATGGATGGTGGCCGCATCGGGCGACGTGGCAATCTCGATATCTTGCCCGTCCCCCACACTCTGGCGCGATACCGCGCGGATATCGGCCTCGGGCGACGTGCCAAACCACAAGGTTTTGAGTCCCTGCACCTGAAGCCATGCGCGTCGTGACGCCAATTTCTCGTCATCGGCGTTCAAGACGGCGGTGCCACCTGGGCGGATTCCATCAAGAAATTTGGCCTTTTCTTCTAAGATTCCGTCTTTCGAGCCGAAATGCTCGATATGCGCCATGCCGATATTGGTGATGATGCCGATATCGGGAGCCACCATCTGCGCCAGGGCCGACATTTCCCCAGGGGTGTTGATGCCGATCTCGATGCAGGCATAGCGCGTTGCCGCCTCGATCCCGCATAGGCTTAAAGGAACGCCGAATTCGTTGTTAAAGCTTTTCCGGCTATAGACCGTGGGCGCCAAGGCGGAAAAGACTTCGCCGACGAAATTCTTCGTGGTCGTTTTGCCCACGCTGCCGGTAATGGCGACCGTCAGCGGGTTATGCATCTGGCGCAAGGAATGCGCCAAGCCATGCAAGGCGCGCAACGGATCGGCCACGCGCACCAGACGCGTCTCTACCGCATCCTCATAAGCTTCGCAGACGACGGCCAAGGCCGCGCCCGCCGCCAATGCTTGGGGGACATAATCGTGGCCGTCCAGATTCTTGCCCCGAACCGCAAAGAAAATCTGTCCCGGCGTCACGGTGCGGCTGTCGATGCTGATCCCGACGAAATCCTGGCCAAGCACGGCCTCATCCGTCTGAACCTGACAAGCCCCCATTCCCGCCAGCGCGTCATTCAATGTCATCATGATATCTTACAATACTCCGTTGGGTGAGGGATGGGTGTGTACGGCGCGGACCCACCAGTCGGGACGGCTCTTGGCCAATTCTTGCGCCGAAGATTGGGCGGATTCACCGTGTTCGAAAATTCCGAAACAGGTCGTGCCGCTGCCTGTCATGCGCGATAACAGACAGCCTTTTTGCCCGCCAAGCGCCTGAAGAACCAAGTCCAATCCCGCGTTTAATGAGATGGAGGCTGGCGTCAGATCATTACCTGTCTCGTGTTCCAGCCATGCCATAAAGTCCTGTGCTTTGCTCGGATATGCCTTGATGGCCGAATCGTAAATCCTGTTGGCGGAAAAGACCTCTTTGGTGGACAGACCGAAATTCGGACGCGCCAAGACCATATGCAGCGCGGGAATGTCTGCGGCGAAACGCACATTCTCACCAATGCCGCTAACATATAAGGGAAGCGGGCCGTGCAGACACATCGGTACATCCGCCCCCAGCATGGGGGCCATTTTCAAGATGCGCGAGTCAAGCCGGGGCACGCCCCAGAAAGCCGCCAGAGCCCGCATGGTGGCCGCCGCATCGGCCGAGCCGCCGCCCAATCCCGCTTGCATCGGAATATTCTTGGTGACCTGGATCGCCATATCCAACGACTTGCCATAACATCCCGCCATCATCCGCGCCGCGCGGGTCACGATATTGCGGTCCGGATCCTCCTGCTGCAAAGCCTGGGCATAGGGGCCGTCCAGAGTCAGCGAATAGCCACAAGCAGGGCGGATGGTGACATCATCGCCCATATCGGCGGCAAAGACCGCCAGGGTGTTCAGCAGATGGTAACCCGCATATTCCCCGCTGCCTTTGCCCGTCACATGCAAGAACAGATTGATCTTGGCGGGTGCGGTTTGCGTGGCGGACTGTTCCGATTCGCTCATCTGTCTGTTTTTCCCGACCTTAACCGATGGTTTCTGATGAACTTTTCTAACCTATCGTGGCCAAGAATAACAGTTGCCAGCATGGGATGGTTTGCGCTGCAATAGATTCGCGTTTTTATCCTGACCTTGCAAGGGCATGACCGACTCTACTCCGCCCGCTCCGACCCGCATTCGTCGTCCTACGTCTTGCGTCAGTTTATGGGCCACGCCTATCGGCTTGGTCTTGCTGCTGGTCCTGGCCGCAGCGGCCATCGGCATCGGCGCGCCGCCTGTTGCGACTTGCGCCGTTGCCGTTTTGCTTTTGACCGTCGTTCTTGGCGGCATGGAGATAGGGCGGCATCCTCCGCCCGCGTATCGCCGTCGGATGAACCTGCCGCGCGTTGCCTGCAAACTGTTGGGCATGACGCTGACCCTGGCCGTTCTGGCCTTTGGTTATTGGCTTTTCCCGCTTTATCGCTGGCCGTTGTATCAGCCTTTTTTCGAGGCGCTGGAAATGTTCTGGCCGGTTTTTGCCGTGTTGGTCACGCCCTATTTCCTGGACGTCGATCGGCGCATGAAAGACCCTTATGACGCCTATTGGCTGATCGGTCGCATGGCGCTGGGACGCCTTCCCGAGCGCGGCTCAGGCCCGATTCTACGCCGTCATGTCCTAGGCTGGCTGGTCAAAGGCTATTTTCTGCCCTTGATGTTCGGCGATCTGGCTCATGGGGCCATATGGCTGTTTCAGTTCTCGTGGTCGCATCTCTTGTCCTATCCCTTCGTCACTTTCTTCACGGCCATCTTCCAGGCCTGTATGGCGATCGAACTGGCTTTTGTCGCCACGGGATATCTGGCCAGTTTGCGCCTATTCGACGCGCATATCCGCTCGGTCGATGAGACACTATTGGGTTGGCTGGCCGCCTTGGCCTGCTATGCGCCCCTGTTGGAGGTAACATTTACCCAATATCTCGGTTACCGAGACGGGGATGGATGGGCCTTTTGGCTGCAGGACCACCCCACTCTATTGGTCGTCTGGGGCAGTTTGATCTTGGTTCTGATGGTGCTGCACACATGGTGCGACTCCGTTTTTGGCGTGCGTTTTTCGAATCTTACCCATCGCGGCGTCATCACGAACGGTCCCTTTCGCCTGGGTAAGCACCCGGCCTATGTCATCAAAAATCTGCGCTGGTGGATGGTCTCTTTGCCCTTCCTGTCCATGCAAGGCGTCGATGGAGGGCTACGTCAAAGCGTGTTGCTGGCGCTTGTGGGGGCGTTATACGTCCTGCGCGCATGGACCGAGGAACGCCATCTCTCGCGCGATCCCGCTTATGTGGCTTATGCGCTATGGATCGACCGGCACGGCCTGTTGTCATGGGTCGGCACGCTCTTTCCACGCCTGAGCTATGCCCATATCCACCAAGACGCCGTTTTGCGCGCGCAGCGTCACCTTGACACCGCTCACAAAGATCTATGAAGCGGCATCAGCCGCTGTGATTGAGTTTACGGATTCCAAGCATTGTGAAGCATGCCTAACTCCCTCGCCTTTGCTTTTGCGCCACGCCTGCGGCCTTGGCGGGATCGGACCACCAACTGTCTTCGACTCCCAGGGCATAGGGGGCCTGGTTGGCGGGGCGGCCAAAGCGGTCCCAATGCGCCACGCGCCATAATCCGCTGTGCCAATGTGGGATGACATAGAAATTCCAGCCCAGGACGCGGCTTAGCGCCCTTGAATGGGCGATAAGGCCCGGGCTGTCCTGGGCGCGGGTCAGACCTTCTACCAACGCGTCGATCACGGGGTCCTTCACCCCTGCCATATTGCGGCTGCCTTCTTGATCCGCGCGGGCGCTGGTCCAGTATTCGCGCTGCTCGTTCCCCGGCGACAGGCTGGGCGGATAGATGCCGATTACCATGTCAAAGTCGAAGCCTTGCAGGCGTTTTTGGAATTGCGCGCTGTCCATCAGGCGAAAGCTCATCTCGATCCCTAGGCGCTTCAGGTTGCGCGCATAGGGCAAGATCCAGCGGCCAAAAAGCGGGCTTTGATCGATGATCTCAAAAGCAAAGGGGCGGCCATCGGCGGCGTTGACCAATCGGCCGTCTTTGACCACCCAGCCTGCCTCGTGCAACAGATCGCGCGCGCGTTTAAGCGCATCGCGGTTCCATCCGCTGCCATCGGTGACGGGCGGAGTCCAAGCGGGGCCGAAGACTTCGGGCGGCAGACGGTCGCGATAGGGTTCCAAAACGGCGATCTCACGCGCATCGGGCGGCTGCGTGGCCAGCATCTCGGTATTCGCAAACAGGCCTTTGGTCCGGCGATACAGCCCATAGGCCAGAATGCGGTTGGACCATTCAAAGTCAAAGGCCAGCCCCAAAGCCTCGCGCACGCGACGATCGGCAAAAAGCGGGCGGCGGGTATTAAAGACGAAGCCTTGCAGCGAAGCGGGCAGGGCGTTATAGATCTCCACGCGCCGGATCGCCCCGCTTGTCACGGCGGGCGCGTCATAGCCGGTGGCCCATTGCTTGGCCACGTTTTCGACCCGCAGGTCATAGCGCCCCGACAAGAAGGCTTCGAGAGCGACGGTGGAATCGCGGAAATATTCCTGGCGGATGATATCGAAATTCCACCGCCCGCGATTGACCGGCAAATCCGCGCCCCACCAGTCTTTGACTCGCTCAAAGATCACGCTGCGCCCCGGTATGGTGGCGCGGATGCGATAGGGGCCGCTGCCCACCGGCGGCTCCAATGTCGTGACGGTAAAATCGCGTTTCTCCCAATAATGCCGGGGCATCACGGGCAATTCGCCAAGGATCAAGGGCAATTCGCGGTTTTCGGGATGCGCCAAGGTAAAGCGCACGGTGTGCGGGTCCAAGGCCTCGACCTTGGCGACATCGTGATAATAGCTGCGCCAGGCGGGCAAGCCCTTATCGCGCAGAGTCTCAAAGCTCCAAATAACATCCTGGGCGGTGATGGGTGCGCCATCATGGAAACGCGCCCCAGGCCGCAGATGGAACGTCACAAAGCTGCGATCGGGTGCCACCTCGACGTTGTGGGCGAGATAGCCATAGGCCGCGCTGGGTTCATCCGCGCTCTTTTCCAGCAAAGTCGCGTACAGCATCGACAAGCCCGAAGCCGGATCACCTTTGATGATAAAGCCGTTCAAGCTGTCGAAGGTGCCCACCTCGGGCAGACGCAATTCGCCCCCCTTGGGCGCGTCCGGGTTCACATAGTCGAACTGCTTGAAATCCGGCGCATATTTTAGATCGCCATAAAGGCTCAGCCCGTGTCGAGCGGCGGGGAATTCGTCACCGCGAGATTGCAACGGTATCAGAATTATCAAGAAGATAGCGAGGATCAACACTCCACGCCTTAAACCGTCATTAAGGAAACTGCTGCACAGTCGGGCTGGAACCCTGTGCCAGGCAAAGCTCGAGGCAAGATCAGTCATGAATTTCATCCTTGGTGCCATTATCGTTATAGCCAGCGTGCTGGGCGGCTATGTGGCCATGCACGGTAAGCTATCAGCTTTGAACCAGCCTTTCGAGCTGGTCATTATCGGTGGCGCTGCACTGGGCGCTTTTATTATTTCGAACCAAAAACATGTCCTGAAGCGGTCCTTGAAGGCGGTCGGCATCGCCATTAAAGGCTCGCGACACAAAAAACAGGATTTTCTGGAACTGCTATCGATGCAATACCAGGTGTACAAACTGGCCCGTACCAAAGGCATGTTGGCTCTGGAACAGCATGTGGAAAACCCGCATGAGAGCAGCATCTTTTCCAATTATCCGCATTTCGTCAAAGAGCATCATGCGGTCATCTTTTTTTGCGACTATCTGCGCATGATCACACTGGGCGCGGATAAACCGCACGAGATCGAAGCCCTGATGGACGAGGAATTGGAAGTCCATCACGAGGATGAATTGGCTCTGTCCCACGCCTTTCAAACCATGTCCGACGGTATTCCGGCCCTTGGCATCGTCGCCGCCGTGTTGGGCGTTATCAAAACCATGGGCGCGATTACCGAGCCGCCCGAAGTGTTGGGCCGATTGATCGGCGGCGCCTTGGTCGGTACGTTCTTGGGCGTGTTCTTGTCCTATGGCTATATCGGACCGTTGGCCAATGCGCTCAAGGGCGTGGCGGATTCCGAGGCGCGCTATTACCTATGCCTCAAAGTCGGCTTGCTGGCGCATCTAAGCGGATGCGCCCCGGCCATATCGGTCGAATACGCCCGCAAGGCGCTGGAGCCGCATCTGCGCCCGACCTTCTACGAGGTGGAAGAAGCCGTCAACGCCTTGCCCTCCGTGGCTTAAAGGGGTTCTGACCGATGCCCCCGCCCAGCTCGCCGCCTGCCCAGCCGGTCATCATCATCCGGCGCAAGGGGCGTAAGCAGGCCGCTGGCCATCACGGCGGCGCATGGAAAGTCGCCTATGCCGACTTCGTGACCGCCATGATGGCGTTCTTCTTGATGTTGTGGTTGTTGAATACCTCCACGCGCGAACAGCTGCGCGGCATCGCCGATTACTTCGCGCCGGCCTCGGTCACTTCCACCAAATCCGGCGCGGGCGGCACGTTCGGCGGTTTGTCGGTCGATGCCGACGATGCGCGCATTTCCAGCGGCTCGCGCCCCAATAACAACGAAGTGCGCCCGGCACCGCCCAAGCAGGACATCGCGGGCGAGGACGAACAAAAAGGCAGTGGTCGCGCCAAAGACTCCGAGGAAGCCCCCAGCAAAGCCAACCAGAAAGAAGGCAAAGACGTTCAAGAGGAAGGTAAGCAAGGCGAGACGGCCGAGGAACAGCGTTTCCGCCAGACGGTGGAGGCCATCGAGCAGACCATCCAGAAAAGCCCCGAGCTGCGCGATCTGGCCAATAATCTGCTGATCGACCGCACGCCCGAGGGACTGCGGATTCAAATCGTGGATCGGGACCGTTATTCCATGTTTGCCCTGGGCAGCGCCGAGCCGCATCCGCAAAGCCGCCAATTGCTGCGCTTGATCGGCCAGATCATCGGCCGCCTACCCAACCATGTCAGCGTCAGCGGCCACACCGACAGCCTGCCCTTTAGCAGCGCCAGCGGTCGCAACAATTGGGACCTGTCCACCGAACGCGCCAATAGCAGTCGCCGCGAATTGGAAGCCGCCGGGGTCGCCCCTGAACGCCTGGCCAAGATCGTGGGCATGGCCGACCGCGAGCCTTTAAAGCCGCAAGACTCCAAAGATCCGTCGAACCGCCGCATCAGCATCGTCTTGTTGCGACAAAGAGGCAGCGCGCCCCAATCACCCCAGCGCCCGCCTGTTGAAAGCCAGAACCCGGCATCGCATTAAAAGACAGGCGAAGATAACTTGTTCTCGTCACTGTTTCTGGCATGCGCTGGAGCGGCTCGATATTGTTGGTGATTCCAGGAGATCAGCTCACCCCTTGCTCATGTCGATTCTCCAATAGTTTATTTTCGCGGTTTTTAAAAATAACAGCGTGTCGTCGGGTGTTAAAGGCAGCATGTAAACGAATTTTCAACTCTGGTGTGGTTGTTTAGACGATGAAAACTCTAAGGGATGAAGTGCCATGTCGATTAACCTGAGCATGAATGTGATGTTGGTGGACGACTCTAAGATGATCTTGCGCATCTTGGGCGATCTGATGCGCCAACTGGGCTTTCGCAACATCACTGATGCTGCGGATGGTGGACAGGCTTTGCGTCTGCTGCGTGAGCAGGATTACGGCCTGGTCATCTCGGACTGGAATATGGAACCTGTCAGCGGCTTGCAGTTGCTAAAAGAAGTCCGCGCCGACGAGAAGCTTAAGACCATACCCTTCATCATGGTCACGGCCGAAGGTAAGACGGAGAACGTTGTCGCCGCCAAACAGGCTGGCGTGAACAACTATATCGTCAAGCCCTTCACCGTGGACACCCTTAAGCAGAAGATCACCGCCGTATTGGGTGAATTCTAGGTTTTCCCCCTTCCGAGGAGATGAGGAATGACGATCAACGCAACCGAACTCGGTAATGGTGCCGATTTGGCGCAAGGTGGGAAGTCCGCTGGACCAAAATTGCCCTCGCATGAGCGCGTGGCACGGATCATTACCGAAGTCGTGCACGGAGGAGAGCGCAGCCGCGAGATCAAGACATCGGATCTTAAGTTATACGCGCAGCTGGTGTCCTTGGCGCGCTATATCCAAAACGCCAAGCACGACCTTGCCAGCGTGCGGCCGACCACTCTCAAGCGCGAAGAGATTCCTAATGCGACCGATCAGTTGGACGCCACGGTTCAATCGCTGGAGCGCACGACCAATATGGTCATTGACGGCTGCAACGCCTTATCCGCCCTGGCTCCCGAGATTCCTGAATCCGTAGCGGCCAAAATGCAAGGCATTATGGGTGGGATTTACGAGGCATGCACCTCGCAAGAAGTGGACACGCAGCGCATCAACAAAGTCGTCAAGATCCTCAAGCATATCGAAGAACGCGTCGAAGGCTTATTGGAGATTTTCGGCGGCGAGCTGGAAGGCATGAGCGAGATGGCCACGGAATCGACGCCTGCCGAGATAGGATCCCCTCAAGTCGATCCCGATCAACATCTCATGGAAGGCCCGCAACTGCCTTCGGATGCCATCAGCCAAGACGAGATCGACAAGCTGCTGGCCAGCTTCAATTGATCTCTTACGCTTTCGGTGTATAGCGATGATCCAGATAATGAACGCTGCCTGTTTTGGCTGCGGGGTCGGGACGCTGGGGAGCAGGTGGCTGTGTCGGATTTGGGGCGGCAATCTTTGACGTGACGTGAGAACAGAAGGTATAGGTCAACCCCAGAGTTTCCGCGCGGGAGGCATAGCTTTCTAAGATACGCGCGGTGCGGCTATCTACGCGACCATCGGAAAACGCCATCAAATGCGATGATGCCATAGCCAGCGCAAACAGAGTGGGCGGTATGGAAGGCGATCCACAGGCCAACCCTAGCCACACTTTGTATAGCATCTGGTGAGATTCGCTAAAATCTTGGACCATGCGCATTTCGTTAGTTTTGTTGAGGTCTGCCATGCGCATGAGAACGTACATATTCTCGTCGATCTGTCGGCGCTTGTCCTGACGACGTCCCACTGGCGTGTTTGGCATCATGCGGGGATCCAGCATTTCCGAATAGAAATCCTTGTGCCCCATTTCTTGAAAAGCGATAGCGGCCTGGTTCACCGTGACAACCGTATGCATCAGGCTTACATGCTTCAGATGCGGCGTATCACGATGTCTCTGGAGAAATTGATAAGACCATTGCGCGCGGCGCATCAGAAGCCAGGGGCTGCGTAGCCTCGAGTCGCTCTCAGTCCCGCCGTCATAAACCTGCAATGCTATCGAAGAATAAGACACATCGTCACCGATAAGTTCGGAGGGTTAACCAGTGAACAGTCTATCTTATAACCTTGAAATGGAAATTGTTGTGTTCATCTTGGTCCATGCATACCCCCTTATCTCTTTGAAATGCCACGGCGTGGGGAGCGGCCCGGGGCCTTACCTAAAAAGGTTTTGACGTTCCGGCAGGCTTGACGGAGGCGTTGGCGGTTTTCGACCAAGGCCAAGCGCACATAATCGTCGCCGAATTCGCCAAAACCCACGCCCGGCGCGACGGCCAATTGAGCCTCTTTCAGCAAAAGCTTGGAGAATTCCAGTGATCCCAGATGGGCGTATTGCGGCGGAATGGGGGCCCAGGCGAACATGCTGGCAGAAGGTGAGGGGACGTCCCATCCGGCGGCGGCAAGGCCGTTAATCAGCACATCGCGTCGCGCTTTGTACATTTGCCGCATGTCCTCGACGCAATCCTGCGGCCCGTTCAGGGCCGCCGTGGCCGCGACCTGAAGCGGCGTGAACGCGCCGTAATCCACATAAGACTTGATGCGCGCCAGCGCGCCGATCAGTTTTTTGCTGCCACAGGCAAAGCCCAGACGCCAGCCGGGCATGTTATAGGTCTTGCTCATCGATGTGAATTCGACGGCGATCTCTTTGGCTTCGGGTATCTCCAGCACCGAAGGTGGCTTGATCCCATCAAAGTAAATTTCCGAATAGGCCAAGTCCGAGATGATATAGATGCCTTTTTCCAGGCAGAAACGCACGATGGGACGATAGAAATCCAAATCCACGACTTGGGCCGTGGGGTTGGCGGGATAATTCAAGATCAAGGCCTTGGGTTGCGGCACGCTATAGCGCCAGGCGCGTTCCAGGTGATCCATGAACGAGCCGATATCCGGTTGCGGCCCCACGGGCATCGAACGCAACGCGGCTCCTGCCAATAGAAAGCCGAAAGGGTGAATGGGATAACTGGGATTGGGCGTCAAGATCACATCGCCCGGGCTGGTGATGGCCTGCGCCAGATTGGCAAGCCCCTCTTTCGATCCCAAAGTGACGCAAATCTCGTTTTCCATATCCAGCGCCACGCCAAAGCGCTTTTTATAATAGGCAGCGACTGCTTTGCGCAGACCGGGCACGCCCTTGGACATCGAATAACGGTGGGCACGCGGGTTGCGCGCGCTTTCGATCAGCTTGTCGATGATATGCTTGGCGGGCGGTTGGTCGGGATTGCCCATCCCCAGATCAATAACGTCCTCGCCCGCCGCGCGGGCCTTGGCTTTCATGGCGTTGACTTCGGCAAACACATAAGGCGGCAACAGGCGCAGACGAAAGAATTCGGGCTCGGTAGGCATGATGCGCTTTCCCTGATTATGAGGCGTGAGGGGGAACCAATAATCACCATCTCATTGACACATGATCATTATCATGGAGGTTTTCCGGATGCCAGAGGATGAAACGTCGTATGGAAAATCTTCCCCTCGGTCTGAGGGATGCCAGGGCTTCGAAAGATATGCGTGCCTGTGGAGGCAATCGCACCGATGACACCAAAAGTATCAAGGGTAAGCCTGATATGCCGTGGGTTCGAATGGGTTTGTGCGAGATTCCTATCCGAGTTCTTACGCCGACATCAGCCAGATCGCGCCAGTTTTTTTACTTGAGAAGCCGAGTATTGTCAGGCATGCATGGAATGTGAATCCGAATCATTCCTCCGCTAAGAAATTGCGCCTGATGGCGGTGCGTGCCAGTTTGGCCGTCGCTATTCTTTTGCTGGGCTTAAAATGGCTGGGCGTGATCCTGACCGGATCAACGGCGTTGCTAGCGACATTGATCGACTCGGGGCTTGATCTGTTGGCCAGCGCCATGGCGATGTTGGGCGTCATCACGGCGGCGCGTCCTGCCGATCACGATCATGGCTATGGACACGGCAAGGCCGAGTCCATAAGCGCTTTGTTGCAAGGTGGATTGATCATTGGCTCGGCGGGCATGTTGACCGTCGAGGCCGTCGAGCATCTGTTCACGCCAACGCCTGTGCAGGAACCTTTTGTTGGCATCGGTATCGCTGCGGTCGCCATTGTCGTGAGTTTGGCCCTGGTGATCTTGCAAAAATATGTCATTCGCCATACGCACTCGCCAGCCGTGACAGCCGACTCGTTGCATTATTCAGGCGATATAGCCTTGAACTTTGCGGTCATCGCGGCCATTGGTTTGGGACATCTGACGGGCCAGGATTTTTGGGACCCATTGTTTGCTATGGGTATTGCAGGAATCTTGGTAGTCGCGGCGGTGCGCGTGTTACGTCACGCGTTCGCCATACTGATGGATAGCGAATTGTCCGATAAGGAACGAAGCCGCATTCGTGAGATCGCTGCGAGCGATCCGTGCGTACAGTCTGTGCGCAGTTTGCGTACGCGCAGTGACGGACACAAGCCGTTCATTGAATTGACAGTCAGCCTGAAAGGCTCGTTGACCTTAAATGAGGCGCATGACATCGCCGATGCCATCGAATTGCGTTTAGAGCAGATAATGCCAGGGGCCGAGATCCATATTCACCAGGAACCGGAGAAGGATCAGGAATCCGTCGTTTGATCGTCGCGCCATTGGATTAACGCTGCGGCCACGTCCTTGGCCAGTTTGTCCCAGCCGTCAGGAGACGGGCAGTGGAAACTGCGTCGCTGCGGGTACCACGGACAAGGACCGTCACCGGCCATGCTCCACCGCCAGTCCAGCGCGTAATTGGCCATCAGCCACAAGGGGCGACCCAACGCGCCAGCTAGATGCGCCGCCACGGTATCGACGCTTAGCACAAGATCGAGACCTGCCGTTATGTTGGCGGTATCGGCAAAGTCGCGTGCCGATTCCACGCGCCTGTCAATGGGCAGACCGTCCAACATGGATTCGGCCTCTCCGCGCTGCAGACTGACGAAACGAATGCCCGGCACGGCCAAGATGCCGCGTAGAGCCGAAGCGGGCATGCGACGTAACATGGCAGGGTTGACGGGTTTGGGCGAGGCGGAAAAAGCCAATCCCACGGTGGGAAGATTGCCTTCATACCTATATGGCGTCGGGGCCTTGAGATAAGGCGGCCCCGGCCAGGAATAAGGATCGATCATCCCCAGGCATAGCGGCAATGATTGCATGGGAATCTGACGGTCGGCCTTGGGCGGCGGCGCGGCGGTGTCCGTGACCTCGATTCCCAAAGGCTCAAGATTATAGGCCAATAGGCGATGCAGGGCCGGGGGAACGCGCAAATGAACGCTTGCGCCACGCCTTGTCAGTTCGGGCAATAACCGCATGAATTGCAGCGTGTCGCCAAAACCTTGCTCGGCATAGACGACAAGGCGGCAATCTTGCGCCGATTCTCCCGGTCGCCATAGGGGGATGCCGGGCAGACGCGCGATATCCGTGTGCGCGCGTGCACCCTTTAGACGCGATTCATACAGCTCCCAGCCTTCCTCGAAACGTCGTTGCTGCAACAGGTTCATGCCCAGATCACAGCGTATGTCTTCGGAATGGGGGTTCAGAGTCAGTGCCTGACGATAGGCGGACTCCGCGCCTTTGATATCCCGCCGATCCATCAGCACGGCACCAAGATTGGCATGCGCCTCTACCATATCGGGACGGCGCTTGATCGCGCCACGCAACAGAGTCTCGGCCTCATCCCATGTGCCCTGATCGCGCAGCACAAGAGCTAAAGCGTTCATCGCTTCCGGCTCGCCCGACGATAGCGCCAATAACCGCCGAGCGGCGGCTTCGGATTCATCCAGGCGATACAGGCGGCGCAGACATTCGGCCCAATTGCCCAAGGCTGGCTGGCAGTCGGGCTGTGCGGATAGAGCGGGTTCAAGGATATTCGCGGCACGCTCGTAAAGATTCTGCGCCATCAAACTCACCGCCAAGGCATTGGCCAACAGGGCGTCTTGGGGCCGATCCAGCAAGGCCGCCTGCAAGGATTCCGCCGCCTGCCGATGATGCGCTTGGGATTGCAGCGCCAGTCCTTGGAGATGCAGGGCTCGCGCATCACCTGGATGCGCTTTCAGATACGACTCCAATGCCTGTAAAGCGCTCACCGAGTCGCCGCGCTGCATGCCAAGAAGAGCCAAAAGATACCAAGCGCGAGTCTCTCCGTTACGGGCAAGGTCGGCATAGGCCTTGGCCGCCTCGTCCCAGCGGCCTTGTTGGTGCAGGCTTTGCGCGGCGGCCAGATCGGTCATGTCAGGAAAGGCGGATAGACGCCGAACTTAAAGCCGTGCCGGTCTTCCCATTCCTTCAAAGAGGCCATGGAAAGCCTTTCGCGCATATCCGCAACGGTGGGATCGTTGATTTCTAAGGGCCGCTGCGGCTGAATCAGGATGCACGGCACCATCGCCACGCCCGCCAACAAAGCGGCGCTGAGATGCCGATGCCCATCCACCAGATACAGCTTGCCGCCCAGACGCAGCACATTGACTTGCCAAAGCGGGTCATAGCCGCGCAATTGAATGGCTTGGCGGATATGATCAAACTGTTCACCGCTTAGGCGCTCTAAAGTCCCCAGGGGATATGCCGCCTTGGTGGGAATCCAACGCCGTGGCAAAGCGCGACCGGCCCATAACGACTCGGCGCAACGAATAATGGTTTGGGCGGCATCTTCGGGCGTGGCGCGGGTGGTATCGACGATCAGATCAAAGTTGTTGTCGTCGGTGACATCAATCCCATAGGCCCGCGTGTAACGCGCGACTTCGCTGGCATAGCGTATCTGTAAGGCTTGGGCCGCCGCGTGATAATCATCATAGGATTCGCTGGCGCGGGTGTCGTCCTTCAGCACGCGATGGGCGGCCAGTTCGGCATCCACCTCTAGTCGTAGCTTGAACGATCCGGGGATAAAGTGCCATGCGGTGCGCGAGTCGACGATCATCGACCGCGATTCCTCGCCCAGACTGCGGATGAGATCGTCGATTTCCTCATCCACGCTGGGATCGGTCTGGGCGATGCTTGAAAGCTCGACCGCCGAAACGCCGCGCCGCGCCGCGATTTGCCGATAGATGTCCCCGCCCGAGTGGTAAGGCCATTTCCAGCGCTGCGTCAGCAGACGCGATACCGCGCTCTTTCCGCTGCCCAGCTCGCCGGTCACGGTGATCTTGTGGATGCCTGTCGTCGGATCATTCTTTGTGTGGGGCATGGGAAATCAATTCCAAAGAGGTTAGGGATGTTGCCGGTAATTAGGTGGTTCGGCGGTGATCTCCACGTCATGCACATGGCTTTCGCGCAAGCCTGCCGAGGTGATGCGCACGAATTGCGCGTTTTCTTGCATCCGGGGGATATTCGCCGCGCCCAGATATCCCATGGCGGCGCGCACCCCGCCCTTTAACTGGTGCAAGACCTGAATCACGGAACCGCGATAGGGTGTGCGGCCTTCGATGCCCTCGGGAATAAGTTGGCTGGGGTCGGTGCCGTTCTTCTGGAAATAGCGTTCCGCAGAACCGCTGGACATGGCTCCCAAACTGCCCATGCCGCGATAGCTCTTATATGAACGGCCTTGATACAGCACTACATCGCCCGGCGACTCGTCGGTCCCGGCCAGAAGCGAGCCGATCATCACGCATTGCGCGCCCGCTGCCAGGGCCTTGGCGATATCGCCCGAATACTTGATCCCGCCATCGGCGATCACCGGCACATGATGCGGTTTGCAGGCGGATGCCACTTGTTGCACGGCGGTGAATTGCGGCACGCCCACCCCAGCCACGATGCGTGTTGTGCAGATGGATCCCGGGCCGATCCCGACCTTCACGGCATCTGCCCCGGCATCAATCAAGGCCAGAGCGGCCTTGGCGGTGGCGATATTTCCGGCGATCACCGATATGTTGGAAGACAGTTTTTTCAATAAGCGGACCTGCTCGATCACCCGCGCCGAATGGCCATGAGCGGTGTCCACGATCAGTACATCGACTTCGGCCGCGATCAGCTCGCGGGCGCGATCCAATTCCGCCGGCCCCGTGCCCACCGCCGCGCCTGCGCGCAGGCGTCCCTTGGAGTCTTTGCTGGAATGCGGGTGCAGTTGCGCCTTTTCAAAATCCTTCACGGTCAGCAGTCCGACACAGCGACCCTGGGCGTCAACCACCGGCAGCTTTTCGATGCGATGGTTGTGAAACAGATGCATGGCCTCGTCGCGGGTCACGTTTTCGGATACCGTCACCAAGTTCTTATGCGTCATCAGATCAGCGACGCGCTGCAATGTATCTGTAGCAAAACGTACGTCACGATTGGTCAGGATTCCTACCAATCGCCCTGGCTGGTCGGCGGTCTGCCCTTCAACGACAGGAATGCCCGAAATGCGGTGGTCATGCATCAGGGCTAGCGCCTCATGCAAGGTCGCTTGCGGGGCGATGGTGATGGGCGCATAGACGATGCCCGACTCGAACCGTTTGACGCGCTGGACTTCGCGGGCCTGGACCACAGGCGGCATGTTGCGGTGGATGATGCCCAGACCGCCCTCTTGCGCCATGGCGATACCCATGGGGCTTTCGGTCACCGTGTCCATAGCCGCCGACAGAATCGGCATATGCATGGTCATGTCTCGGGTCAGGTGGCATGCCAGATCGACATCTGATGGCAGAACGCCCGAGGCCTCAGGCACCAGCAAGACATCGTCAAACGACAGCGCCTCGGGTAAAGAGGAACAAGAGTTGGTCATGGCATCCCTCGCTGTGCCAGCCTAAAGAACCGAAGGCAACTATAACGCCACGGACCAAATCGGGGGAGTCATTCCGCCAAACTTTCCTGATAACAGATTTATTGCTTATGAGGCCGCGCGTATCATGGCTCTGGCATCGTAGGCAGCCTTGCCCAACGACATGCCAAGATCGTCATCCGCCCATCCCGTGCATTCTTGAACCAGGATGCCGGTAGCCGGTTGACTGCACACAGCCATCCATCGCCAAGGACAAGGGCGCGCGGCAAAAAGGCGAACAGGGCCTTTCGTAAAAAAACGATCAGTCAGCTCTGGCAGGATCAGCATATTGTCTTGACGTGGTGTCATGATTGCTAATGCTCCTTTGCGAAAGGTCTTAACGACCGCTTGCGCAGGCAGACTGACAAATTGGTTAAGAGATGTTAAGGCGTTTTTTGGATATGTGGATAAATCTGTGGATGAAGTTGTGAATATGTCACACAAAGCCATCAGGTTTCTTTAGAAATATCTTTAAAGATCATCGTCTTTTTCTCATCCTCTGCATTCGCGAGGTTAGGCAACTGGGACAACCATCATCCGTCATTCGTGACTATGATTGATCATAGACCTTATTTCTAAACAACAGCGGTTGGCGCTGTTTCATCAGCCTTTGTAAGCGGCATCCAGTTCGCACTTAGCGACAATGCTATACGGGATTGATTTTTCGTTCGAATATGGACTGATTGGTGGCAAAGAGCGCCTGCAGCCTGACGCTTGCGCCGATACGCGCCACGCCCTACAGTGCGGGCCAGGGAATCAAAGATCTAATCCAAGGGAGAATCTATATGTGGGTGTCACCCGCCTGGGCGCAGACAGAGAGTCATGTTGGTACCGAGACGGTCATCCCCGCCGGTGCGCCGCAGCCGATGGGCGGGGGGGATAAGCTGATGTCCTTCATGCCTTTGCTGCTGATCTTGCTGTTGTTCTATTTCATCCTGATCCGCCCCCAGCAGAAACGGGCCAAGGATCATCAGTCCATGCTGGATGCATTGCGCCGGGGCGATCGTGTGGTCACCAGCGGCGGCTTGATCGGCTCGGTGGTTCGCCTCAGCGGCGACAACGAGGAAGTCACGGTAGAACTGGCCGAAGGAGTCCGGGTGCGGGTGCTGCGTAGCGCCATTTCCGAGATTCGGGCCAAGACGGAACCGGCTAAGGCTCACGACGACACCAAGACCGAGGATGAGGGCGATAAGAAGGCTTCGTAGCTTACGAAGCGTCGTCCAGTCTTATTCGAATCACGCAAGGAAGCACGATCATGGTTCATTTTACGCGCTGGCAAATCACGGTCATCGTGACGGTGTGTCTGTTGGGGGTGATCTATGCCCTGCCCAACATGTTGCCATCCCCCACGCGCCATTGGCTGGAGACTCATCTGCCCGCGTGGATGCCCGTTAATGCCGTGAATTTGGGCCTTGACCTACAAGGTGGATCGCATCTGTTGCTGCAGGTCGAAGCGGACAAGGCCATCGAAGAGCGTTTGGAAGGCTTGGTGGACGAAGCACGTAATAAGCTGCGATCCAAGAATCTGGGCTATAGCGACCTTGGCATGCAAGACGGCGCTTTGCGCGTGGTGCCCGCAACGGGCACATCGGCCGCCGAGATTGCCGATGTGTTGCGGCAGATCGACCGCGATATGGTGCTTTCCACCGAGGGCGGCACGGTGACGCTGAAACCCAACGAGGTTTATACCAACAATTTGCGGCGTCAGATTTTGGATCAGGCCATCGGTATCGTCGGCAAGCGCATCGACGCCACCGGCACACGCGAGCCGTCCATCCAGCGCCAGGGCAGCGACCGCATCGTGGTGCAGTTGCCCGGCGTCAGCGATCCGGACCGTATCAAGCGTTTGCTGGGCCAGACCGCGAAATTGACTTTTCATATGGTCAATGAAAGCGCCGATCCTGCCGCCGCCCGCGCGGGGCGCGCACCGCAGGGCTTCATGGTCGTACACTCGGCCGAGAATCCCGAACAGGTATTGGTGGTCGGTCGTCGCCCCTTGCTGGGCGGCGGGAATTTGCTGGATGCGCAAGTCAGCTTCCAGGATTCTTCCCTGAGCGTGTCGGAACCGGTGGTGACGTTCCGTTTCGACTCGGACGGCGCACGCAAATTCGCCGATGCGACGACCAAGAACGTGGGACGGCCTTTTGCCATTGTCATGGACAATAAGGTCATCAGCGCGCCCGTGATCCGTGAACCGATCCTGGGCGGATCGGGGATCATCTCTGGCCACTTCACCTCGCAATCGGCCAGCGACTTGGCCTTACTGCTGCGCGCGGGGGCCTTGCCAGCTCCGCTGACCGTGTTGGAAGAACGGACCGTGGGACCGGGCCTCGGCGCGGACTCCATTCGCGCGGGCGCGTTTTCAGCTTTGGCTGGCGCGGCGGCGATCGTGGTGTTGATCCTTGTCATTTATGGCATGTTCGGGCTGTTCGCCTGCTTGGCCCTGGTGTTCAACATCGCTTTGCTGTTCGCGGCGCTGTCGGTGCTGGGATCGACTCTGACTTTGCCGGGCATCGCGGGCATCGTGTTGACCATCGGCACGGCGGTGGACGCCAATGTGCTGATCTTCGAACGCATCCGCGAGGAATTGCGCCTGGGGCGTTCGCCCATCTCGGCGGTCGATACCGGCTTTCGTAATGCGTTATCGGCCATCGTGGATGCCAATATGACCACCTTGATCGCGGCGGGCATCTTGTTCGGCTTTGGCGGCGGACCGATCAAGGGCTTTGCGGTCACTTTGTCGTTGGGCACCATCATCTCGATGTTCACGGCAATCACCGTGACGCGCCTGATGGTCGTTACCTGGATGCGTCGCGCGCGTCCCAAGACTTTAAGGATATGAATTGATGGAAGATACGGTCCGCGTCTCCCGTCTGGCCAACGGCCTGACCGTTGCCACCGACACGATGCCCGGGATCGACTCGGCGGCGCTGGGGGTATGGATCGGCGTGGGTGCGCGGCACGAGCCGGAAGGCGCGAACGGCGTGGCGCATTTTCTGGAACATATGCTGTTCAAGGGAACGCAACGCCGCAGTGCCTTTGATATCTCGGCGCAGATCGAAAATGTCGGCGGCTATCTGAACGCCTATACCGGGCGCGAGATCACGGCCTATCACGCGCGGGTCTTGGCGGGGGACGTGCCTCTGGCCATGGATCTCTTGGCGGATATGATCCGCTTTTCGACCTTTGATCCGCAAGAGCTGGAGCGCGAACGCGGCGTGATCTTGCAAGAGATCGGCCAGTACCAGGATACGCCCGACGAGATCATCTTTGATCATGCCCAAGAAGCGGCCTTTCCCGGTCAATTGGTGGGCCGCCCGATTCTGGGCACGCCCGAGACGGTGGGGCGTCTGTCGCGTCAAGACCTCATCGACTATCGCGATCCGCGCTATCGTCCCAGCCGTATGGTGGCCGTGGCGGCGGGTAAGGTGGATCACCAGGCATTCCTTGATTTGGTCGAAAAATATTACGGCGATTTGCCCAAGGATGAGACGCCCTTCGCTGCGCCGGAAACGGCGCGGTTTAGCGGCGGCGATTGCATGCAATCGCGCGAATTGGAACAGCTGCATCTGATTATGGCGTTCGAGGGCGTCGCCTATGGCCGTCCGGAATATGAGGCGCATGCGGTGTATTCCAGCGTCTTGGCGGGGGGCATGTCGTCGCGTCTGTTCCAGGAAGTGCGTGAAAAACGCGGCCTGGTCTATAGCATCCATACTTATGGCGCGTCGCTGCGAGACGGCGGCTTGTTTGGCATTTATGCGGGCACCGCCGCCGACAAGGTTCAAGAACTGATGCCGGTGGTGTGCGAAGAGCTTAGCAAGATGACCTCGGGCGTCAGCCAAGAGGAACTGGACCGCGCCAAGGCGCAAATGCGTTCGGGCATCTTGATGGTCCAGGAAAGCACGTCCTCACGCGCCGAGAAACTGGCCAATCAAATCTTGATCCATGGCCGCCCCATCCCCCCCGCCGAACGCATCGCCCGCATCGAGGCCGTGACGGTGGATGACGTGCACCGACAGGCCAAACGCCTATGCGCCAGCCCCGCTTTGGTCGTCGCGCTGGGCGATGTCAGCGGCGTCAAGAGTTCCAGGCAAATTGCCTCACTTATTTCCTCCTGATAAGTTTTGATTGAATGGGGTGCGCGAGCCATCAGTCTGATGATTAAGCTTTCCTGAACAATTTTTTGCGTAAATGGCTTTTCTTCGTCATCCACTGAACAAAGGAGCCGCAGGATGCTATTCAAGAACTTGATAAGATTGGCCCTATTGGCTTGCGTGTGCACGATGCCGCTTGCCGCAAAGGCCCAGGATCGCGCGACCAAGGAAGAAGCGGTGGCCATGGTCACCAAGGCCGGCGAATACCTTAAGCAAAATGGAGTTGAAAAAGCTGCGGCTGCCTTTAACGATCCGAAGAATATGGAGTTCCGCAACAAGGACCTTTACATCTTCATGTTCCGTCTGTCGGATGGGACTCGGTTGGCCCACGGGACCAAGCAGGCCCTGGTGGGTAAGTCCATCGCGGATATGAGCGATGTCAAAGGCAAGGCCTATGGCAAAGAAATGATGGATGCGATGTCCAAAGCCGAAACGGCTTGGGTCGATTATTTCTTCCTTGATCCCATTCAAAACGAGATCAAGGAGAAAAGTTCCTATCTGATCAAAGTCGGCGAATACGCCGTCGCTGGCGGAGTCTATAAATAAAACACGGATGGCCGCCTGATCCCCTAGCCTACCACCACCTTTTCGCGCTTGCCGCCGCGCGTTGTGGTGGGTGGTATGGGCGCGGGGGGCGCGTAGGTGAAGGCAAGGCGCGGGGCAGGGGAGACGGCGGCTGAATCGGCAGCCATATCAACGGTGACCGTGCCGCCTTTGGCCAGTCGTCCGAAAAGGATTTCTTCGGCCAGAGGTTGTTTCAGATGCTCTTGCATGGCGCGCGCCAGCGGCCTTGCCCCGAATACGGGATCATAGCCTTTTTGCGCCAGGAATTCGCGGGCAGACTGGGTCAGGACGATGTTGACATGGCGTTCGCGCAATTGGCCTTCCAGCTCCAGCACGAATTTGTCCACGATGCGGCCCATGGTGTCGGGCGTAAGGCTGGCAAAGGGAATGATGGCGTCCAGGCGGTTGCGGAATTCGGGCGTGAAGAGGCGGTTGATGGCCTCGGCGTCTTCGCCTTCGCGCTTATCGCGGCCAAAGCCGATGGGCGCTTTGGCCATTTCCGCCGCCCCGGCATTGGTTGTCATGATCAAGACGATATGCCGAAAATCCACCGACTTGCCGTTATGGTCGGTCAGTCGGCCATGATCCATCACCTGCAACAACAGGCTGTAGATATCGGTATGCGCCTTTTCGATCTCGTCCAACAGCAGCACGGCATGCGGGTTTTGGTCCACGGCATCGGTCAGCAATCCGCCTTGGTCGAATCCCACATAGCCCGGCGGCGCGCCGATCAGCCGCGCGATGCTGTGCCGCTCCATGTATTCCGACATGTCAAAACGTAAAAGCTCGACACCCAGGGCATGCGACAATTGCCGCGCGACCTCGGTCTTGCCCACGCCGGTGGGGCCCGAGAACAGATAGCAGCCCGTGGGCTTATTGGGATCGCGCAAACCCGCGCGCGCCAGCTTGACGGCGCAGACCAGCGAGTCGATGGCATTGTCCTGGCCATAGATGGCCGATTTAATCTCACCCTCCAGGTTCATCAAGGCGCTACGATCATCTTGCGTCAGACGCTTGACGGGCATGCGCGCCATCTGGGCGATCACTTCCTCGACTTCGCGCGCGCCGATGACGCGGCGGCGACGGTTTTCGGTGCTCAGATGCTGTCTGGCTCCGGCCTCGTCCAGAACGTCGATGGCCTTGTCCGGCAAACGCCGATCATTCAAATGTCGCGCCGACAGAGTGACTGCCGCGCGCACGGCCTCGCTTGTATAGCGCACGCCGTGATGGCGTTCATAGCCGCCCTTGACGCCGGACAGAATCCGCACGGCATCGTCATGCGATGGCTCGGCCACGTCGATCTTTTGAAAACGCCGCGCCAGGGCGCGGTCTTTTTCGAAATGCGCCCGGTATTCCTTGTAGGTGGTCGATCCGATGCAGCGTAAACGGCCATCGGCCAAAGCGGGCTTCAGAAGATTCGAGGCGTCCATGCTGCCCCCCGATGTGGCCCCCGCGCCGATGATGGTGTGGATTTCGTCAATGAACAGCACGCTGTCTTTCAGGCGATTCAGCTCGCCCAGCACGTTTTTCAGCCGCTCTTCGAAATCGCCTCGATAGCGCGTGCCGGCCAACATGGCGCCCAGGTCCAGGGCGTAGATCGTCGTCTCGCGCAAAGCCTCGGGCACTTGCTTTTCCACGATCCGTCGCGCCAGTCCTTCGGCGATAGCCGTTTTCCCCACGCCCGGATCGCCGACATAAAGCGGGTTGTTTTTGGACCTTCTGCATAGGATCTGCAAAGTGCGGGCAATCTCGATATCTCGGCCGATCAGCGGATCAATGCGACCGTCGCGCGCCTTTTGGTTCAGATTGATACAATAGGCGGCCAGCGCGTCGCGGCCTTGCTTGATGACATGTTCGGTCGTGGCGTCTTCATCGGCACCGCTGATCCCGCCAGGACTGGGCGGCGCGGATTCGTCACTGGCCCGGGTGGGCGTTTCCGGCGCAGGGTTGGACGGCGGAGCCTTCATAATGCCGTGCGAGAGATAGTTCACGGCATCCAGCCGCGTCATGCCCTGGCTGTGCAGGAAATATACGGCGTAGCTTTCATGCTCCGAGAACATGGCCACCAAAACATGGGCACCGCTGACTTCTTGCCGCCGTCCGGTGGATTGGACATGCAAGGCCGCGCGTTGTAGGACTCGCTGAAACGCTGCCGTCGGCTGAGCTTCGCTGGACGATAATCCCAACAGACTGCCCAGGCCGTTCTCAAGATAGGTCTCGATATCTTGACGTAAGCGTCCAACCTCCACATTGCAGCCACGGATGACGGCGACTGCGTCGGCATCTTCGATCAACGCCAGCAGCATATGTTCAAGCGTGACGAATTCATGTCGCCGCGATTGGGCATGCGCCAAGGCGCGATGCAAGGATTCTTCTAGATGCCGGGTCAGCATGGGCTGTCCTCCTTCGCATATGCATGCAAGGCCGCAGCTATGCCACGATCAGTCAAAGCCGGCGCTTTCATGCCTTCTCCATGGTGCATTGCAAGGGGTGCTGATGTCGATGGGAGAAGCTCATCACCTGCGCCACCTTGGTTTCGGCGATCTCATAACTGTACACGCCGCATAGGCCTACGCCACGTCGATGCACATGCATCATGATGTGCAATGCCTCCTCATGCGATTTGGCGAAGAACTGCTCCAAAACATGCACCACGAAATCCATAGGTGTGTAATCATCATTTAATAACAATACGTTGAACATAGAAGGCTTTTGCGTTTTTGGGCGTATGTCCACATCCACATCGCTAACGGGCGAAGGCAGATTGGCCAAAAATTTGCCTAAATACGTGCGCATGATCCCTCGGACGACCTCTGCAACCCTGTTTTATCCACAGGCGGGCATGCCTGCGTCTGTAAAACACCTATCTCATAGGCTCAAAAATTCAAGCTCCGTCTAGGTTTCCAGGCATATCCGAAAAAAAATTAAAAAAAAGTAAATGACCTCAATTTTTTTCTGGACAGGGTGTGGGCACGATGCTAACTTCCGATCCGTCAGCAAGCCTCTGGCTCCGCTGGCAACCCCGAATGCAAGTGATACGCCGATCCGGCGATCTAGGCCGGACAGGAAGAATTTTCGGCTGTTGTGTGCATCTAGGGGTTTGCTCTTTGACATCGTGGATCATCGCGAGAAGGGATGCGCAGACGGCGGACGGCGTTCAAACGTTGGCTGGTTTTGTCTGGGCATCTCTCGCAAGATATGATGCCTTGTACGCAAAAAAAATCAGCCCGCGTTAATTCAAAGATACGGAGCAAATCAGGGAAAGATCGCAAGGTCTTTCCTCGAGCCAGGCTCCGAAATCAAACCTGAGAGTTTGATCCTGGCTCAGAACGAACGCTGGCGGCATGCCTAACACATGCAAGTCGAACGAGGGTAGCAATACCCTAGTGGCGCACGGGTGAGTAACGCGTGGGAACCTGCCCTATGGTACGGAATAACGACGGGAAACTGTCGCTAATACCGTATATTCCCGAGAGGGGAAAGATTTATCGCCATGGGATGGGCCCGCGTCGGATTAGCTAGTTGGTAGGGTAACGGCCTACCAAGGCGACGATCCGTAGCTGGTCTGAGAGGACGATCAGCCACACTGGGACTGAGACACGGCCCAGACTCCTACGGGAGGCAGCAGTGGGGAATATTGGACAATGGGCGAAAGCCTGATCCAGCAATGCCGCGTGAGTGATGAAGGCCTTCGGGTTGTAAAGCTCTTTCGACGGGGACGATAATGACGGTACCCGTAAAAGAAGCCCCGGCTAACTTCGTGCCAGCAGCCGCGGTAATACGAAGGGGGCAAGCGTTGTTCGGAATTACTGGGCGTAAAGGGCGCGTAGGCGGCGCATCAAGTCAGGCGTGAAAGCCCCGGGCTCAACCCGGGAATTGCGCTTGAGACTGGTGTGCTCGAGTCCGGGAGAGGTAAGCGGAATTCCGAGTGTAGAGGTGAAATTCGTAGATATTCGGAAGAACACCAGTGGCGAAGGCGGCTTACTGGACCGGTACTGACGCTAAGGCGCGAAAGCGTGGGGAGCAAACAGGATTAGATACCCTGGTAGTCCACGCCCTAAACGATGAATGCTAGGCGTTGGGGGATAGCCCTCAGTGCCGCAGCTAACGCATGAAGCATTCCGCCTGGGAAGTACGGCCGCAAGGTTGAAACTCAAAGGAATTGACGGGGGCCCGCACAAGCGGTGGAGTATGTGGTTTAATTCGACGCTACGCGAAGAACCTTACCAACTTTTGACATGTGGCTTGTGGGTTACAGAGATGTGACCCTTCAGTTCGGCTGGAGCCAACACAGGTGCTGCATGGCTGTCGTCAGCTCGTGTCGTGAGATGTTAGGTTAAGTCCATCAACGAGCGCAACCCTCATCTTCAGTTGCCATCAGGTAAAGCTGGGAACTCTGAAGAAACCGCCGGTGACAAGCCGGAGGAAGGTGGGGATGACGTCAAGTCCTCATGGCCCTTACAAGTTGGGCTACACACGTACTACAATGGCGGTGACAATGGGTAGCGAAAGCGCGAGCTGGAGCCAATCCCCAAAAACCGTCTCAGTTCGGATTGCACTCTGCAACTCGAGTGCATGAAGTCGGAATCGCTAGTAATCGTGGATCAGCATGCCACGGTGAATACGTTCCCGGGCCTTGTACACACCGCCCGTCAAGCAATGGGAATTGGTTCTACCCTAAGCCGGTGCGCCAACCGAAAGGAGGTAGCCGACCACGGTAGGATCAGTGACTGGTGCTAAGTCGTAACAAGGTAGCCGTAGGGGAACCTGCGGCTGGATCACCTCCTTTCTAAGGATAGCCCTCATTTGACTTGCAAAAGTCTATAAGGGCTGTACCAAAGAACACCGAATGCAGCTGGTTTGGCTACTCAGGTCTAAACCGCGTTCGCCGTCGGCGTATCCTTTCTCGCGATGCTAAGAAATGCCTATGTGGCGATGTGTCTGGCTTTGCCGCTCGCTATCGGCTTGCATCAAAGCAAGCAGATGATTGACGATCTGGGCCAGTAGCTCAGTTGGTTAGAGCGCGCGCTTGATAAGCGTGAGGTCGCAAGTTCAAGTCTTGCTTGGCCCACCACTTTCTCAATCGTCACATGGGTAATGAGCTGTAAGAGGATCGAGGGGCTGTAGCTCAGCTGGGAGAGCGCGTGCTTTGCAAGCATGAGGTCGTCGGTTCGATCCCGATCAGCTCCACCAATACTTCTAGTGCTGAATAGAAAGTTATGATTTTTAAAAAAATTATGTGGGGTTCGTGTTCGTTTGTCCCTTTGTGGATCCGTCGTAAGACGGTGGTCTTGTTCATCGTGAAGAGAGTCCGAAATGTCCGAGTCAGATCGGTCGTCGCAAGATGGCTGTGAGATATCGGGCATGTAAACCGATGCTGAGAAAAAAATGCGAGGTTCAGAAAGCATGAAACTAGGTCTTCTTGACGCAAGTCAAAAGGCACTGAAATTCCTGCTCTCTGTTTACTGAAGCAAAGATCAAGCGTCATAAGGGCATTTGGTGGATGCCTTGGCACTGAGAGGCGATGAAGGACGTAGCACGCTGCGATAAGTTTCGGGAAGCCGCGAGCAGGCATTGATCCGAAAATTTCCGAATGGGGAAACCCACGTCATTTGACGTATCGACGTCTGAATACATAGGACGCCGAAGCAAACCCGGGGAACTGAAATATCTCACGTACCCGGAGGAAAGGACATCAACAGAGACTCCGCTAGTAGTGACGAGCGAACGCGGACCAGGCCAGTCATTTGTGTCTTCAAACCTGAACTGTCTGGAAAGGCAGACCAAAGTAGGTGATAGTCCTGTAAGGATCGATGAAGATATAAATGCTTGAGTAAGGCGGGACACGTGAAATCCTGTCTGAACATGGGGGGACCACCCTCCAAGCCTAAGTACTCCTCAGTGACCGATAGTGCACTAGTACCGTGAGGGAAAGGTGAAAAGTACCCCAATGAGGGGGGTGAAACAGACCCTGAAACCGAATGCCTACAAACAGTCGGAGCCCGCAAGGGTGACGGCGTACCTTTTGTATAATGGGTCAGCGAGTTTGTTTATGCAGCAAGCTTAAGCCGCTAGGCGTAGGCGAAGCGAAAGCGAGTCTGAATAGGGCGCGAAGTTGCATGAACAAGACCCGAAACCTGGTGATCTATCCATGGGCAGGTTGAAGGTGCGGTAACACGCACTGGAGGACCGAACTCACGCCTGTTGAAAAAGTCGGAGATGACCTGTGGATAGGGGTGAAAGGCCAATCAAACTAGGAAATAGCTGGTTCTCCGCGAAATCTATTTAGGTAGAGCGTCGGATGATGACCATCGGGGGTAGAGCACTGGATGGGCTAGGGGGGCGCGAGCCTTACCAAACCCAACCAAACTCCGAATACCGATGAGTTTAATCCGGCAGGCAGTCCATGGGTGCTAAGGTCCGTGGACGAAAGGGAAACAGCCCAGACCAACAGCTAAGGTCCCAAAATCGTGGCTAAGTGGGAAAGGATGTGGGAAGACCATAACAACCAGGAGGTTGGCTTAGAAGCAGCCATCCTTTAAAGAAAGCGTAACAGCTCACTGGTCTAATAGTCAGCCTGCGCCGAAAATGTAACGGGGCTCAAGCCATGTACCGAAGCTTTGGGTGTATGCCGATAAGGCATACGCGGTAGCGGAGCGTTCCGTAAGCCAGTGAAGGATGACCCGTGAGGGCATCTGGAGGTATCGGAAGTGAGAATGCTGACATGAGTAGCGATAAAGAGTGTGAAAGACACTCTCGCCGAAAGTCCAAGGGTTCCTGCGCAAGGTTCATCCACGCAGGGTTAGCCGGTCCCTAAGACGAGGCCGAAAGGCGTAGCCGATGGGAACCACGTCAATATTCGTGGGCCAGCCGAAGGTGACGGAGATGCAAGGATGTTCAGGCTTAACGGATTGTCTGGGCGTCGATGCAACTTCCAGGAAATAACCTCGGCAATTGACCGTACCCTAAACCGACACAGGTGGACGCGTAGAATATACTCAGGCGCTTGAGAGAATGGTGTTGAAGGAACTCGGCAAAATCCCCTCGTAACTTCGGGAGAAGAGGGCCCTATCTTTGGGCAACCAGAGATAGGGGGCACAGAATCGGGGGTGGCGACTGTTTAGCAAAAACACAGGGCTCTGCGAAGTCTCACATGACGACGTATAGGGCCTGACGCCTGCCCGGTGCCGGAAGGTTAAGAGGAGGGGTGCAAGCTCCGAATTGAAGCCCCGGTAAACGGCGGCCGTAACTATAACGGTCCTAAGGTAGCGAAATTCCTTGTCGGGTAAGTTCCGACCTGCACGAATGGCGTAACGACTTCCCCGCTGTCTCCAACACCAACTCAGCGAAATTGGATTCCCCGTGAAGATACGGGGTACCCGCGGTTAGACGGAAAGACCCCATGAACCTTTACTACAGCTTTGCAGTGGTATGAGGGATTGCATGTGTAGGATAGGCGGGAGACTTTGAAGCCGGGGCGCAAGCCTTGGTGGAGTCACCCTTGAAATACCGCCCTTGCGATCTTTTATATCTAACCAGTCTCCACAATCGGGAGATGGGACCCTGCATGGCGGGTAGTTTGACTGGGGCGGTCGCCTCCCAAAGAGTAACGGAGGCGCGCGATGGTAGGCTCAGGCTGGTCGGAAATCAGCCGCTGAGTGCAATGGCATAAGCCTGCCTGACTGCGAGACCCACAAGTCGAGCAGAGACGAAAGTCGGTCATAGTGATCTGGTGGTCCCGTGTGGAAGGGCCATCACTCAACGGATAAAAGGTACTCTGGGGATAACAGGCTGATGACGCCCAAGCGTCCATAGCGACGGCGTCGTTTGGCACCTCGATGTCGGCTCATCACATCCTGGGGCTGGAGAAGGTCCCAAGGGTTTGGCTGTTCGCCAATTAAAGTGGTACGCGAGCTGGGTTCAAAACGTCGTGAGACAGTTTGGTCCCTATCTGCCGTGGGTGTAGGAATGTTGAGAGGAGCTGTCCCTAGTACGAGAGGACCGGGATGGACGCACCTCTGGTGTACCAGTTGTCACGCCAGTGGCATCGCTGGGTAGCTACGTGCGGACGAGATAAACGCTGAAAGCATCTAAGCGTGAAACTTACCTCGAAACTAGCATTCCCTGAAGAGCCGTGGTAGACCACCACGTTGATAGGCTGGGTGTGGAAGGATGGTAACATCTGAAGCTTACCAGTACTAATGGCTCGTTCGGCTTGATCTTCTTCAGTAGGCAGTGACCAGGAATGTCCGGACACGCTTGACTGATGTCGCGTGTTCTTTCTTGCATCGGTTTTCGGTTTCATCTGTCTATCCTGCTGACCTGGTGGTTGGAGCGAAGGGGTAACACCCGATCCCATCCCGAACTCGGCCGTGAAGACCTTCAGCGCCGATGGTACTGCGTCCTAAGACGTGGGAGAGTAGGTCACTGCCAGGTCAGTTGGATAGATGGTTGGAACTGAATGATGTCATGCATGATCGCATGACAAAATCGGACTCTCAAACGATGCGCCTTATCCTCTTGGACATGGTCGCGACAAAGCAGGTCATGAATAGTCAGTCTCTTCTTTTTGAAGTGTGCTGGGTTTCATGATCTTTTTTGTGCGCTATGAAAATGAAGAACGGCTCAGTGAAGGTTTCATAGTTCCGTTAGATTTCGGTGACGCGGGGTGGAGCAGCTTGGTAGCTCGTCAGGCTCATAACCTGAAGGTCGCAGGTTCAAATCCTGCCCCCGCAACCAATTTCATCAAAACAAACTTTTCTCAAACCGCCTTCGGGCGGTTTTTGCGTTTGGAAAACCCCATATTTTGTGGGCTTTCGCGCAATACCTGTTCCCAAACCTCTGCACAAACATGACGGTATTTTGCCCCCATTTGGGGTGTTTGGGGCGTTTTCTCTCAAAACCTGAAGGCTTTTTCAAAACGACCTTCAGGTTGTCATGTACTTGATTATCAAGGCTTTGAATGTCCGAACATTTTCGGGTTTTTCTGGGTTCGATTGCTCCCCCAATAATCAAAAAAACATCTTGCCATCGTCGTTTTCCTGCCTGACCGCATACCAGTCATTTGAGAGTTTTTTGCTGGACTAATCCCTCCAGCGAAGCATGTATGCGAACCCGAGGTAAAACGATGCAGAACAATGACTTAGAACAAAAAATAGCCGCCTTGCCCTTTGAATCCATGAAGGAGCTGAAGGCGCTGTGGCAAAGCTATTTCAACGAACCCGCACCGGTGTTTAACAAAGCTACGCTGGTGCAGAAGCTGGCCTACCGGATGCAGGAGCTGGAATATGGTGGCTTGAAACCTGATGTACGGGAGCAGCTGCGGGATCTGGCCAATGGGGGTAAGCTGAAGCCTGGCCGCAAATTCAAGATGAAGATCCGCCCGCCTGCTGGCACCCGCCTGATGCGGGAATATGATGGGCAGCAGCATTTCGTGACGGTTCTCACCAAAGGGTTTGAATACCAAGGCAGGGTTTACAGAAGTCTAAGCGGGATTGCATCGCTCATCACGGGCACGCGCTGGAGCGGTACAGCCTTCTTTGGCCTGGATGGAGGTGCGCGATGAACAAGCCCGTTGCCGAACAACCCCGCCGCCTGCGCTGCGCCATCTACACCCGCAAATCATCTGAGGAAGGGTTGGATCAAGAATACAACTCCCTGGATGCCCAGCGCGATGCGGGTGAAGCCTATATAGCCTCGCAAAAGCATGAAGGCTGGATGATGGTGCCGGAGTTTTATGATGACGGTGGGTTTTCTGGCGGCAATCTGGAACGGCCTGCGCTTAAACGCCTGCTCGATGATATCCGCGCTGGGAAGATTGATATTGTGGTCGTTTATAAGGTCGACCGTATTTCCCGCTCGCTTACAGACTTTGCCAGCATCGTGCAGATTTTTGATCAGCATAATGTCTCGTTCGTTTCCGTCACCCAGAATTTTAATACCACCAGCTCGATGGGGCGGTTGACGCTGAACATCTTATTGAGCTTTGCGCAGTTTGAACGCGAAGTGATCGGCGAGCGCATTCGGGATAAGTTTGCAGCCAGTAAACGTAAAGGGATTTTTATGGGCGGTGCATTGCCGCTGGGTTATCGCGTCGAAGACCGCAAGCTCTATGTTGTTCCAGAAGAGGCCGAGATTGTACGGCATGTTTTTGAACGCTTCGTCGCCATCAAATCGATTACCAAACTACTCAAAGAACTGCATATCGCAGGCTATCGCACGAAGCATTATACCAGCGGCACAGGCCAGATACGCGGTGGTCAAAAGATGGATAAGCAGTATGTGTACCGCATCCTGAAAAATCAGCTTTATCTGGGGAAGATCGTGCACAAGGATAATGTGTATGACGGTCAGCATGAGCCGATTATCGAGCAAGATTTGTTCGATAAAGTTCAGAAGATATTCAAAGATAGTCCTGTCAGCCGCGCCAATCACACCCGAAACCAACACCCCGCTTTGCTGCGCAGCCTGGTCGAATGCAAATGCTGCAATTGCATGATGACGCCGACCTTCACCAAGAAAAACAATCGTATCTATCGGTACTACACGCCGACCACCGTCAACCGACAATCTTATGCCGATTGCAAGGTGGGCAATGTGCCAGCATCGGAGCTGGATACATTGGTGGTCGCTCATATTCGCCAAATGATCCAGTCCCCTGAAATGCTGACCAAAATACAAGGGTTGATGAAAGAGAAAAAAATCAGTGATTTTGGTTTTGAAGAGGCGCGTCAGCAGATCAAAGATTTTGATGCGTTCTGGCAAAATCTGAAGCTTACCGAGCAACAGCGCATCGCAGAACTTTTGGTCAAACGCGTTTTTGTGAATACGGATGAGGTGAAGATTGATCTGCGCCTCGATGGATTTCTAACTCTTATCAATCAATACAGACAAGGAGATAGCGATGCAGTACCACCTGCACGAGGACGGAAACATCCTCAGCATTCGGATGCCCGTGTGCTTCAAGCGGCGTAGCTCCCGCAAGATGATCATTGCGCCTTCAGGCGCTGCGGCGTTGTTGAACAATATTGATCTGAAAGCACAAAAACCAGACCAGTCGTTTGTTACCGCGCTGGTGAAAGCCTTTCAATGGCAGGATCTTGTTGATCAGGGCGTTTACGCTAGTCCGAAAGAATTGGCCGAAAAAGAAAATATTGAAGTCACGCATGTCTATCGCCTGATACGCCTCACCATGTTGGCGCCGGACATTATTGAAGCGGTGCTGGACGGCACTCAACCGCGCTCGCTGACATTGCAAAACATTGTGCGCGGGTTTCCGATTTCATGGAAAGAACAGCGTGCGCTGTATGGGTTTTCTGAACCCCAATAATTTGTTCGAACAATCGTCATCTGCTTAGGCGATTGCATACCAGATCATCAAGCCAACAAGGAGGGCTTGATGATAGAGAGCAGAAAAAACCCCGACGAAATGACGAGTGATGAGCGCGTGCATGAGATAGCTGAAATCATTTTGCTATCTCTGCAGCGGGAAAAATTTTCCCACCGTTCTGTAAATATTCCTAAGTAAAAGACAAGCATACATAACTACGTATTCAGAACAGTAAATACGATTGTAGGTCTTCGTCATTTTCTGAATACGTTGATATGAACTGCGTGGCTATTACCAGCCAAAATTTGCGGTTTACGCAGTTGTAACTGGCGCGGTGTCTGCAATTATGGCGGGCATTTTTCTACTTTTTCTCTGGGCGAAGCGTGGCTTCGCGACAACAACCAGAGGAAAAGTAAATGTCGCAACATCGTTACCGCGGCGTAGATTTCTACGCCGCTTCTTTTGTGTCTTTTAAAGCTAAAGTTCTTATAAGGACACCTCATTACACCCACGATGACCTGGAAGATATTGAGCAAGAATTGATGCTTGCCTATCTGCTCGCCTGGCCAAGCTTTGATCCAGACAAGGGCCATTCCAAAAGCTTTATCAAAGCGGTGGTCAACAACCGCGCCGCAGAAATGCTCCGAGAAGCCGAAGCACAGAAGCGCTGGACGGGTTTAAAAACACTGTCTCTCTCCACGCCTATTGCCGATGACACGGATGCCACCATCGGTGATCAGATCATGAGTGATGAAAGTCTATGGGGCGATGTGTTCAGTGCGCAAAGTCAATCGGCAGCCGAACAGAGCATGGATACTCAAAAGCTGCTGGCGCAATTGCCGGATGACTTACGGCAGACCTATCGCCTCTTAATGGAATACAGCGTAACGGAAGCTGCCGAGCTTTTGGGTATTCCGCGCACGACCATGTCGAGCCGCTTGAAAAAGCTCAAAAAATTTATGGAGGAACATAAGAACGAAAAATAGTTGTTCGAACATCGTCGTTTTTGTCGTCGTCCGCATACCAGTCCTTCGTGAGGTCAATTTTAACCACGAGAGGAACAGTTATGACGATCACAATGACGGAAAACGAGGCCATGTTTAAGCACATTCGCCGCATGCCCGTGGGGCAGCTTAAAGCTATGCCGGATGATGAATTACAGAAAATACGAGAAGTGCTGGTCACGGAAGTCAGGGAAATCGCCCGCGCCCAGCAATGGATCGACGGGATTATCAAGCTCAAGGCCATCGAACGTGAGAAGCAGGCGGAATCTGATGAGGATGATAACGCTTAAATGGATCAGTCGCCGCCATCCAAAATCGTGTCCTTAAAACCGCCGGATGCTCAGCTGGTCAAAGCACGCTTGCTGCAAAACCTGCCAAGTGTTCTGCGGCACCTGCTGCCTGCAGGAACCATTCGTGCGGGTAAATTTATGGTGGGTAATGTCGCGGGTGATCAAGGCGATAGTTTGGTGGTTGAGCTAAACGGCACCAAGGCAGGCCTGTGGCATGATTTTGCGACAGGTGCTGGGGGCGATGTCTTGGATTTATGGGCGGTGGCCAGAGGGTTTGATCGGGCCACAAGCTTTCCGCAACTGCTGAACGATATTCAGGAACAGCAAGGCCTCGTGGATCGTGCGCCTCTGCCAGCAAAGTCTGAGCAGCGAGCCAACCCGAGACATCTGGGGAAGCCGACGGCCAAGTGGGACTATACCGATGCGGAAGGTAAAATCATCGCCTCGGTCTATCGTTATGATCCACGTCCAGGGCAGAAGGAATTCAGGCCGTGGGATGCTGTGCGCGGGGTGATGCGCGCGCCGGAGATCCGTCCGCTTTATAATCAGGTGGGTCTAAAAGCTGCTGATACCGTCTTACTAGTCGAGGGTGAGAAATGCGCCGCCGCGCTGGGTGATCTTGGCATTTGCGCCACCACGGCCATGAACGGCGCCAAAGCCCCGATTGATAAAACGGACTGGTCACCGCTCAAAGGTAAGCGCGTGATCATCTGGCCAGATAATGATGAAGCTGGGCAGATCTATGCGCGTAATGCCGCCAGTGCCGCCGCGCGCGCTGGGGCGTTATCGATTGAGATATTGAAAATCCCGCCTGATAAGCCTGCTAAATGGGATGCTGCCGATGCAGTGGCCGAGGGGTTGGATGTTCAAGCTATCTTGAATAATTGGGAACGGATGGTGGCCAAAGAAATTCCGCCGCCGCGCCAAACCCTGCCGCTTTACAGCATTGCCGAGCTGCAGCGAGATAACAGCCCGATACCGGATGATTTGATTACTCCGCGCGTGCTCACCCCAGGCGGGTTATTGGTGCTGGGTGGTGCGCCCAAGGTGGGGAAAAGCGACTTTCTTATTTCACTTCTTGCACACATGGCTGGTGGTGCGACGTTTTTAGGTTTGAGTTGTAAGCGTCCTTTGCGGATTTTTTATCTGCAGGCCGAGGTGCAATATCACTATCTGCGCGAACGCGTGCAGCGATTGGCTTTGAGCGATGCCGCCACACTTTTTCTTGATCAGAATTTTATCGTCACGTCGCAAATCTCGATCACCTTGAATGACGCTGGGATTGCGCTGGTGAGCGAGGCGGTCAAAGACCGCTTTAAGGACACACCGCCCGATATTATTGCGATTGACCCGCTGAGGAATGTCTTTGACGGCGGTGGCATGGGCGGCGAAAACGATAATGACGCGATGATGTTTTTTCTGGCGCAGAGATTGGAAGAACTGCGCCGCCGTATCAATCCCGATGCTGGAATTATTCTTGCCCACCATACGCGCAAGGCTTTCAAGAAAACGGCAGAGGAAGATCCGTTTCAAGCTTTGAGTGGCGCTGGAGCACTGCGGTCTTATTATTCATCCGGCATCATTCTGCACCGTGTGGACGAGAAACGGCCAGAACGGCTGTTGATTTTTGAGCTGCGTAATGGCCCTGAAATCCCTGCTAAAACTATTCTACGCCGTGCGCAGGGTTGGGTGGAGAGTGATGTTGATCTCGCAAAACTTATACATCAGCAGGAAGAATTACAGGCGCAGACCGAAAATATCCGTAAGACCGATACGATCATTCGCCTGATTTTTGATGAGGCTAAACATAGCCGAATTTATACCGCCAATCAATTCGCAGAGAGCTTTGAGAATAATGAAGGTTTGGGCAGTGCCCGCACCATTCGGGATCGCATCAGCACGCTGGCCAGTAAAGGCCATGTGAAGTTTTTCAAGAACGCTGATGCCTATGGCCTGCCGCTTCTGCCGCGCAGCCGCCAGGGGTATCTTTGCGTTGACGGCATGACGCTCAAAAGCGGCGCGCTGGTCATGGCCACGCACATGAAGCATCCCGACACGGGTGAAATCATCCCCACACCTGATCTCTTCAATGGGGGTGTGCTATGAGCTGCCGTCTCATTGCCGACTGCCGACTGAGTGCCAACTCACCGCCGACTGAAAGCTGCCCAAAGCCCAATAAAACATGGGTTTTGTCACAAAAATTCAGTCGGCAACTGCCGTCTCAATTTTCCAATCTGCCGACTGAGATTAAGCCAATTACTTCAATGGTTTATTTCAGTCGGCAAGTCGGCAACACCCCTCCCTCCTACGGAGGGGAGCTGACGCCGCCATCTAAATGGGCGGCGATCAGCTACCCCCATTTCTCCATCTACAAAAAAATGAAAGGAACTCTGCATGCACGACCATGAACCTGAAGAGAAAGTTTTGAGTAATGATGAAAGTTTTGTCGAAGACCGGATTCAATCTGCCGCCCGAACCTTGCGGCGTATGCCCGACGTGAAGGTGCAAGGATATTTTTCCACCTGGCCGACCATCATCCGTGAGCCGATGGAAATTCTGCAGATGGAGCCTGAAAAGATGCGCGTGCGTCCATCACAGCAGGACATCACCGATATGGAAGAAGTTTTGTTTACCTGGTTGCGCTGGATTGAACCAGAGGAACGCCGCCTTGTGTGGCTTCGGGCTGAGCGTGTGCGCTGGAAGCTGATCTGCGCCCGCATGGGCGTTGGCCGCACCAAAGCGTGGGAGATGTACCGCCGTGCATTGGCGCGGATCGCCGCGCGAGTGCCGCATATTCCTGGATAATCAAAATCAATCAACCACTGGCAAAAACAGCAATGAAATAAGCGTTTATTCAACTTGATGTTCTTGCCGAATGAAGCGTTCATGACATGAAAACCACCCGCAAAAGGAGCGATAAAATGCCTAAAAAACCAAGCAAATCCAAACCAAAACCTACCACCAAAAACAAAGTTAAAGCGGCGATAAAAACCAAAGCACAAGGCAATGGGCACCCGATTGATGAAAGCAAACTTTCTACTCCCATGCAGGCCGCGCTGGCAGGCGTTGCCGCCATGCCCGTGAAGCGGGAAACAAAGCTCACCGCACTAGTGGTCCTGTTGTCGCGGCCAGAGGGGGCAAATATTGAGGATATGATCGCCGCTACGGGCTGGCAAAAGCACACAATCCGCAGCGCACTCTCACATGCGCTGGCAAAGAAACATGGTTACCAAATCGTTTCTGAAAAGTCGGAAAACGGCGCGCGTATCTACAAAATTACGGGACGTGCACAGTGATACTAAAACAATCAACAAGCCTGATTATTCGCCATCTTTTCACGTCTTATTCAGTTGATAATCATCCGAAATGAAGCGTTCATAGAGATGTAAGCAAAGGAGAACGCCCATGAAAAACACAGAGATTTTACCGACCGAAAACAAAGAATGGGGCTTTTGGGGCACGGCTGAGCGCAACGGGTATGATGCTGAGCTGACCTGGAAAGCCGCCAGCAACTTTTTGATGGCAGAGTTTGAACTCACCACCGAACAAGCGCGTGATGTGCTGGATGCACGATTCGGTCGCCATCTTTCGGATGATTTGAGTTTTATCAAAGGCACGCTCACCGAAAAAACCATCACCGCGCATTTGAAATTGCGCATTGCCGATGCAGGTTGGCGCGAGAATTTTGAGAGTGCGATTACGGAAGTAACGGGCAAGACCTTCACCCGCAAAACACCGATGACTAAAGACGAGCTATTTACGCTGATTGCTCAGCGCCACCTCAACATTGAAACGTTAGAAACACGCAAATCGGATGGTCTGGATTTTCACGATGTTGCGGTTTGGAGCATCAAGGATGCGCTGGACGCCGCTTTTGAAGCAGGTCGCAAAGCCGAAAAATAAGGAGGAGAATATGAACCAGAGAATGCAGGAACGTGTGGATGCGTATTACAGCGGCAAAGAGCAGATCGTTGCCACTCTGATGCAAATTGCTAACCGTCTTCACAACCCACCACCAGCCGAACGCAAAATGCCGGAGCAGATTATCGCGCCCGACATCAGAAAACTCAAACAGGCGCATATGAAACTGCGCGAGATGGCCGACATCCTCGGTATTGAAACCCAAGCGTTGGAGATTTGAGCATGGCCAGAGAGATTATTCACGTTGTTTACGCCCGCAAGCCTGTCGATTGGCACGAGATTGAATCGGGTAGCCGACCTGATTGCGGTGAGGCCATCCCAACCCAAGTCTCTGAAATTCGGGAAATGACGGAAGTCGAATACAACGCCTTCATTGCCCGCCCGCTGGCAAAACGCGAATGGCTGGCAGGTAAAGGTGGTTATCAAGGCAATATCAAACAAGCCGTCGCGCTGGTCTGCCCAGGGCGCGAAACCCTCTATGTCGACCCCTCAGGCTCTGATTATGGTCGGTATGTTGGGCGTGCGGTGGCTGGCATTAATTGACGTATTCACGGCAAATACCACAATATCGGCATAACGGGCAAAAATTCCTTGATTCAATGGTCGTTATTATATACATTATTAACAGTTTTTGGATATAATAAAATACATTGGAGAATGTGAATGCCAAGGAAAACGGCCCCTTTATCCTCGACGCTGGAAGACATCCTGAGAGCGCTGGGGGAGAATATCAAGCTGGCACGCCTGCGCCGCAAGATCACGACCACGATGTTGGCTGAGCGTGCGGGCATGGGGCGTGTAACTTTGCGCAAGGTTGAAAGTGGTGACAGTGGGGTCACACTGGGCGCTTATGCAAGCGTTCTATTCTGTTTAGGGCTTGAGAAAGATTTGCTGCTGATTGGCAAAGATGATCCCTTGGGAAGGCGGCTACAGGATGCTGATATGACTCACACGAAAGAACGCGTAGCAAAACGGAAAAAACCATGAGTACAAAACGACAAACACAAAAAGCTATTCAGGTTTGTGGCCATTGGCAGGGTATGCAAGATCCCGTTGTCATGGGAACGCTCTATGCCGCTTCTGCGCGGGGCAAGGAAGTCTTTTCTTTTGAATATGATCCCGCTTGGCTGAAATCTCCATTTGCACAAATGCTAGATCCTGATCTTGGCCTGTTTTCTGGCCCGCAATATGCGCGGGATGGGCATGATAACTTTGGTCTGTTTCTTGACTCCTCGCCCGACCGATGGGGGCGTGTGTTGATGCAGCGGCGTGAAGCGCAGTTGGCAAAAGCTGAAAATCGTGATGTGCGCCCGCTCATGGAATCCGATTATCTGCTTGGCGTTTATGATGGTCACCGGATGGGTGCGCTGCGTTTCCGTCTGTCTGAGGACGGGGTTTTTCTTGATGATCAGGCCGAGATGGCGGCACCACCGTGGGCGAAATTGCGTGATCTGGAATATGCCAGTTTGCAGCTGGAGCGCGATGATGCAGAGAGCGATCAGGATTACATGAAATGGCTCAAAATGCTGATAGCACCTGGCGGCTCTCTCGGTGGTGCCCGTCCTAAGGCCAGTGTGCTTGATGAAAGTGGTCACCCTTGGATTGCAAAATTCCCCAGCCGTCGTGATGAAATCAATATCGGAAAATGGGAATATCTCGTCTACCAGTTGGCACAAGCGGCAGGTATTGAAGCAGCAGAGGCGGATGTGCGCCATTTTTCTGGCGAGTACGACACCTTTTTAACGAGGCGTTTTGACCGCACAGAAGATGGGCAGCGTGTCCATTTTGCCTCAGCTATGACTCTGCTGGGCAAGAAGGACGGCGATGGTGGTGATACTGGTGTTAGCTATCTCGATCTGGCTGATTTTCTAATGAAGAACGGCGCTCAGGTTAACAAGGACTTGGAACAGCTATGGCGACGCATCGTTTTTTATATCTGTGTATCCAACACGGATGACCATCTACGGAACCACGGTTTCCTATTGCAAGAACGTGGCTGGGTTCTTTCACCTGCCTACGATATCAATCCCGTTGCCACAGGTGGCGGGTTGGTTCTCAACATTTCTAGGGACGACAACAGCCAGAGCCTTGATCTTGTCCGCAGTGTTGCGCCTGTCTTTCGTGTCAGTAACGAAAGAGCTGAAGAGATTATCGGTGAAGTAGTTGGCGCTGTTCGTGGCTGGGTAGAGCTGGCAAAGCAACTCAAGATCTCCTCTCGCGAAATAAGCATTATGAAGAATGCATTCCGTATTGCTGAGGAAAAATAAAAAACGTCCGAACAAAAAAGATGCGGACACGGCGAACATTTTTTGGCACTCTGATCACTAGCATCGCGATACGTCCCCCGTTGTTCATCTATCCTTAAGGCTGCGCCCACAAAGCGTGGCCTTTTTGTATTCAATCGGCCCTCCCCAATCAAAAAAGGTACTTCCGGCGATTGAACCCAATGCGGCAGGCAAGTGCGCAGGACTTTGTTAGTTACAGATATTTTTTTTGGGTGCGCGGTGAACGCCCGTTTGTGGCCGAAACGGAGGCTTTACAGGGGATTTTGCCGCTCACCCGCCCGCGCGCACTCATCTGCGCACCCAGCCGCCTGAACGGCGCGCACCCTGAAATAAAACTTTGAAAAACGATCAAGGAAATCCCGTGTGGATCCACGTCCCTTTACCATTCTGTCCCTGTGCTCCGGCGTCGGGGGACTCGACCTTGGACTCCGCGTGGCGCAGCCAAATGCTCGCACCATCTGTTTTGTCGAGATCGAAGCCTTTGCCTGCGCCATCCTGGCAGCGCGCATGGCAGAAAACACCATGGATCCGGCACCTATTTGGACAAATCTTAAAACCTTTGACGGCAAGCCATGGCGTGGCGTTGTGGATTGCATCACTGCAGGCTATCCCTGCCAACCTTTTAGTGTTGCAGGAAAACAAAGAGGAAGCGAAGACCCACGACACCTCTGGCCAGATGTGTTTCGCGTGGTTCGAGAGATCAACCCACCACTCTGCTTCTTCGAAAACGTCGGTGGACATTTACGATTGGGATTTGAACAAGTCCACGATGACCTTCGATCAGTGGGTTACCGCGTTAAGGCAGGCTTGTTCACGGCGCAGGAAGTTGGTGCCCCCCATAAGCGAGAGCGATTATTCATCCTGGCTTACGCCGAGGGCACAGGAGAGCGGCGAGAAACAGGAAACATTCCTGAAACGCATGGGCGACCGGACAGATCGGTGTTCCAGTTCGTTGGCAGCGCAAGTGACTTTATGGCCGACAGCTCGTGTCTCGTCAGCGAACGGGCCGGCACAGAGCGAGATAGCGGCGGGCAATCCCAAGAGTCGATTGGAAGTGTCCGTGATGTGCTGGCCGACACCGACGGCGCAGGATTTCAAGAAGCGCGGCCCGAACTCCAGCCAGCATGGACTGGCCGAGAGTACGGTCAACTGGGCAACGCCGAACACGATGGATCATATGCCGCCACGCTCGTCGGAAGCGATGGAGAAAATGCTGGGGCCAGAGGGACAGCGGGCGGGCAGATCCCGCCCCAGCAATCTGCGCGAACAGATTGTCTGGCCAACACCGCGGGCACAGAAAACATCTTCCGAGAATCCAGAAAGCTGGAGTGCGCGAAGGCAGGCGGGACAAGTTTCAACACCGCCACTGGCGATGGCGGCGATCATGTGGCCGACCGTGACGACCCAGGATGCCAAGAACAATGCAGGACCGAGCCAGTTCGAGCGCAACACGAAGCCTTTGAATGTGGAAGCGACCTTACACTCTTCCCGCCAGGGCCAGAAGGAAACTGGGACGGGATCCCAAAAAGTCTTGAACCCGCGATTTGTCGAATGGCTGATGGGCTGGCCCATCGGGTGGACAGAATTCGTGCCTGCGGAAATGGTGTCGTGCCGCTGGCTGCCGCTTATGCGTGGCGCACTCTCATATCTCATGCACGCACAACAACAGATGGAGAATACTCAGAATGACCAATACGCTTGATTTGCATGTCGAATATCTATCCGTCGATCATTTGATCCCTTACACCCATAATGCCCGCACGCATTCGGATGATCAGGTGGCGCAGATTGCAGGATCGATGACTGAGTTTGGATTTGTGAACCCGATCCTGATTGGTGATGATGGCGGGATTATCGCAGGTCATGGCCGTGTGATGGCAGCGCGTATGCTGGGTGTTAAAGAGGTTCCTGTCATTCGTCTTAAACATTTGAACGATGTTCAACGCCGCGCCTTGATCATTGCCGATAATAAAATCACGGAGAATGCGGGATGGGATGAAAATCTTCTCCGGCAGGAATTGCAATCTCTCGAAGGGGAGGATTTTAATCTTGCTCTCCTGGGATTTAATGAAGATGAGCTGGATGAATTGCTGGATGATGGATCAGGGGCTGAAGGCCTGACTGATGAAAACGCTGCTCCCGAAGTTCCCGAAAACCCTGTCAGTGTTTTGGGTGACGTTTGGATCTGCGGTGATCATAAAATCCTGTGTGGAGATTCTACGCTGATTGACAGCTATCAAACACTGCTAGGCGAAGAACTGGCCGATATGGTGTTCACAGACCCACCCTATAACGTCAATTACGCCAACTCGGCCAAAGACAAGATGCGCGGTAAATCCCGACCCATTCAGAATGATAATCTGGGAGAAGATTTCGGGGCGTTTTTGTATGACGTTTGCACCAATCTGATGATGGTCTGTAAAGGTGCGATGTATATCTGCATGTCGTCATCGGAATTACATACGCTTCATGGTGCTTTCACCAATGCAGGTGGCAAATGGTCAACCTTTATCATCTGGGCCAAGAATACCTTCACACTGGGGCGTGCCGATTATCAGCGTCAATACGAACCCATCCTTTATGGCTGGAAAGATGGGCATGAACATTTCTGGTGCGGTGCGCGCGATCAAAGCGATATCTGGTTTGTGAACAAGCCTGTGAAGAATGATTTGCATCCAACCATGAAACCCGTGGAGCTGGTGGAGCGCGCCCTGCATAATTCCAGCAAGACCAAAGATATTGTGCTGGATGCGTTTGGCGGTTCCGGCACCACCATGATTGCCTGCGAAAAAACAGGTCGTCGCGCCCGTCTGATTGAACTCGAACCCAAATACGCTGACGTGATTGTCAAACGCTGGCAGGAATTCACAGGCAAGAAAGCGAGACTCGCAGCGACGGGTCAGAATTTTGCAGAACTTGAATCCGAACGCATTGTGAAGTGAGGATAAATGGGCGTTTCCATTCGTGCCTATGCCCGCCATCGCGGGATTGCGGATAATGCGGTGCGCAAGGCGATCAAGGCAGGGCGCATCACGCCAGAAGCTGATGGATCGATTGATATTGCTACAGCTGATGCGGCATGGGATGCCAACACCGATCACACCAAACGCCACATACCTTCTGAAATCCGTGAGGTGGATCCAGCGGCAGCCATGGAATCCATACGTCAGACATTAGCCGAGAATGGCCGCCCGCCACAGGGCATGAATAGCTTTACCCAAGCCCGCACTGCGCATGAAATTGCCAAGGCACATCTGGCGCGGCTCCGGCTACAGGAAAAGAAAGGGCAATTGATCAACAAGGACATGGTCAAGGCGCAGGTCTTTCGGCTGGGACGAGAATTCAGGGATGCATGGGTGAACTGGCCAGCCCGTGTGTCGTCACAAATGGCCGCAGAACTGCAGGTGGATGAACATGGCTTACACATGATTTTGGAGCGCTATGTGCGGGAGCATCTGAATGAAATTGGAGATGCCAAACTCGACACAGCATGATGGAGCCTATGACAGTTTAGAAATTGCAACTTTATGGCAGCGGGCGATTACGCCCGACCCGTTTCTGCTGGTTTCGGAATGGGCGGATCAATACCGCTTACTGTCCGCCAAATCGGCAGCCGAACCTGGACGATGGCGCACGGCGCGCACGCCGTATTTGAAAGATATCATGGATCAGTTGGCACCTGCCTCGGCGGTGCAGCGGATTGTGTTCATGAAAGGATCGCAGGTCGGCGGTACGGAATGCGGCAATAACTGGATTGGCTATGTCATTCACATCGCCCCAGGGCCGATGATGGCGGTGGCACCCACCGTGGAACTGGCCAAGCGTCATTCGAAGCAGCGGATTGATCCGCTGCTTCAGGATGTGCCAGAACTCAGGGAGCGTGTAAAGCCTGCCCGTTCACGGGATAGTGGCAATACGATCTTGAGCAAAGATTTTCTGGGCGGCCTGCTCATCATGACGGGTGCGAATTCGGCGGTGGGTTTGCGTTCGATGCCCGCCCGTTACTTGTTTATGGATGAAATTGATGCATACCCTGGCGATGTCGATGGTGAAGGCGATCCGATTTTGCTGGCCGAACGGCGATCTGCCACTTTTAAACGCCGTAGGAAAGTGTTCATGGTCAGCACACCGACCGTTAAAGGATTATCGCGCATTCAGCGTGAGTTTGAGAAAAGCGATCAGCGCTTTTTTCATGTGCCGTGTCCTGAATGTGAACATTTTCAGCCCTTGCGCTTTGTGCAATTGCGCTGGCCGGAAAATGAACCACAGCAGGCCAAATATGCCTGCGAAGAATGTGGGCACTTGATTGAGGAGCATTATAAAACCACGATGCTGGCCAAAGGTGAATGGCGAGCAACCGATGAAAGTCAGGACGGCACAATTGGATATCACCTGTCCTCACTTTATAGCCCTATCGGCTGGTTTTCGTGGGGAGATGCGGCGGCGATGTTTGAGGATGCCAAGCGCAACCCCGATTTGATGAAGGGGTTCGTAAATACGGTGCTTGGGGAGCCTTATGAGGAGTCCTCAGAAGCACCCGAATGGCAACGCCTCTATGAACGGCGTGATGTTTACGCCCAAGGTGTTGTGCCACTGGGTGGCCTGTTCCTCACCGCTGGTGTGGACGTGCAGAAAGATCGCCTTGAATGTGAAGTGGTCGCCTGGGGCCGAAACAAGGAAAGCTGGTCGGTTGATTATATCGTTCTGGACGGTGATACCGCACGACCTGATGTGTGGCGACGGCTGGATACGGAAGTTCTTCAGCGTGACTGGCCGCACAGCACGGGCCATACTATGCCGATCCGTGTCATGGCGGTGGATAGTGGTTATGCCACACAGGATGTTTACGGCTTTGTTCGCAGCCATCCGCAGGCCGTATGGGGTGGAAATGGCGCACGCGCCAGCCAACCACGCACGGTGGTGGCAGTTAAAGGGCAAGACCGCGATACGGCGCTAATATTAAGCGTTGGCAAGGCGGATACGGGCGGAAAACGTCGTGGCTTGCGGGTCTGGAACGTCTCTGGCCCCGTGGCCAAGATGGAGCTGTACCGCTGGCTAAAACTGGAATGGCCAACCGATAAAGATATTGAAGCTGGTGTTGTCTTCCCGCCTGGCAGTTGTCATTTCCCGCAATATGGCGAGGAGTATTTCAAACAGCTGACAGCTGAACGGCGGGTTATTCGGATTCACAAAGGTTTCCCCCATGCGACATGGGAGAAAGACCCAAGTCGTAACAACGAAGCACTGGATTGCCGTGTCTATGCCCGTGCCGCCGCCACGATTTACGGGATTGACCGGATGAGTGAATTCAAATGGCGCGGGTTGGAGCAGACGCTGGGGGTGGAGATTGAGATTCCAACGCGCGGGGTAGAAAGCCCCGTCACAGAGGAAACCAAGTCTTCGTCACCCAAACCACAAAGCAAAAAACGAATGAACATCACACCGCGCAAAATCGTGCGGGCGGATGATCCATATCTTTAGGAGAAAAACAGATGGCAGATGATCTTCTCGAGCTTGAAACCCGACTGGTGCAGGCCAAAGAGGCACGCCACCGTCTGCTGACGGGCACACAGGAAGTATCGGTCAGCCTGCAGGGCTATGGCAGTACGACCTATACCGCCTCTAATGTCGAGGCCTTAGAACGGTATATCAATGAACTGGAATTGCAGATTTCCCGTGCCAAAGGCGGCACACGGCGCGGGATTATCCGGACAAGTTTTTAAGGACAAACAATGGTTCAGCTTTTGGATTCATCCGGCCAGCCGATAAAATCTGGGCTGAGCTTTAAGGCGAGCGACACAGCTCATCGGGCGGCCTCAACCCGCGCCCGCGAGCTGGCAAGCTGGATGCCTCTGCTAGGATCAGCGGATAGCGATTTGCTATCAGAGCTGCCAACACTGGTCTCACGTTCACGGGATTTAACCCGTAACCATGGTGTGGCAGCAGGTGCCATCCAGACGCTGGTCGACAACGTCATTGGCACGGGCTTACGCCTTGCTGCCACTCCTGATTATCGCGCTTTGGGGCAATCGAAAGAATGGGCGGATAATTGGGCGCGAGTTGTTGAAAGCGAATGGCGTGCCTGGGCGGAAAGCACGGCGTGCGACGCAGCGAATGCGCTGACGTTTGCGGGCATGACGGCTTTGGTGTTCCGTTCCAGCTTGATTAATGGTGAATCTTTAGCTTTGCCTTTATGGCTTGATCAACGTGGAGCCTCGTATTCCACCACCATTCAACTGGTGGAATCTGACCGACTGTCAAACCCTGCGGGTGTGCAGGATAGTAAAAATTTGCGCTCTGGCATTGAAATTGATTCCTATGGTGGGGCGGTAGCGTACCACATCCGCAAAACGCATCCAGGCGATACCTATATTGGCTACGGCATGGAAAGTGATGATTGGCTGCGCGTGCCCGTGCGCACGGCTTTTGGCCGTATGCGTGTATTGCACATTCATGACAAAGAGCGCACGGGTCAGCATCGCGGCAAGCCACTGCTCACAAGCATCATGCCGATGTTTAAGATGCTCGATCATTACGAGCGTTCGGAGCTGCAGGCGGCGGTGGTGAATGCCATGATCGCAGCATTTATCGAAACGCCACTCGACGGTGAAGCGATTGGCGAGATGTTCGGTGGGTCGGTTGAGGATTATCTGGCCGCCCGCAATGAATGGGATATTCGCCTGCAGGGTGGATCCATTATTCCTGTATTTCCAGGCGATAAGGTTTCACCATTTACGCCCAGCCGTCCGAACAGTGGCTACGGTCAGTTTGTCGAGAATGTCCTGCGCCATATCGGTGCTGGGCTGAATATCCCGTTCGAATTGCTGATGAAGGATTTCAGCAAGACGAATTATTCAAGCGCACGGGCGGCTTTGCTGGAAGCATGGCGATACTTCAATGCACGCCGTCAATGGATGGCGACCTATTGGGCGAAACCTGTTTATGAGCTGTGGCTGGAAGAAGCGATTAATCGCGGGATTATCGAGGCACCCGATTTTTATGAACGCCGCGCCGCCTGGACACGCTGCAAATGGATTGGCCCTGGACGTGGCTGGGTAGATCCCGTCAAGGAAGCCAAGGCCGCGCAGCTTCGCATGCAAATTGGGCTTTCAACTTTGGAAGATGAATGCGCATCGCAAGGTCTGGATTGGGAAGAAGTGCTGGAACAACTCGCCCGCGAGAAAGCCAAAATTACTGAGCTGGGTCTGACTATCAACGATACCAACAGCATTATGAACACGAGTGAAGACAACACAGAGGAACAACAGTCATGAAAATCTGGAACCGCCTTTCGGGCGAGCCGTGGGCAATAACGGAAACAGCATTGCAAACCATTTTAGAGATTGCTGGCCGTGAAAATGAAAGCCCGCAGGCGGTCGCCGCCAAGCTCGGTCGGGATTTGCAAAACACCTATACGGCCACCGAACGAGAGGGCGTTGCGATTATCCCTGTGACAGGGCCGCTTTTCCGCTATGCCAATCTCTTCACCGCGGTCAGCGGTGCATCGAGCTATGAACTAATCGCCCGTGATTTTACCGCTGCGCTGGAAAACCCGCAGATCAAAGGAATCATTCTCGATATCGACTCCCCGGGCGGGGAAGTCAACGGCGTGTCTGAACTCTCCAACATGGTCTATGCCGCGCGGGGTAAAAAGCCAGTGGTGGCCTATGCCTCTGGCGATGCGGCATCGGGCGCTTACTGGATTGCCTCAGCCGCTGATGAAATCGTGGTCTCAGACACATCGGCGCTGGGATCGATTGGCGTCGTTGGCATGTATCGTGGCAAATCAGGAAAACAGGGGGAAGACGTAGAGATTGTTTCTTCGCAAAGTCCACATAAACGTCTTGACCCTTCAAGTGATGAAGGGCGGGCGCGTTTACAGATGCGCATCGACAGCATGGCTGATGTCTTTATTGAAACCATTGCCCGCAACCGCAAAGTTAGTGCGGAAAGTGTTCAAACACATTATGGCGGCGGCGATGTGCTCATCGGCGCTAAAGCCGTACAAGCTGGTCTGGCTGACAGGGTCGGCAGTCTGGAACAGCTGATACAAGAACTCTCGACCTCACCCCAAAGCCCTCCACTGGAGGGCTTTTTTGTAACCAAAACCCCCACCGCAAAACAGGAGAAAAAACCAATGGATCTTGAAACCCTTACCAAAGAACACCCAGGTCTCGTGACGCAGATCAAGCAGGACGGTGTTCGTGCTGAACGCAAGCGCCTGGACGATATTCTAAGTTGTTCAGAAGCAAAAGACCGTCAGAAGCTGGCCACAGAAATTGCACTGCACACGGATATCAGTGCTGTGGAAGCCCAGCATTTATTGGCCTGCGCAAGCCCTGAAGATGTCAAGCCTGTTGCAAGCACATCGTTTGAACGCGTGATGGCCAGCATCCCAAATCCTGCCATAACGCCAGCAAGCGACGATGCCGTGAATGATGTTGATGCGGTGGCAAGCCGCATCGCTGCCGCCGTTTAAGCCCCCAACCAGAAAGAGAAAGTAAGGAGACACACATGACACGCGCAGAAGGTTTTACCAATCAGGGCGATTATACCCCCGATAATTTACTGGCAGGGGAGTATCCCCGCATTGAACGGCTGGTGACGATTGCGGCTGGTGCCGATCTCGCCAAAGGCGCTGTTCTTGGACGAATTACCGCAAGTGGGAAGTTCAAACTCAGCGCATCGGCCAGTTCGGACGGTTCGCAAACGCCAGATGCCATTCTGGCCGAAAAAGCCAGTGCCGCCGGAGCCGATGTCCAGGCGGTGGTCTATTTCAGCGGCGAGTTCAATGAGAACGCTCTGACGCTGGGCGCTGGTCACACACTGGATGCCGTGCGCCTGACACTAAAAGCGAAAAGCATCTATCTACGCGCTAACCAGAAATAACACCCCCTCATCTTTAAACCCTCATAAGGAGAAACAGCATGTCTATCGATATTTTCAACACCCACGTCCTCTCCAAGGTCGTGGAAAAACTGGAGCGTCCTAGCTCCTTCCTGCTCGATGTGTTTTTCGGTCAGGAACAAACCGAAGAATCCGAAGAAATCCATTTTGATATTGATAAATCCAAACCGCGCCTGACACCTTTTGTGTCGCCGCTGGTGGCTGGAAAAGTAGTGGATGATGAAGGCTTCACGACCAAGAGCTTCAAACCCGCTTACGCCAAAGACAAGCGTCGTTTTGACCCGAGCCGTCCGCTCAAGCGTTCTATCGGCGAGCGCATTGGCGGCACGTTGTCACCGCAGCAACGCCTGGAAGCCAATGTCAACCGCACGCTTATTAAGCAGCTTGAAAACCTGACGCGCCGCGAAGAAGTGATGGCCTCCGAAGCCTTGCGCACGGGTAAAGTGACCGTGAGCGGTGATAATTACCCGACCGTAGTGGTTGATTTTCAGCGTGATGCCGCTTTAAGCGTGGCATTGGCAGGTTCCAGTCGCTGGGGTGAAACGGGGGTCAGTGCCCTGGATAATCTTGAGGACTGGGTTGGTCTCATTCAAGAAAAGTCAGGCGCCGTTGGGCGTACCGTGGTCATGGATGCTCTCGCTTGGCGGGTGTTCAAGTCTGATCCCAAGGTCGAAAAGCTGTTGGATATTCGCCGCATTGCTGACACCACCAATCTAACGCTGGGGCCGATTGCCTTTGGTCAGGGCAATGAGCTGGCGCGCTATGTTGGCACCATCGGAGATCTAGATTTCTGGGTCTATAACGATCGCTATGTCGATGACAATGATGTCGTTCAGAAACTCCTGCCCGATTATACGGTGCTGGTCGGTAGCACCAGTCAGCTTGAAGGCACGCGTTGTTACGGTGCCATTCAGGATGAAAAAGCAGGCTACCGCGCGCAGCGTTTTTTTTCAAAATCGTGGCTCGAAGAAGATCCTGCCGTGCGCTGGTTGTTGTTGCAATCGGCGCCGCTGATTGTGCCGTATCGTCCGAATGCGTCTTTCTGTGCCACGGTTCGTTAAGGAGGAATGACATGAAAATCAAAGCAAATATTACCCTTCATGCGAATGGAAAAGTTTACGCTCCTGGCAGTCTTGTCGATCTAGCGGATGAAGAAGCACAGCGTCTTTTATCCCGTGGTTTTGCTAAGAATGAGGAACAAGAGGTCGTTCCTTATTCACCTACGGCACAGGGTCAGCCCTCACCACATAAAGCAGTACCGACAATTGAAGATATTGTTGATGCGATTGCAGCTTTGGATCCAGCCAAGGACTTCGGCAAAAATGGTAAACCGAATGTTGATGCCATTGAAGATCTGCTTGATGCCAATATCACGGCTGCCCAGCGTGATGAGGCATGGGAGATTTTTCAAAAAGAACAGGCTGAGGAGAATGGCGGCGAAGGATGAGCTTTCAGGATGCAGCATTAAAGGCGGTCAATGTGCTGTTTGCTACCTTCGGGCAGACAGCACAGCTGGTCTTTGACGATAGCACAACGCTGGAGACAGTCGTTGTGCATCGTTTTCCTGACAAGGTTGTCGATTTTCTGGATTCAAAAGTGCAAACGGAAACAAATCTTTTTGAAGTTCGTTTAAGTGTCCTCAATCCCGCCAAGAAAATCGTTCAGATTATCAAGAATGGCAAAACATATATCGTACAGGGTGAGCCAGTGAAAGATCAGCACGGTCTTGTGCTGAGCGTTGATGCCTATGCGTCTTAATGCTGCCATTCAAGGTAATTTGAAAGCCATGATGGCAGCCGAAGTCAAAGCCGCAGAAAAAGCCGTCAGTGGCGGCGTACGGCAAGCCACGGATGGTTTGAAAAATGAATTGCGCGGCCAAGTCACAGGTGCTGGCCTTGGAGAACGCCTTGCCAAAACATGGCGCGGTGATCTTTATCCCAAGGGCGGCATGAGTATCAACGCTGCGGGATTTGTCTATACGAAAGCACCAGAGATTATTGGCGCCTTTGCTTATGGCGTCACCATCCGCAGTAAGCAAGGACGGTTCCTGGCGATCCCGACCCCTTACGTCACCCGCCGCCAGAATAAGAAGATCACGCCCGCTGATTTTGCCGAAGCTGGCATTCCGCTCCGCTATGTGCCGCCGAAAGGTGGGCGACGCGTGGGATTACTGGTTGCTGATGATTTCCGTGTCACCAGCAAAGGCAAAGCGCGGGTTGCCAGTGACCGAGCGAGAAAGACCGGACGCGGTTTAACCACCGTCGTCATGTTTATCCTCGTGCCGCAAGCGCAACTCAAGAAACGCTTCGATATCGACAGCGTTGCCAAAAAATGGATCGACCGTTTGCCGTCACTCGTCACGGGAAGCTGGCCGGATGAAAGGGAAGAGAAATGACCTATAGAGAATCAATCCTGCAGGCGCTATTCGCGCTTTTGCAAACCATTACGGATGTTACCGTTCTGCGGAATGAAGCCTTGCCTGAAAAGATACCTGATGGCGGGCTGATTATCTTACGCGATGGCGATCCAGGCGAACCTGAAACACTGCTTTCACCCTTATCTTATTATTGGCAGCACCGCGCGCTGGTGGAAGCTATTGTTCAGAAAGGCGATCAAGCCGCGCGCGATCTGGCATTGGATACAATCTACCGCAAGATTGCTTTAGCAATTGCCAGCGACCGCACGCTGGGAGGCCTGTGTGACCGCATCACGCCGCAAGCACCAGATAGCAATGTGCTAGCAGTCGAGGGGTCGTCGCAGATTAAGGGGGCGATCATCCCCATCGAATTCATCTACGTCACAACCGACCCGCTCGGCTGATTTTCTCAACCTAAACAAAGGAGGTAAACATGGCTCGTGCATACGGCGCCAATGCCCAACTATTGGGTAAATTCGAAACGGTGTATGGCACACCGCCATCGGGCAATTATATCAAATTTCCGTTCGTCTCGACCGATCTTGGCTCCGAACAGGGTTTGATTGCATCCGATTTGCTCGGCCAAGGCCGTGACCCATCCCAGCCGATCCGCGATGTCATTCGCGTGGAAGGTAACGTAGTCATTCCTGTCGATCTGCGCAATTTCGGCCATTGGCTAAAAGCTCTCTTGGGTGTGCCCACCACCACAGGAACAGGGCCTTACACCCATACTTTTACCTCTGGTGCGGCGAGCCTGCCCAGCCTTGCGCTGGAAGTCGGTATGCCAGAAGTGCCGATTTTCTTCACGGAAGCTGGCGTGCGGGTAAATTCAGCGCAGCTCACCTTCGCCCGTTCAGGCGCGGCCAACGCGACGCTGAATTGCATTGCCCAGGGCGAAACGGATGCTGGTGTGACAGGTGGTGGCACACCGACCACTGCTTCGCTCACGCGCTTTAATCAGTTTCAGGCATCGATCAAAAAGGACGGTCTGCAGCTCGGCAACGTCACAGGTGCGCAGCTGACCTACACCAACAATCTGGAGCGGATCGAAACCATCCGTTCGGACGGTAAGATTGATGGCGCGGATCCGACCATCGCGGCGCTCACCGGAAATATCGAGGTGCGCTTCGCCGATACCGCTCTGATCGACGCGGCGACCGACAATACGCCGCTCGAACTGGCCTTCGCTTACACCATCGATGCCGATAAATCTCTGACCTTCACGGCGCATGAGGTTTATCTGCCGAAACCGAAGCTGGCGATCAGCGGCCCAGGCGGTGTGCAAGCGACCTTTGACTGGCAGGCGGCGAAGGCGACAAGCCCCGCGCGCATGCTGACTGTTGTCCTCAAAAACGATGTAGCGAGTTACGCATGATTACCTTGAACCTGAAACGTGAACCTTACTGGCTGGATCTTCTTCATGGCGTGCGCGTGCATGTGCGTCCGGCATCCACCGCCATTGTTATGGCGGCGCGTGTCGAAGCTTTAAAAGAAGAAGCCGAACCCGCTCTGCGCAGCACGGCGCTGATCAAACGATTGGCGCAACTGGCCATTATCGAATGGGACGGCGTCGGTGGTGAAGATGGCAAATCACTTCCCGTCACGCCGGAAGGCATCTTTGCCCTTATGGATTTATGGCCGATTGCCGAAGCCTTCGAGCGTCTTTATCTCGGCCCCGCCTTGTTACTGGAACAGGAAAAAAACGTCTAACGGCTCGTTGCCGCTGGCATTTTGGCGGCGGGCCGGACTATTGCGCTTCTTGCCAGGATGCGGATTTGCCATGCGCACGCGGGGAAGCAAATGCCGAAGGCGAGCTTTGTCCGTATCGGCAGCATGAACCGCAAAGTTTTGAAGGATGGCAAGCGTGGGATTTGGCGCTCCGCTGCGGCGGGCAAATGCGCCTCAGTCAGATGGTCGCCATCGGCATGGACTTTTCGGCGGCGCTGCAAGTTGCGGCATCGCTCGGCCATGATGCGTGCGCTACAGCAGAATTCTTATCCGCTATCGAAGCGGGTATGACCAGTGCCTTTAATGAGAAACTATCAAGCGAGATGAAAAACCGATGACCGTACGCAACCTTGCCATTCGCTTAAGCGTGACCGAAGGCGGTAAGGTCAAGGCGGAGCTGCGCGATATTGGCGAGAGCGGTGAAAAATCACTCAAGAAAATTGAGCTAGCGGGCAAACCTGCTTCACGCTCACTGCTCGCCATCAACGCTGCCGCCAATGATGTGAAAGGCTCGGTTGCGGGGCTAACCAATAATCTGGGGCCGCTTGGCTCAGCCTTATCCGCCATTGGCCCCACAGGTCTGGCTGTCGGGGCAGCTTTGGCTATTGTCACGCTGGGATTAAAAGCCGCTTTACAAAATGCGGCGGAGGCCGAGCAGTCCTTTAACCGACTTTCTGCGGTGCTAAAAGCCACGGGCAATTCATCGGGGTTATCAGGCAAACAGATTGCAGGCTTTGCCGATGAGATTGAAGCCTCAACGCTTGCCACCGCCGAACAGGTGCAAAATGCGGCGGGCGTGCTGGCAACTTTCCGTTCGGTTGCAGGCGATACCTTCACCCGCACTTTAACGCTGGCGCAGGATATGTCGGCGGTGTTTGGGCAGGATTTAAGCTCATCCGTTACTCAGCTGGGCAAAGCCCTTGAAAACCCGACCGAAGGCTTATCGGCTTTGCGCCGTGTCGGGATCAGCTTTACCCAAACCCAGCGGGATTTGATTGACGGGTTTGTTGAAACAGGCCAGCAAGCCGAAGCTCAGCGGGTTATTCTCGATGCGCTGGAACAGCAAGTGGGCGGCGCTGGGGCGGCAGAGGCCACGGGGTTGATTGGCGCCACCAACCGTTTATCCGATGCTTGGGGCAATCTGCTCGAAGATATCGGCCAGACAGGCATTGTGGCAGGCACGGCGCAAGGGGCACTAAATGGGCTGTCGTCAGTGCTGGAGGGGATGCGCAATCTTCTCAAAGACGATCCTGTTGGCAAACAGCTGGTTGATGCACGGCTTAAGCTGCAGGAACAAGAAGAGCGGCTATCGCGCCTGCAAAACTTCAAAACCATTCCAGGCGGCGGGGTCAATCTTGGCCGTATGATTGAACGGCAGGAAGGCCGTGTTGCTGATCTGCGGGCTGAGGTTGAAAAGCTCATCGGCCAGGCACGGGCGGAAGCGCAAGCCTTTGAAGCGGAGCAGAAAAAACTACAAGCCGCGCAAGAACAAGTGGCGCGTGATCGCCGCGCCGAGCTTTTAAGCGGTGAGCGTAAAAAACTGGATCAAGCGGTTGATAAACTGGCGACCGATCCGGCTGATCGCATCGCCAAAGTGAATAAAGAACTGGAAACCACCAAGCAGCGCATCGAAGCCCTGCGTGAAAAAGACGGCAGTAATGCGGGCACAGTGAATACCGCCATTAAGCAAGCCGAAGATATCGCCCGCCGTCAGATTGAAGCGATTGAAAAACCCGCCCGTGATGCCGCCACCCGTGTCATGGAAACCAATAGCAAAGTGGTCGATGATCTGCAGCGGCAAATGATCGGCATGGGCAATAAACGCCAAGCCTTTATTGATCAGGCGGTGGGGCGTTTATCCAAAGATGCGAGTGAAGCGCAGCGTGCGCAGACCCGCAAACTGGCGGCGCAGATTTTTGATAGTCAGGCTTATTCCGAAGCGCAAAAGGTTGTTGAGGATCTCAATAATCAACTCGGTCGCTTGACCGATAAGCGGGCAGCGTTCATTCAGGATGCTGTTGGCCGCTTGTCGGATAATTCCACTTCTGCGCAGCGTGCTGAAGTCGAAAAACTGGCAGCCGCCCTCTACGATCAAGGCGAAGCTCAGCAAAAACTGAACAGACTTCAACAAGACGGCGAACAGGTCACCAACGCCACACGTTCAGCAACGGAATCTTATAACGCAGAATTGGAACGCCTGAAAAATCTGCTTGATGCTGGGGCGATCAGCCAGGAAACCTATAACCGCGCCGTTGCCAATGCTGAAAAGCAGCACCTCGACGCGCGCAAGGATGCCGAGGCCGGAGCCTTGCGCGCCTTCCGTAATTACCGTGAACAAGCCGAAGATGCAGCATCGGCTGTCGAGAAAGCCTTCACCGAAGGCATGAAAGCGACCGAGGACGCGATTGTCGACTTCGTGACGTCGGGCGGCAAAAGCCTTCAATCGCTCGGCGATCTCGCCAATTCCATTGTTGCCGATATCACCCGTATGGCCGTACAAAAATCAATCACGGGGCCGTTGTTCGATATGCTCGGCAGCAGCCTTGGAGGAAGCGGCGGCGGCGGTTTCTTGGATAGTATTTTCAGCAGCATCTTTCACGAGGGTGGCGAAGTCGGCGGATCCGCACCACAGCGTCGCGTGCCTGCTTATGTGTTCGCCACCGCACCCCGCTATCACACAGGCGGCGTGGCGGGTCTCAAGCCTGGGGAAATTCCCGCCATTCTGGAACGCGGTGAAGTGGTTCTCCCGAAGGACGGCACCCGTATGGGATCACCCGTCAACGTCGTCATGAATATCACCACGCCGGATGCCAGCAGCTTCCGCATGAGCCAATCGCAAATCACGGCTGAAGCAGCGCGCGGGATCCAGCGTGCCAAAAGGAATCTGTAATGGCTTTCCACGAAGTCCAATTCCCGAACGATATTGCCTATGGCGCGACGGGTGGGCCTGAATTTGCCACGTCCGTCGTTGCCACGGCCTCTGGTTATGAACAGCGCAATATCAACTGGTCAGCGGCGCGCGGGCGATGGGACGTGGCGTCCGGTCTTAAGAAGCAGACACAGCTCGATACGCTGATTGCTTTTTTCCGCGCCCGCAAAGGCCGCGCACATGGGTTTCGATTTAAAGATTGGACGGATTATAAGGCGACTGCCCAGGCTCTTGGAACGGGTAACGGGACGATCACTACTTTTCAGTTGATCCGAACCTATTCGTCGGGCGGCAGCACGGATGTGCGCACGATCACTAAGCCCGTGGCCGGCACGGTAAAAGTCTACCTTGCGGGCGTGCAGCAGATGTCGGGGTGGTCGGTGACCACCACCACGGGAATTATTACCTTCACGACCGCGCCAGGAAATGGTGTTGCGGTTTCAGCTGATTATGAATTTGACGTTCCTGTGCGCTTTGACACCGACCGCATGGCCGTCACCATTGAACAAATCAACCTTCACCAATGGTCGGGCATTCCGATTGTGGAGATACGTGTATGAAAACAGCAGGAAGCTCGTTGGCCACGCATATCGCAGGGGAAACGACCACTCTTGCGACCTGTTGGAAGGTCACGCGTCGCGACGGGTCGATATTTGGCTTTACAGATTTCGACAAAGATTTGACCGTGGAAAGCCTGCTGTATCAGGCGCGCTCCGGCTATACGCGCTCGGCCATCCACACCATCGCTAACCTAGCGGTGGATAACCTGGACATTGAGAGCGCCATAGATAGTGAAACCCTGAGCGCTGCCGATCTGCGCGCGGGCGTATGGGATGGTGCGACGGTCGAGATATTCCTCGTTAACTGGAGCAACCTTGCCAACGGCAAAATTATCCTGAAGCGCGGTACCATCGGTGAAGTAGAGCTTAAAGACACAGTGTTTCGCGCTGAGATGCGAGGGCTTTCACAAGCCCTCTCGCAACAGATCGTTGAGCTTTACACGCCAGACTGCCGCGCCGATCTCGGTGATACACGCTGTAAGGTCAACTTAGCGGCGTTGACCTTCACTGGCGCAATTACCGCCGTCACAGACAGGCGCGGTTTTACCGACACATCGCGTACTGAGGCCGTCAATCACTGGAACGGTGGTTTGCTGACTTGGACAAGCGGCGCAAATCTTGGCCGTAAAATGGAGGTGAAGGCCTTCGCCAGTGGTGCGTTCACGCTTTTCCTACCTATGTCGAGCGAAGTAGCAGTGGGCGACAACTACAGTTTGCGCCCTGGCTGCGACAAGAAATTCTCTACCTGCAAAGACAGGTACAACAACGTCAAAAATTTCAGGGGCGAACCGAACGTCCCTGGCAACGATCAGGTTTTAGCTTATCCCGATGGCAAATGACTCTTTAATCTTCTCTGGCACCCGTATGGACATCGTGCAGGAAGCACGCACCTGGCTTGGTACACCGTTTAGTCATCAAGGCTCCCTCAAAGGCGTGGCCTGTGATTGTATTGGCCTTATCAAAGCCATCGGTATGCAGCATAAGCTGATGGATTATGATCCAAATTCGCCGGAAGCTCTGTCTTACGCCAATTATTCGATGATGCCGGACAGCAAACGTATGCGCGAAGCTTTGAGCCGCTGGTTTGTGCCTATTCCTGTGAATGAGGTGCAAATTGCCGATTTCTATTTCATGGCATGGGGGCGTGAGCCACAGCATGTTGCGCTGATTACCGATCACGGTATCATTCATAGCTATTCAGGTGTCGGTAAAGTGGTCGAGCATGGGCTTGACGAACGCTGGCAACAACGCATTTCGGCGGCTTATCGCTTTCCTTATTTTGTGGAAGGTGCCTGATGGCTGTTCTTGCTCTCGGCGTAGTCGGATCCGCACTCGGTTCCGCTATTGGCATTGGTGCGTCCGCAGGATGGCTGGGCGGTGTTATGCTCGGAAATCTGCTGTTCGGTGGCGGCAAAGGCCAGAACATCGAAGGCCCGCGCATTGATGATCTATCCGTGCAAACCTCTACCTACGGCGCACCGATACCGCTGGTTTACGGCACGATGCGGATTTCAGGAAACGTCATCTGGTCAACGCCTCTTAAGGAAACAAAAACGGTCAAGAAGAGTAGTGGCGGTAAAGGTGGCGGCAAGAAATCGTCGCAGACAACTTATAGCTATTCGGCATCTTTCGCGGTGGGTCTCTGTATTGGTCCTGTATCTACCGTGCGCCGGATCTGGGCGGACACAAAAGTGATTTACGATGCGACCGCTGGAAACACGCAATCGACAGAAAAATATCCTGGCGTAGTGCGCATTCATCGTGGCGAAGAAACACAAGAGCCAGATAGCACGATAGAAATGCATCTTGGCGCTGGGAATATACCTGCTTACCGTGGACTTTGTTATCTGGTTTTGACGGATTTACAGCTGAAAGATTTCGCGAATCGCATTCCGAACATTAGTGCCGAGGTTGTCGCTGATGGCGACATGCAAAGTGATGCGCTTATTCTACCACCCGCAAATTCGATGACTTTTGAAGGGGGAATTTTAGATCAAGCGCGGGGTACGCTTATCGGAACGGGATCAGATTGCATTTTTAAATATGACGTTGTTAACAATCTCCTTGTATTGCAACGTGGCCTGGAAGATCCGAACTGGTCTGGTGCTTTTCCTGGAGCCAATGACGTTTATGGCGATGTGTGCGGTATTGATAGCCAAGGATATTATTATCACGCGGCGGACGCTTACGCCGTTAGTATGCGCTTGGTCAAACGTCACCCAGATACGCTTGGTATTGTGGCCCTCACTAGCCCGAAAGTACCGTTTAGTGTCAATGGCATTGTGCGACGGGATAAAATCTTCTGCTACGGCACACGGCTGGTATATGACACAAACTTGAAACAGATTGCTGATCTTTCGGACTATTTTCCGTCCGTACAATTTGGCGGCCCGATGTGTGATGATCCGTATGGTCGTTATTGGCAGGTGACGGGTGGTTACGTGCGCCGTTTTGTTCCCAATGGTCTGGGAACAGGTGAGTTAACCGAATGGAATAGCACAGCCTGGACGGACGGCGAGTTGCCGCGCACCGTTTTCTGGGATGATTTTACAGGGCATATTTATTTCACGCTTGGTTTGGCTGAGCGTGTCGTTAAGTGGAATCCAGATAACGGATATGCAGGCCATTGCGACGATGTTGCCATTCCCGCTGGCTGGGGCATTCAGTCTGATTTGAACCAGCCGATTAATGGAAAACTATGGGCTGCAGCAGGTATGGAGGTTACGCTGCTCAATCTCGTTACGATGCAAATAGAACGTCGGATCAGTCTTACGCCTTTTGCGCCGACCTATGCCACTCATCTTGGCGGCGCGTATGAGAAATTCACGCATTCCGCCGTTATCATGACCTATGATGGCATGTTTAAATATCCACTTGAGCGTTACGGAAACGATGCGGTAGCTCTTTCAGGTGTACTATCTGACATTTGTCAGAAGGCAGGAATGGCTCCAACCAGTGTCATTTCCAGTGCCGTAAGCCAATCCTTGCGCGGATATGTCGTCAGCCGCCGTATGGCTGCCCGCGAGGCGCTAGAGCCGCTCTTGGGGTCGTATTTCATTGATGCGGTGGAAACGGATGGTGTTTTGCGTTTCGTGCCGCGCGGGGGTGTTTCTGTCGCCATTGTCCCCAGGGACGATCTTGGAGCAGCAGAAGGCCAAGAGGGTAACCAGATCCGTCTTTCGGAAAGTCGTACGCAAGATATCGAATTACCACAAAGGCTGGATATTGTGCATGTAGACCCGACACGCGATCATCAGCCGAACACGCAGCATGCCTCCCGCATCGCGGATGCGATTGGTACCCGTGAAAAACAGACCAGAGAAATTTCAATTTCCCTGACCCCAGACGAAGCAAAGCAGATTGCGGAACGCACACTCTTCAACGCATGGGTGGAACGCAACCAGTATAAGTTCAGCTTGCCACCAAAATGGTTGCGCCTGGATCCGTCTGATGTTCTGACCGTCAATCTTGATGAGATTTCATTGAAAGTACGGCTTAACAAAGTGGATTTTGGTGCCAATAACGTCGTGTCCTGCGAAGCAGTTGCCGAAGATGAGATTGTTTATCTTTCAACGGCAGTTGGATCTGGCGGTGGCCTGCCGACCGTGCCGATCAGTATTGCGGGACCGATTCCGCTGTTACTCATGGATATGCCGATGCTGCGATATGAAGATGATACGCTTGGCGTTTACTTTGCGTTCGGATTTCGTGATGGAACTGTCAGCGGTGCATCAATGTATCGTTCGCCAGACGAATTATCCTGGGAGGTTCTTAGTACAGGTAATGATGGCCCTGTTTTTGGGTGGGCGGCAACATTATTGCCAAGCACCGCCAACTTTTGGACATGGGATGAGACCAGCAAGGTGCAGATCGCCCTGACACAAGGCACGTTGGACAGCAAAACTGCACTAGAAGTGCTTAACTGGGCGAACGTGGCATTACTAGGGGATGAAATTATTCAATGGCGCAACGCCAATGTGCTGGCCAGTGGACTTTACGAACTCTCAGGCTTGTTGCGTGGTCGGCGCGGTACAGAATGGGCTGTTGGATCACATACAATCGGTGAGCGTTTTGTTGTTTTGGCAGAAGACGGTGTTTATCGTGCGCCACTGCCTTCAACTGAAATCAGTAAAACAGCTTATTACAAAGCTATTCCAGATGGCGGTAATTGGGATGATGCGCCGTCAATCCCATTTATTTTCAAAGGTAATAGCTTGCGCTGCTTTTCCCCTGTGCAAGTCAAAGGTGCCCGTGACGGCAGTGGCAATTTAACCATCACATGGAAAAGGCGCACGCGCTGGTATGGTGAATGGCAGGATGGGGTTGATGTGCCAGTCTTTGAGGCTGCCGAACAGTATGAAGTCGATATTTTATCCGGCACCACCGTCAAGCGGACGATCACGGCCACTACGCCGATTGCTGCATATAGCGCCGCCGATCAGGTTGTCGATTTCGGCTCGATCCAGAGCGCAGTCACGGTCGCCGTTTATCAGATCAATGTGGTGGCTGGACGCGGTCAAGTCAGACAAGTCACAATTTAAGGATAGAAAATGACAACAACCCCAAATCTGCTCATTGAGCATATCGCCGCCAATCAAGCGCAGAAAGAAGTCACAGCTAATGCTGCTTTTGATGCGCTGGATAAAGCACTCTGTCAGCTGACCAATATTGCCATTCTTGACGTCGACACAGTGCTCACCGATGCCCAGATGCTTGGTGCACTGTCCATGAAGTTTTCTGGAACGCTGACGGCAGGTCGAACAATCACTATTCCTGCTAAGCCAAAATTATTGATAGTGGAGAATGGAACAACAGGTGGTTTTACGCTTTCGGTAAAAACACCATCCGGCACAGCCATTTCATTCGCGGTTGGTGATCGAAAGCTCCTTTATTGCGACGGGGTGACATTTCAAATTATCGCTGAAACCTCTGCTGGTTTGAGCATTCCATACGATATCGGTGGAACGCTGGGGGGAATACCTACGGGTGGATCCATCATTTTGCGGTATCCCTTGCCACGAGCGATACGCTTCCCAGCAGGCCTAACGAATAGTCAGGGTGTAGCCGGAACAGCATCTGGTGCAACCGCCACGTTTTCTATTCGCAAGAACGGTACGCAATTCGCCACGATGCAATTCGCGGCAGGAATCAGCACAGCAACATTTACAGCGGCAACGGCAACCGATTTTGCTGCTGGTGATGTTCTTACCATCATCGCCCCCAGCCCAGCAGACAGCACCCTTTCTGATGTTGGTTTCTCTCTCGCTGCCATTCGAATTTAAGGAGAAAAATATGACTTTACGCTTCATTGATGGGTTTGAACATTACACCATTCCTACGGATCTAAACCAAAAGTGGAACAGCTATGGACAGGCTACGACATCCACACCCATAGGGCCAACGACGGGTCGGCGACCAGACTCAACCGCACTGCGCATTCGCAACGATCAGGATTGGGTTTCCCTGACGTTGGATAACCAAAGCACATGGTATGTTGGCTTTGCTATGTATCTTTTTGGCAATGAAACGGGAGATGTGATCCGTTTCTATGACAGTGATGGCAACACGCAATGCTACGTCAATTTGACATCAGCCGGAATTTTCCAGCTATATCGTGGTACAACGCTCATTGCCTCCAGTAGTAATTCCATTCCAAACGGTAGTTGGAATTTTATTGAAGTGCGTTTGACCATTGCTAATTCTGGCGGTGTATTTGAAGTTCGTGTCAATGAACAGGTTTGGGTATCTTTTACAGGAGATACACAACAAGCCACATCAATCACCACAGCAAACCGCATCATCTTTTATGGCCGTGATGTTAATGTCGCATATGACGATCTTTATATTTGCGATGGCGCGGGTAGCACGAATAATACTTATCTCGGTGATGTCCGTATCGACACGGTACGCCCTAATGCTGCAGGAAATTATGCCGACTTTAGTCGCCAAGGTGGGGCGGCCAACTGGGAAAACGTTGATGACACGCTGATTGATGCCGACAGTACCTATAATTACAGCAATACAGTGGGACACAAAGACAGTTTTGATTGTGCTAATCTTCCCAGTATCACAGGGACAGTATTCGGTGTTCAAGTTTCCCTGAGCGCACGCAAAGATGATGCAGGATCCCGAACCCTTCGTGCGATCACACGACTGGCTTCAACTGATTATGAAGGGGGCGATCTTGCCCCTGGCACAGATTACCGTTTTTTCCGCCATATCTGGGAGCAAAACCCGAATACATCTGCGGCATGGACAGAGACGCAGATCAATGCTGCTGAATTTGGGTATAAGGTTCAGGCATAATGACAAAGCTCTATATTTCGAAGTCGGGTAGTGGTTACACGCCTGCGACCATTCGTGGGGCATGGGATAAGACCACTGATCATGTCGTGCGTGGATTGCATACAGCGCAGGATTTGGCTGGCATGGGCGGCCCCATCTCGGTTGCGTCACCTGAAGCTACCGCGACAGCAGATTACGAAAACCTACTTATCCGCGCGGTTTCATCGCCGCTTTCTGCTGATCATACTTTTGGCGGTACGCTAAATGTGATGTTAGGCGCGCAGGAATCTACCGCCGATGCTGATATGGCATTTTATCTGCATGCATTCGTTACCCAAGGGGACACTGATAATTTACGTGGTACGCTTCTGGCAAATTATGCCGACCCCAATACCAATGAATGGGGAACAACAGCCCTTGGTAAAGCACTTACGGCGGCACAGTCCTTACTGGCTGTTGCTGCGCTGGCAGGTGACCGCATTGTTGTGGAGATCGGCTACCGATCCCGCAATGTGACCGCGAGCAGCCGGACGGGAACTTTGTGGCATGGCGGCAATGGATCTGATCTAACAAGCGGTAGCAGCCCATCTGCAGGTATTGGCTATGTCGATTTCTCAGATACCTTTGCGCTGGTTAACAATCCGACAGTGCGCTTTAGCCAGGTTGCACTCGAAAGCATTCGCCGTCCTGCACAACCCAATCTTCATGTTACCCAGATGCCAATCGAGGTTTTGCGCCGCCCATCTACCCTGAACATGAGGGTTGGACAAATGGCCATAGAAGTCGTTCGGCGTAACGGCACACCACCTGCCAGTGGCGGAGGCCAAAACGGCATGCTGATTGTCGTCGCTGGATAATCACGAGGAGAACACATGAGTCCAAACAATATCAACCCTGCCTTCAACAGGCGGGAACAGGAGAATGTGCCCATGACAGAGCCAGAATACTTTCGTGCCATCGGCAGGCTGGAAGCCCAAGTCCAGACTCTGACCACGGCCATTACTGAACTGAAAACAAAAGTTGATGGCATGGATACGAAGTTGGTTGATCTCGACCGCATGGCTAACCGCTGGAAAGGCGGGTTTGCCGTAGTTCTGGCGCTGGGTGCTATTTGCGGTGCGCTGCTGGAACAATTTTCAAAGGCTTTTTTTATCAACCGCTGACAACAGGAGAGAGACATGACAGCAGAAACAAAAGGGCGTACACCACGTGGCATCCGCAATAACAACCCTGGCAATATCCGGCGCAATGGTGATCCTTGGCAGGGCTTGGCGGAACGCCAGGGAGATGTAGAATTTTTTACGTTTACATCCGCCATTTACGGCATCCGAGCTTTGGCACGCACATTGATTACCTATCAGGACAAGCACGGCCTGCACACCATTCGGCAAATTATCAGTCGCTGGGCACCTCCCGTTGAAAACAATACCAATGCCTATGTTCGGTCAGTTTCGGCAGATGCAGGGTTGGATGAAGACCAATCGCTCAATTTACATCGCTTCGACCATCTTTTTCTACTCACCAGGGCAATCATCTATCATGAAAACGGTCAGCAACCTTATACCGATGCCCAAATTACAAAAGCGCTGGTACTGGCTGGTGTAGAACCTGAAGCACCCAGTCTGCAGAAAACTCGCACCGTCAAGGGCGGACAGGCCGCCACAGCCGCCACGGCGGGCCTTGGTGTGGTCGAAGCCGTCCAGCAGACCATAGATCCTGCACGCGATGCGCTGGTGGGACTGGTGCCGTACCTGGAAGTTGCCAAATGGCTGCTGTTGGCCGTGACGCTTATCGGTATCGGCGTGATGCTGTGGGCGCGTATCGATGATCACCGCAAGGGGCTACGCTAATGTGGGCGATCATCAAAACCTGGCTTTCCGGAAATGCCCTGCGCCTTATCGGATGGAGCGTGGCGGTATTGTCGGTCAGTGCCGTTCTACTAGGTGTGCGCCAAGCTGGCCGTAATGCTGAACGTGTCGATCAACTCAAAAAATCATTGGAGATTAAAGATGCTCAATTGCGTGCCACGCTGGATGCTCCCCGTAATCGTAGCGAGCTTGTTGACCGCCTGCGCAGGGGTAAACTCTAACCCCGCCTGCGTTTGTCCACCGATCAAAGAATACAGCCGCGAGTTTCAACGTAAGTTGGCCGATGAAATTGAAGTTGTACCAGCGGATGCGGTGTTTCCAATAGCTATACAAGATTATTTTCTATTGCGACAACAACTCAGATTTTGCAAATAGATTAAATCTTAATCTTTCGTAGTCTTAGTGAGTTTGCAACTACCGACACTGAGCTGAGAGCCATCGCTGCCGCCGCGATGATGGGGCTGAGTAAAAGGCCGAACATGGGATACAAAACCCCCGCCGCCACAGGAACACCTGCCGCGTTGTAAATAAAGGCGAAGAACAGGTTCTGGCGGATATTGCTCATCACCGCTTCGGACAGTTTACGGGCTTTGGCAATGCCCATTAAATCGCCTTTAAGAAGGGTTATGCCCGCGCTTTCCATGGCCACATCTGTGCCTGTACCCATCGCAATGCCGATATCAGCGGCAGCCAATGCTGGTGCATCATTAGTGCCGTCACCCGCCATGGCAACGATGCGGCCTTGCTCGCGCAGTTGTTTGACGATGCGGCTTTTGTCTTCAGGAAGGACTTCGGCTTCCACTTCATCAATTTCTAGTTTGCGGGCAACCGCCTGCGCCGTTGTCTTATTGTCACCTGTCAGCATTACCACGCGGATTCCGGCATGGCGCAGCTCTCTTATCGCTTGATGGGTGGTTTCTTTAATAGGGTCTGCGATCGCCAAAAGCCCTGCTACCTTACCATCAACGGCGGCAAAGATAACCGTCGCACCGTCTTGTCTTAATTCATCTCCTTGTTTTTCAAGGGAGGCTACGTCGATCTTTAACTCGGCCATCATCTTGATGTTGCCAAGCGCAATCGCATGGCCATTTACCTTGCCGACCACGCCTTTTCCAGTCGGGGAGTCGAATTCCTCGGTCTTGGCGATGGGCAATCCTTTTTCTTTGGCGGCTACAACTACAGCATGCGCCAAAGGATGTTCGCTTGATTGTTCCAGCGATGCCGCATAGGAGAGAAGGTCGTCCTCGGATATTCCCACGGCGACGATCTTCGTCACCTTCGGCTTACCCTCCGTCAGGGTGCCTGTCTTATCGACGACCAGCGTGTCGATCTTTTCCATACGCTCCAAGGCTTCGGCATTCTTGATCAGGACGCCCGCCTGTGCGCCGCGCCCCACGCCAACCATAATCGACATCGGCGTGGCCAGACCAAGGGCGCAAGGGCATGCGATGATCAGAACGCTGACCGCCGCGATTAACCCGTAGCTTAAAGCCGGAGACGGGCCGAATATCGCCCAGACGACAAACGCCACGATAGCCACAAGCATGACGGTGGGAACGAACCATGCAGAAACATGATCGGCCAGACGCTGAATGGGCGCGCGGCTGCGTTGCGCTTCGGCGACCATCTGCACGATGCGGGAAAGCACCGTATCACCGCCCACGCGCTCCGCCTTCATGACGAAGCCGCCCGTTTGGTTCATGGTACCTCCGATCACGGCAGCATCCTTCTCTTTCATAACAGGCATGGACTCACCCGTTACCATCGATTCATCCACGGCGCTTTTTCCTTCGATAATGACACCGTCAATCGGCACGGCTTCGCCTGGGCGTACGCGTAAATGGTCGCCTACATGTATATGGTTCAGCGGCACATCTTCCTCTGTTCCATCAGCATTGATCCGCCGTGCGATTTTGGGCGACAGATTGAGGAGCGCACGAATTGCGCCACCCGTTTTCTCTCGCGCCCGAAGTTCCAAAACCTGTCCCAAAAGCACCAGAACAGTGATAATAGCGGCGGCCTCGAAATAGACCGGAACCGAGCCGTCCATACGCCGGAAGCCTTCAGGGAAAACATACGGCGCGAATGTCGCCATCATGCTGTAAAGCCATGCCATCCCCGTTCCGATGGCAATCAGCGTGAACATGTTCAGATTGCGCGAAACGATGGAAGCCCAGCCGCGCTCGAAGAACGGTTTTCCGGCCCACAGCACCACGGGCGTCGCCAGCGCCATTTGAATCCAGTTGGAAGTAGCGCCCGTCACAAAATGCATGTTTGTAAGGTGCGCGCCCATCTCTAACGCAAAAACGGGCAGAGTTAAAGCAACGCCAACCCAGAAACGGCGGGTCATGTCGATCAGCTCGTGGCTTGATCCTTCTTCGCCCGTCATAACCTCCGGCTCAAGCGCCATACCACAAATCGGACACGATCCAGGCCCAACTTGACGGATTTGCGGGTGCATCGGGCAAACGTAAATCGTTCCAGCCGGAGCCTTCGTTGCGAGTTTTTTGGGTTGATGATCGTGCATCGCGCAGCAAGATCCATGGATTTCTTTCTTTGCTGGCGCGTGATGCTCGCGATGATGGTGCGAATGATCGGTCATGGCTGATATTCCTTATTCGTCAAATTTTGAAAACAGGCTCGTCACTTCCTCGATGGATTTAAGGCGGCTGGCCTTGTCGCCGCCCTGCATGGCGCTGACAACACAGGACGACAAATGGCGGCGCAAGATTTCCGTTTCGATCCCTTTGACCGCCGAACGCACCGCCCGTAGCTGCGAGAGGATTTCAGGGCAATAGCGTTCTTCTTCGACCATCTTTTTGACCCCCTCGATCTGGCCCCCAATACGGTTTAAACGCTTGATCTCCGCTTCATGGGACGGGTGTTTAAGGTTTGCCATCGACTTTCTCCGCTCAATTAGTATACCTTATAGGGGTATATAGTATTGAATATCCTACAATCAAGCCCCAAAAAAACAGCCTGTCGAAGCTTTCCGGCAGGCTTTTCTTTCATTTAAGGAAGTACCATAGGAATTAAAGTTTAATCAGGATGCTTTGTTCATGGTGTCGAAAGGCTGCCCGTAAACGCATTTTTTGTACTGATCGAGATTGATCACGCCTCGTCCACGCATTTGCTTGCATTCCTGGCTATTATACTTAGGCATCTGATTATTGGTGGCGGTCGTAGTCGTCGTTGCGGCGCAGGCAGATAAGAGTGCTGTCATAGCCAGCAGCCCGCCGAAGCGAAGCGATGTAAGAGACAAGTTCTTAATCATGATGGACTTCTTTCTCAGTGAGTTGACTAGACGAGGTATTCGTCTAGTCAATAATACGTTTTGAAAGCATCAGCCCCTGAAGAAAGGCAAAGTATTTTTATGGCTGGACGCCGTATTAGTCTTCCTTCTTGTCGCCGTGATCGTGCCTATGTCCAAAAATGTGCATCAACGGACAGGCCAGCAGAATAAGATAAGGCAACGCCACCGCTAGATGTGCCAGATGCGCGGTCAAAAGATAATAGCTGACACCAGCCAAAGCCAAGATCAGAGCGACACCTTTCCATGAAAGTATCCACGATAAAAACCCTTTGTGGTCATGTGCGTAATGTTTTTTGTGGTGCATGACGCTTCCTCCTTAATGGTGTTGCTGGTGATTTTCATCGTTCTTTGAGGATGGATTCAGATCTTTTGGGCCCTCATGCATCATCATGCCGTCTTTCATATCCATACCTTCTATATGTTCATGCTTCATTTCCGGCATCGGGCTGCTAGCGAACTTGTCAAAGTTTTCTTTGCTTTCGAAGTAATACGTCATGCCATGCGTATCCGCGCCAATAACGGCGTTAGCCTTATCGACGGATTTTCCGCTCACGGGGTCGGTTGCCGTACGTAAAGAGATGTCGTTTTTTAGTTTATCGGCACACATTGGACAGCATCCATAATAGGTCTTTCCTTCGACCTCAATCGCAATTTGCGGCTTGTCGAAGACCTTATTGTTCATCATGCACACATATTGTGCCTCAGCTGGTTTTAGCCAATCCCCATCATGCGCATGGCCATTCTCTGCTGCCATGGCGGGAATGAATGTGGTTAAAGTTATTAACAATCCCAGTATAAACGTTTTCATGATTATTCTCCTTTGTCTGTTGATTTATTCCACGGTTATGCCGAATGGCGCGAAGATATCCTTCCCGCCGATGCGAACCTGGGCAAAGAGCTTCACGAAACCAGCTTTTTCAGGCTCTATATGAAACTCCAGCTTCGGCCCACCACGCTCGGCATCACTCGTCGGTTCCTTGCCCATAGGATGGACGTGGAGGACGGAATTATAATCCTCGGTGAAGCCGACGACATGAGCAAAAGCGCCCATCACAGGCTCCAATCCGGTGAAAGGCTGTCCGTCCTTAGTGATGACGACATTTGCCATCACGGGAGCGCCTGCTTTGGGTTCGCTATCCAAAGCCAGCGTAAAGGTATAGTCATCAACCGTTGTCACCATGCTCGTGGCTTTATCGATGCTGGCCTTTTCCTTGGCGGGCGCACCTATGTCGGTTCGCGCATATTCCTGTTTGCCCGTGACGACGGGGATCACATCCGCCCAGACACGATAACTGTCGTTCTTCAAAGGTGTGAAGTCGAAGACGTACTCGTCAGGATTTTTACCCGCAACAGGATGGATATGGTGGTAATCAGTCAGCGTCGGATCAACGATCAACAAATGCAGTTTTTTGGTATGAGCCTCTTTAAGGTCGTCGAGCGTCAGCGGCTTGCCATCAGCAATGGCATTCAGCTTTACAGTCATTTTCGTCGTCTTTCCGGCCTCTAAGGAGGTGGCAGGCTCAAGCGTTAGTTTAACGGAATTTTGCGCGGCCATGGCTTTCGTATTCTCGCCGCCATGCCCCATCGCATCGTGAGATATGCTTTCAGAGGTAGAGGATGCGTTCGGGCCGTGACTGCTCGCATGATCGCCAGCGGCATATGCTGCGGCTCCTGTGGTCAGAATCGTGGTGACGATTAATGCGTGAAGTAATTTCATTTTTGGTCTCCTTATTTTAAAGCAGCTTCGACAAGTTTTAGTGCACCCTGGCTTTTTTTAAGTTCAACCAAGGTTTTATCGATATTCCTATCGTGAGTGGCGACATGAAAATCTGTCGTCGTTTTTACAAGTTGTTTGAGCGCACTGGATAAACGAGTCTTTTTTTCTGGCTCGATATTTGCCGCATCGCTTTCAAGAAATTTAGCCGCTTCGTCGATGTGCACCGTGACATCATGTAACTGATCCATCATTTTTCCATCAGAAAATAAGTCAGCTCTATGCTTGCTGACAGCTTCATCCATAAACGACACGCCGTCACGCATTACTTTTAAAGCGTCGTCTTTGGTTGTTATCTGTGTTGCCATGTCATGAACAGCGGAGGGTTCATGTTGGCCGTGTTGCTCCGTTTTTGAGTGATCCTCGTCGCCATGAGAAAAAGCAGGCTGTTGTAATCCCGTTAGCGTGAGTATGGCGGTAGCAAGTAGTAGTTTTTTCATGATGGTCTCCTTCATTGAGTTATGGCTTGGGGTAAGAGGGTTGAGATTGGCTTTTTACCAAATTTCCAAAACACGAGCGGACGCACCGTCAAATCAAGCAATGTGCTGGAAAACAGACCGCAGAAAATAACAACGGCAACGGGATGCAGTAGTTCACGACCAGGTTCGTCGGCAGCGATTACAAGCGGGATGAGGGCCAAGGAGGCCGTCAGCGCGGTCATTAACACGGGGATGATCCGCTCGGACGTGCCGCGATAAACCATGCCCAGATCAAACTTCTCGCCCTCATGCTCCATCAGGTGGATATAGTGGGCGATCATCATGATGCCGTTACGCGCGGCAATCCCCGTCAGCGTCACGAATCCGACCATGGTGGCAATAGAAAACACCCCGCCCGACAACCAGACACCGATCACCGCGCCGATAAAGGCGAGCGGGATAGAAACCATGACCTGTAAGGCAAGATTGGCGCTCTTGAAATGGACATACAACACCATGAACATGCCAGCGAGCGAGAACAGGCTTAAAAGCGCGATCAGGCGGGAGGCGCTGGCCTGGCTTTCAAACTGTCCGCCATAAGTGACGTAATATCCTTGCGGTAAATGCACCTTACTATCAATGACCGATTGTACTTTTTGAACAACGCCTACTAAATCGCGGTCGGAAACATTGGCTTGAATGACGATGCGGCGCTGGGCGTTCTCACGGTTGATGATGTTCGGCCCCTTGGCCTCCTGCACCGTTGCGATAGCTTGAAGCGGCACGACATTCCCGTCTTTGGTATCGACTGGAATCTGCTTGATAGCCTCGACATCGTTGCGAGCAGCGTCCGATAGGCGCATGACGATATCATAGGTGCGCTGCCCATCCAGCACTTGGCCGACAGCCTTGCCCTGCATGGCGAGTTCCGCATATTCGGCGGCTTCGCCGGATAACAGTCCATAGGACGCCGCTTTTTCACGATCAAACAGCACATGAACTTGCGGGATCAGGACTTGTTTTTCCACGGACAGATCGACCACGCCTTCGACTTCGCTCATGGCTTGACGGATTTCTTCGGCCTTGGCGCGTAGCACGTCAAGATCGGTGCCGAACAGCTTGATGGCGATTTGGGCGCGAACACCGCTCATCATATGATCGATGCGGTGGGAGATCGGTTGACCAATATTGACGGCGATACCAGGAATTTCATCTAGACGGTTACGGATATCAGCCAGGATATCGGCGCGGGAACGCTCGGATTCCTTCAACTCAACCTCGATCTCGCTGGAATGCACTCCTTCCGCATGATCGTCGCGCTCGGCGCGGCCCGTGCGTCTGCCTGTTTCGGAAGCTTCTGGCACCTGACGGATCAGGTTTTCCGCAATCGTGCCGATGCGGTTTGACTCAGCCAGACTGGTGCCAGGCGGCGTCAGAATATTGATGGTCACGGAGCCTTCGTTAAATTGCGGCAAAAACTCTTTACCGAAGAACGGCACCATCGCCAGTACGCCAAAGGTTATTAAGGCCACAAATGTCAGCACCATCCGGCTATGAGGGAAAGCGAAGTTCAAGACACCCTTTTGCACCGCCTTGATTTTGCGTATCAGCCATCCATCATGTTCGTCGCCCATGCGTTTCATATTCGGCAACAGATAAGAGCAAAGCGCGGGCGTCAGTGTCAAAGAGACGAACAAGGACGCGACGATGGACGTGATGTAAGCAATACCGAGCGGCAGGAAAATCTTGCCCTCAATACCGCCCATCGCAAAGAGCGGGATGAAAACCAGCACAACGATGATGGTTGCGAAAACGATGGAGTTTCGCACCTCGCTGGAGGCTTCAAAGATCACTTGGACAGGGTTGCGGGGTTTTTCGGCATGGCGGTTTTCGCGCAGGCGGCGAAAGACGTTTTCAACGTCGACGATGGCGTCATCTACCAGTTCGCCAATGGCGACGGCAAGGCCACCCAAGGTCATGGTGTTGATGCTTAAGCCGAAATATTTGAAGACGATGGCCGTCAAAACAAAGGAGAGCGGAATGGCGGTCAAGGTGATAAACGTTGTGCGGAAATTGAGCAAAAAGAGGAACAAGACAATCGCCACCAGAATGGCACCGTCACGCAAAGCCTCTTCTACATTCTTGATCGCCCGCTCGATAAATGTGCCTTGTTTGAATATCTCGCTGTGGATTTTCACACCTTCGGGCAGAGTTTTCTGGATGCTTGCCAGTTCAGCCTCTACCGCTTCGGTGAGTTTGATCGTATCGGCACCAGGTTGCTTTTGAATGGATAGGATAACGGCGGACTGGCCATTGACACTGGCATCCCCGCGTTTGGCGAGCGGCCCGCCGAGCTTGATATCGGCGACCTGATCGAGGGTCAGCGGCGTCGGGCTGCCATTGTCCTGGGGTAGCGGCGACTTTGCCAGATCTTCGAGGGTCTTTACCCTAGCGACGTTGCGGATCAGACTTTCCTGATAATCCGATAGCAGAAATCCACCCGTGGCGTTGATATTCGAGCCTTCAATCGTGGCCTCGACGTCATGCAGCGTGACGCCGTAGTTTTTAAGCTTTAAAGGATCGACCAGAACTTGATATTGTTTGAGTTCCCCACCAATCACCGATACCTGAGATATGCCGGAGATGGAAAGAATGCGGTTGCGGATATCCCACTCGGCAATCGTGCGCAAATCCATGCCGCCGATCTTGGGGTTTTCACTGGTCAGACCCACTAGCATAATTTCACCCATGATGGACGAGATCGGCCCCATGACGGGTCGGACATCTTGCGGCAGGGTTTCTTGCGCCTGTTGCAGCTTCTCGGCAACGATCTGGCGGGCGGTGTAGATGTTCGTATCCCAGCCAAATTCAACCCAGACAATAGAAAGACCGATGGCGGAGGCCGAGCGTACACGCTCAACCCCCGTCGATCCATTGACCGCCGTTTCAAGCGGCCATGTAACCAAGGCTTCGACTTCTTCCGGTGCAAGCCCCTCGGCCTCGGTGAAAATCGTTACCGTCGGGCGGTTAAGGTCGGGAAACACGTCGACGGGCAGTTTGCTGATCACAAATACGCCATAGACCATCAGCAGAGCCGAGGCCGCGACGACCAACAGCCTGTTCTTCAGAGAAAAATGAATAATTGCGTTCAGCATTTTATAATCCTTTGGTCACAGGTCATGCGGAGATCAATGCTCATGACCGTGGCCGTCGTCTTCTTTTTTGCCTTCCGTCGCGGCGGGATCTTTTTTAGGTTCAGTCGATTTGGCGAATTGCAGCTGGTAATTTCCAACCGTCACGACCTCTTCGTCGGGAAACACGCCCTCCAGAACCTCGCGCTCGGCTCCGAATTTTGCACCCAATTTGACGCTGCGCCGCTCGAATTCATTGCCATTGCGAACGAATACGAATTGTTCGCCGCTCTCGCCGAGGATGGCTTTTACGGGGACGGTTAAAATATCGGCAGGCTCGCTGACTTCAATTGAGAGAACAACTTGCATATTGGCAAGTAGCTTGCGATCTGGATTTTCAACCAAGGCATAGACGTTGAGCGTGCGGCTGCCACGATCATAGGCACCATCCATGCGCTGCACTTTTCCCTTGAGCGGTGTAGCGCCGATCAGGCTGCTATTGACACTGACATTCTGGTCGACCTGAACCTTGGCGACATCCGGCGTTTCATACATGACGCCCCGCACTAAAACTTGGGAGGAATCCCCGATTTCCATCAATCCAGCCTCCGGCGTGACGGATTGACCCAGAACGACGTTCTGCTTGGTCACATAGCCATCAAGAGGCGACGGTATGGACACCGGAGAGCTGCCGACGAAAATCGGTTGGGTGGTCAGAAGGCTCTGGCCTTTGGTAACTTTTTCACCGACCTTGACGTGGATTTCCGAGATACGGCCCGCCGCCCGCGACGTGGCGATGGCTTGGCGTTCCGGCAAAAATTCGACGATCCCGTTTACATCGACCGTCGTTGCCCGTGGCGCGATACTCGCTTTCACCGTCTGGATGCCAAGGTTATTAATCGCCGTCTCGGATAATTGTATACTACTCGTTACCTGAACAGTTTCTTCCGTCCCTGGTGCGGCGGCATGGTCTTCGCCTTCATGGGCAATAGCGGGCGTAGACAATCCAATGACCGCGACAAGGGCCGATGTGATTAATAACTTTTTCATTATCTGACTTCCTCTATTTTGCCGCCCAGTTCCACTTCCAAAGCGCCGCGTGCATTGACGGCTTGCGCCAAGGCATCAAGTGCCTCATTTTCGCTGGAGAGCAGTTTTTCCCGCACCTGCCAGACTTCGAGCGCATCCGCCTGTCCCTGACGGAACATGTTGCGCGTCAGATCATAGGATTTGCGGTAGCCAGGCAGGATGCTATCAAAGTAACTATCTGCGCGAGCCTGAAGCGCCGTTGCGCTTTGCTGTAATTCGCCGATCACGTCCTGCTGAGGCAATCCGGCGTAAAGATCAGCCTCAAACTTCGCCTGGCGCAATTCGGCATTTGCCCGTTTGCGCTCTGCATCATTCTGGTTCCATAGCGGGATTCGTAAGGCGACACCAACCCCATAGGACTGCTCATCCCCATTAGGAGAACGCGAATAAAACACACGCGGCCCGAACTCCGGCATGGCGGCATCCTGCTGGGCAACGCTCAAACGATGCTCCGCCGCCTGGATACGGTTTTTGATCACGTTTCTAAGGTTGGATTGCGTCTGCGCGAAAGTGAGGAGGCGCTCTGTATCTTCTGGGACTGCCACAAAGGTTGGACGTTCCAGCTTCGCTTGCTGAAAACTGCGTCCCGTCAACCGCGCGAGTTCGGTGCGCACCTGGCGCAGCTCCGCATCAACCGCGTTGGCGTCCGCCCGCAACTTGGCAGCATCCGATGAAAACAAATGAGAAGCCGCTGGGCTGGTTTGGCCTTGTCCCGCCGACTCTTTTACCAATTTTTTCATCTTGTCAGCATCGTTCGCGTAACTCTCATAGAGTTTTTTGCGTTCGGAGAGCAGCCAGACCTGGGTGTAAAGCACCGTGGTTTCGTTGATGACCTTCAGGATTTCGTATTTCTGCTCTATGCTGGCCACATTCGCCAGAGCTTGGGCATAGCCGCCGCGTGCGCCGGATAGCTGGGAAAACTTCAAAGGCTGGGTGAATTCAAGATCCGTTCCTGTGCCACCTTCGCCTTTATCACGGACGACATCAACCTGAAGCTCAGGGTTATCCAGCAAAGTGGTTTCCGTGGCATCCGCCATTCGATCTTCGTAGTCGCGCTGGACGCGGAACAAGCTGGTGTTCTTTTGCAGGCTTTCCTTGATGACCTGATTAAGGGTCAATGCGGAGGTTTCAGCATAAGAAGGTGCGGAGAACAGGAGCGCCACAATCGCTAATTGCCATATCACTGATTTCTTCATGAATATTTCCCGCCCTTTTGCTGGTCTCATGAAGGTAATACGGCTTAAAAGGGGCTATCCCTCAAAAGAAAGCTGTAATTTTTCAGATAAAATCTTACGCGCCCGATAGACGCGGGTTTCTACGGTTTTTGCCGAAACATTAAGGATTGCCGCGCATTCAACCTGGGTTCTCTCCTCGACGGCGAACAGGATAAAGGCTTCCTTAAGGGTGTCGGACAGTAAATCGATTTCCTTCTGCAGCAAGGTCAGTTGTTGTCTTGACAAGAAACCCGCCTCAATATTTTCGTCGCTGCGCTGCCAATCACCAGCACCGCTTTCATTCAAAGCGTCGAGAGAAATGTTACGGGCGTGATTTTTATTCTTGCGGAGATGATCTCGGCATAGGTTGACCGCAATCTGAAAGACCCACGTGCTGAATTTATAGGCGGAATCGTATTTGTCGATGTTGAAATAGAGCTTCGTGAAAGTCTCCTGCGTCACATCGAGAGCGGAATCCTCATTGCCCATATAGCGCCAGGCTAGACGATAGACGCGCTCCTTATAGCGGTGCATGATCTCATTGAGCGCAAAATCATCCCCAGAGCGCAATCGTTTGACGAGCGCGACATCCTCATCGGCTGTATTTTCTTTGCCGATCCTATGGGTTCTGAACAAGGGCATCTGCGGCTAACTTATTGAGCTTTTCTGCCTGCTGGGGCGTTAATACTGTCTGCATGTCAAAAATATGCTCAATCGTCAGCTTTTGTAATCCGCCTTGCGCGTGATGGATGCGCTCAACGGCGGCAGCGACACGTTCGGAAAAGGCCTTGTCTTCCAGCATCGCGGCGGCAAGCTCCAGATTACCGACATGGATTTTTTCACGCAAAACTCGTTGCTTCTCGGCGAATTCCTTCTCGATTTCGGTGAGCTTTTGATCCTGCTCCGCAGTAATACCAATCTGCTCGTGCAGCCAGGCATGGGCGTCGATCTGGTTATGATGCGGGGCTTTGAAGAAATTTCCGCAGGCATAAAAAACGCCAAAGGCCACGAGTGCGATAACGATGAAATAAAGGATTTCCTTTTGATAGGAGCGCATCAGTTTTTATCCCCGTTCTTGGCAAGAATAACCGCAGAGGTTATACCATAACTTGAAGAAAATACGTGCAGGTTGAGCGCCTGCGCCGCATTGGCGGGCTGTGAGTTTGACACACTTAAGGTCGCAGCAAACACCCCTACGATTAGCGCAAAAGATAACGAGGCCAGGCGGTATTCGGGTGTAAACAGACTTGCCAGCCAGCCTTCTACAATGTTGCGCGGCATGTCCACCCGCCGCCTGTTGATGGATTGCCAGACGCGGCTTTCCATCGTCTGAAGCCGTTCAAAACGAGGCTGTGATATAGACAACCCTTTGATTAATTTATCAAGTTTTTCACCCGACATGATGTTCACCTCTTTCCAACTATACCAGTAATACGTTAGGAAAGTCGCTATCCCTCATTTTCTCTTTTAGCTGAACTTCTTTCTTGTTTCTTAATCCATCGGTCAACTTCTGCTTTACGGAACCTCCAAGCACCTCCAACCTTGAAACCAGGGAGCTTTCCGTCTGAAGCCAACCTGTAAGCCGTCTTCTCTGCCAGCTTTAGGTAGGTGGACAGTTCCTTGATGGTGAATATGTCGGCGTTATCCATTTGAGTGATTGAACCTCTGTCAATTTTGGGCTATTTTTAGAAAATAGAGGAAATTTAAGCATCCCGCAAGCGGGATAAAGGGGTAGGCGTTGAGTCTGGTCTGGTATAGCCAATACCACGGTGATGAATGGGAAAAGATGTGCGATGCGCTTCTTGCTCTGAAGCATGGTGCTGATTTTCAGCCGATATCGGACAAAGGTGGAGACCTTGGTCTGGATGGATTAGTTGTTTCCCAAGGCATCGCCTATCAAGCTTACGGACAGGAGCCAGAAAATCAGGATCCTGCCAAAGGAGTCAAATCTAAAATCCATACAGATTTAGCAAAACTCAAGAAAAACCAAGACGGTATTGTCAAACTTCTGGGAGGCAAAAAAATATCCCGTTGGGTTTTGCTATTAAACAAAGAAATTCCTCATAACAATATTCATACATATGCAAAGAGCAAGCAAGATGAAGTTGTGTCCTGGCAATTATCATTTGTAGGCGAAGGGTTTCAGGTTGTTATTCAGACGCCAACTTACTTCGAAACGGAATATCTTGAATATCAAAAAAGGCGTGATGATAGGGTTGAGGTAGACATTCCTCTACAAGCGTCGCCATCAATGGAAAACATAAGGCTAAATGAAAAGTTTATAGCGGTTTTTGATAAATTTAGACGTATCACTGATACGGATGAAGATGCCGAACGCTTCGCCTACAATGAGATAAGAAATTATATTGAGAATGCTATTCAGCTGGATGAAATACAAAAAAGAGAACCAGACTTTTATAGTGCCATTGAAGAGGTCAGATCTGATGTTGAATATGATGCAGATCAAGGCAGTATTCTCTCTGGCTCAAACGAATCTTATTCAAGCACAAAACAAACTTTGGAAGACAGGTTAACAAATAAAATTGGTGCCCGGCTTGGTACAACCACTCTTGCCAGGGTGCGTAAATATATTATTTCTGATTGGTTTGTTCGCTGCCCACTAAACTTTAAGAAAAAAGGTGGGGCACTATGATTGAACTAGAATTTCACCAAAGACCAGTAGATGTTCCCTCTGATCTTAGACTGTATCGCCGCTTAGCCATGCTGTGTGTATCAATGTCTGAATGCTGTAGGAGTGGTTCAGCTTCATTTAAACAGCTCCACTTTTTGAACTCATTGTTTATCGATGAGAAGTTCAGGGATTTATATCTCGATTTTAAACTAAAGAGATTTTCTTTAAAAATACTCTGCCCATCTGCTGATCCTTATTTAAATCGATGTGTCAATTATGCGATTGGTGCTCAATTGATTGAACAAAAACAAATTCAGAACGGATTCAAGGTGACGCTAACACAAGCGGGAAAAGATTTTGTTGCCCATCTCAAAGATCAGCAGTTGGCAAGTGATGTTTTCGATTTTTGTCGGCGTATTGGTAAAATCTCTGATACCGAAGTCCAAACCGCGCTAACGATGGGAAAATAAGATGTTCATGAAATATAATAGAGTTCGTTTGGATGCCCATCTGCTTAACGGAAAGCATGCAGTTACAAATATTGTATTCAAGGATGGTTGCAACCTCATTCTCACTGACTCTAATACTCAGGGAAAGAGCTCAGTCATAAATGCTTTGGCTGTAGGCCTTGGATTTGACGATCTCGTAAAGAGCAATGTTTCGGCACTTGTGAACGACTCAATCAAGGTTAATGGACAGGACGAAGCCATTACCAGTGCCGATATTTTTTTAGAAATTCAGAACGAGAAAGATGAGTTTTTATCGATTAAAAGAGAGGTAAAGCCGGATGTTTCTAAGGGAGTGCTTGTTAAGCGTGCCCAGCTTTCTGAATGGAATCACGAAGAGCTGGAAGAATACTATCTTGGCTCTGGATCTTATACAGACACCAAGGGGTTTCATCGGCTTTTGAGCGAGTTTATAGGGTTTCCTGAAATACAGGTTATATCTCAAGACGATGGTGCTATGCGGCTGTATCTTGAATATATATTTTCTGCGATCTTCATCGAACAGAAGCGTGGCTGGGCAGACATCATGTCAAATGCTCCGTACTACAGAGTGAGAGATCCGAAAAAATCCACTGTCTCTGAGATTTTAGGCATGGATTACATTAAAAATAACCTGCAAAGAAATGCTCTAAAGTTAGAAACAGACCGATTAAAAGCTAACTATGAAAGTAACCTTGAAACATTAGGACAGTATATTAACGGCAGGCACTTCTCTCTGAAAGGTATGCCAGACCTAAGCTCTGAAGTTTGGAACCCCCGTGTATATAGAAGCTATGAAGGGCAGGAAGATGTATCCCTTGACGCTTTAATTGTCAGTAAAAAAGACGAGTTATCAGGAAAGCAGGAGCCGCCAGATTCTGTCTCAGAAAACCCAGAACTGGAGAAAAAGGTTTTTGAAGTTTCTGAAAAAATCACGGCCCTTATTTCTAATAAAAATGAATTAGACAATACTATCTCTTCTTTAGATGGATCAATCAGAAGATACGAGCAGCGTATGATTGTCCTTGAAAGCGACCTAGAGAAAAACAAAGAAGAACAAAAAATTAGAAAGCTATTTTCTCGTGATCCATGGTCTACAAAAGCTCAATGCCCCGTTTGTGAGCAGCCTATTGATGAGTCTCTCCTATCTCAAGTCAGAAGCTTCCCAACAATGTCAATTGATGACAATGTAAAGTACATCAATGAACAAAAAAGCCTTCTTCAAGACGTTCTTTCTGTTGAAAAAGAGCGGCAATATAATGCCAATATTGAATCTCAGCGAATTTCATCTGAGATAAAAGATTTGATGAGGCAAATATCAGAATTTCAAAGAAGTCTTTCTGGTATGATCCCATCTGAATTAATGGCCTATGCAAGAGAGATCGCACGGCTAGAACAAGAGATTGACGACTTGGGCGAGTTATCTGGTTACAGCCAAAATATGTTTGAAAAAATGAAGGAGATTTTTGATCGCTATCAGTTAAGAAATAAGACGTTAAGCGGCTTAAAATCTGATCTATCAGATAGTGACAAGGGACTGTTAAGAAAATTCCAAGCGGCTTTCAGAAAGTATTTAGAAAAACTTGGCTATAACTCATATGAAATAGGGGCAATCTTTATTGATGAGGCAACTTTTTTGCCCCGTGTGACAGTTAATAGCCTAGATCAGAAAAAGCGTATGAGGGCCGATTTCGGTAGTTCCGCCAGTGATTGGATTCGGATTATTACGGCCTATACCTTGGCTCTTCATATCTCTAGGGGCAATTCTTCCAAAAGCAATCATCCAAATATTTCGGTATTTGATGAGCCTGCGCAACAGAACATGGATAAGGCAGATCACTTGGAGCTATATCCTCTGGTGGCGGAAGTATGTGATGCGGGTGGGCAGGTTATTATTGCCGCAACAGATAAAGACCATACTGTGCGTTTAAAAGCTGAGGCACTCGGTATGAATATAATTGATTTTGGATCAAATTATGTTTTAGCCGAAGAAGCTGATGTAGCATCTGAATAGTTTTTGAAAATTTCTCTGAGTTGGTGTAATTAAAACCATGAGCATTAATCTTGAAAAAACTATCGCGGGGCGGCTGGCAAAAACACTCACCGCCATGTGTGTGCGCAACACCGAGATTGAAGATATTCATGCCGGGACTGTGCCAGTTACAAAAACTGGTGATTATTCTGACGTTAAAGTGATTGATGCAGAGGGGCGTGAAATTCCCTGGAACGAGGTATCACGCATCTCTGATGACGAGATGAAGACTCTCATGAAGCGCATTGTCAATCGCCTGTACACCTTCTTTATCCAGGAAGAGGATCCGCGCTTTCAAAAGCAGGTAAACTATTTTGAGCGCGTTTCTGCCAAATGGGATGCACCAGAACCGCAGATTGATCCCAGCCTGGATTGTGAAAAAGAAGACCTTAATAAGCACCCATAAAAATACCCAATTACACCCAATTATTCAGGTCGCTGGTTCAATTGCCATGTCAGAATTTGAACTTGCTGACGCAATGTGGCTTAGGGCTACATTTGGCCTGATAACGCTGAAATTACTTGCCATGAAAGGCAACAAAAGATAATCATTTCGAGAGTTCGAACCGATGGTTCGGATACACAACCAATCTTTTCAAAGACTTATCATGTTTTTTTGGTGGGCGTGAATTTCTCGGTGCCGCACCGGTGCCGCATTTTCTGGCTTTTCGCGTCATTCGCACGAACATCAAACCGAAGCCTTCACGCTGATTTCCATTCGGGAGCCATGGCCAACAAGGCATCTTCGCCGCCTTTGCACTCATAGGCTGGATAGTCGTGCATGAGGCGCGTTAGGTTCAAATATGCCATAGCCAGCGAACTCGACGGACATGCTGCAAATCCCAGCCGTCAATATCACCAAATTCATCATGCCATTCATAAGAGCCAACAATCTGCCCAACGGCAAGAACGGTGGCGGTTCCAACGCGCAACACAACAAGATCGCCGTCCTGCATGTCTTCACCAAAGCGTTTCAGGTCAGTGATTTTCTTTGAAGACCATTCATCCGTCCGAAGGGGTTCTGCACAGCTTGGCCATGCGCCTGCGTATCTGGGGCCATTCAGGATCACATCCCATTTGATGCATAGCTCAGAGTAATTTCGATCTAAATCGCCTGCCGCTTGCTGCCATATTGTCTTGTTTGTGATGTCCATTTTCAGCCGCCCTCAGTTTTGCGAGTAGGATTTAACAAAATCATCAAACAGAAGCTTGATGTCATCAAAATGCTCGTGGCCGCTCAAGCTGTTGATGTCAAAGGTCAGGCAGGCTTCGATGTCTTTCTGAGAAAAATAGTTTTGGTGGATAAGGTTGGCCGTAATTTCATCCCCTGCGCCGATATTCTCTCGCGTCTCAGGGTCATAACTATGCAGCAAAAAGTCTTTCATAAGATCATGCAGCACGGGCGTCATATGACCTTGGATGTTGCCGAGTTCCTTGATGACTTCGGACAGGTAGCGGTCTAGCTCTGCCCCATCATTGAAAAACACGGTTCCGCTAGGATGCGCCATCCGGTTTCTGTTTTTAACGAAACGCGAATAGCTGCCCACCTGTTGATTATCGCAGCCGATCAGTTTCAGAAATCTGAATATCGTTGCCTCTTTAACCTTCTCATAGAAATCGAACGGGGTAGTTGCATTGGCCAGATGGTTTTCTGTGTCATTCGTGAAGCCGACCATAGCTTTGTCAAAATCCACTTTTCTTGCTAATTTAATTTGCCAGACCGAGAAGCAAAAGAAGCTCATATAAAGCAGGTGGAATGCCAGCCCCGCAAATTCAAAACTGCCGATCTCATAATTCTTCTCAAAAGCATTCTGTAGAAACTGGATGTATTTTTCTTCATCCTTATTGCGGAATGAGACAGGGAGAAATTCATAGAGCGAGAGCGCGTCGTCCATGCCTTTACTTTGCCTCATCCCATACGCGGTTGATGGCGGCTTTTACTTTGCCCTCAAATAGTTTGACCAATTGCTTGTTGTCGTCCACCAGTCGCAGTTCATTTTCAATATCGGCAACAATTATGTTCTGGGTTTCAAAAGGGGGAAGAGGAATTATTGCATCATTCAAACTTCTTATGGGAAGCTGCGGTTGAGCAGCCCCTGAAACAATAGCCTCTCTTTGCGCCCGAAAGTTTTCTGATTGAAAGAAATGGAACAGATACCTTCCAGAAAGTTTGTTTGCATCTGGTCTAAAAATGAGCATGCCTGAGTTGATGCGTATACGATCAAACTTAACTGCATCACCATAGAATGCTGTATTTCCAATTGTGCCGCGTGTTGTGAGCAGCACATCTCCGCGTTCCAGCCGCCCTTTTCGTAAAGCGTTATCTTTTTCCTCAGAGATAAACTCAAGATCATCCTCATTGAATCTAAATCCGTCCGAACGAACATTCTTCGTGTTAAGAAACAGGCAATGCCCTGACGGGGAAAAGTCCTCTTTGCTTGGGTAGTTTGCCCCTCTATCTCCGTCTATAATCTGAAATGGGGCATCTTCAAATTTTACCACCGGCCAATCTGATTCAACATGAATCCTCGACTGGTAGTTTTCGACCACCTGTCGTGCGCCGTCGATGATCTTCTGATAGCTTTCAATTTCTGCCACGATTTCTTTTTGAGCATCGAGCGGCGGGATGGGAATTTGAATAGCCTCGTAGACATCATTTCTGTTGAGGCCGGGTATACCGGCGCCTCCCTTTAGGTTAGGAAGATTAAGTTCTTTCAGAACATAATACAGATATTTAATATCGCAATTCTCTGGGTTGACGCGCTTAACGTAGTAAGTTGTATCGATTGGAAAGCAGTTTTCTGAAACGTAAACGACTTCGCCTGCAGATCCTTTTCTTCCTACAATTATTGTCGGCCCTTCCACCAGAAACTCATTGTGATGACCAGTAATGCCGTTTGAGCCAAGCACAGGATATGGGCCTTCAATTCTTTTATCTTGTGGGAGACTAGATCCATACTCAAGGGTGCAAACTGATTGAAATGGCATCAGGTCAAATACCGATTTTTTGGCATCTTTTTGGCGATACCTATCTCCACTCAGATTGTATTCACCATTTCCATTTATTATGACTTTTTCAACCAGTGTTAGATTGTTGGCAGCAGATAAATCGAAAGAGCCTTCGCTCTGTAAGCTATCCATCCACGCTTTGATATTGTGAGCGGCGGCAGGAAGGTCGTTTTTATCAATAGAACGGCGCTGTGCGCCAAGACCAAAGCCGTCATTTTCGATTTTAGCGAACAGGATGCTGTCTGTTTTCTGGGAAAGCCGTCGGTCAAGGATGATGATAGATGTTTTTACGCCACTGTAGGGATTGAACACGCCAGCAGGCAATGAAATAACGGCAACAAGGTATTTCTTGACCAGCATTTCACGCAATTGCTTATAGGCGGTTCCGCTCTGGAATATGATGCCTTCCGGCACAATAATGGCGGCGCGTCCGGTGGGCGTAAGATGTTCGGCAATATAATCCACGAATAGAACTTCTGACCGTGTGGCCTGCACCGAAAAGCGCTTGTGTGGCTTGATGCCGCCCTTTGGCGACATGAAGGGCGGGTTAGCAAGAATGATGTCGGTATATTCATTCCAGCGTTCTTCGCTGGTCAGCGTGTCGTATTCAATGATGCGCGGGTCGGTGAACCCATGCAGATACAATTGACCAACGACAAGCGTACCATGTCCGGCGAAATGTCATAGCCCCTGATATTGTTTGCCAGCCGCTTGCGGTCGTCCGGCGTCAGTAAGTCGCCTTTGTAATGCAGGGGGCTGTCCAGCGTTACATCTTCGAGAGAGACAGCTTTTTCATCATAAGCCTCGCGATCATTTTGTGGGCGATAGTCTTTCGAGTTATGTTTGAGGATGTGTTTATAGGATGAAATCAGAAAGCCCGCCGTACCGCAGGCCGGGTCAAGAATGGTTTCGTCTTTCTTTGGATCGAGAACCTCGACCATGAAGTCGATGATATGGCGCGGTGTGCGGAACTGTCCCGCATCGCCCTGACTGCCCAGCACCGAAAGCAGGTATCCAAAGGCGTCACCCAGACGCTCTGAATGATCATAAGTGAAGCTGTCGATCTCTTTCAAAAAGCTACGCAGGGTTTCGGGATCACGATAAGGCAGATAGGCATTCTTGAAAATATCCCGAAAGAGCGCCGGAACACCGGGATTCTCGTTCATCTTCTGGATGGCTTCGGAATACAGTGCCAAAACATCAAAGCCCCCCATGTTGGGAGCCATCAGTTTAGGCCAGCCATATTTAGCAAACTCACCTGCAAAGAATTTACGCGCACCGCCAAACTCTTCGGCTTCGGCATCCATGTCATCCATGAATTTGTAAATCAGCGCGATGGTTATTTGCTCAACCTGAGACTTGGGGTCTGGCACCTTGCCGACAAGAATGTCACGACAGGAATCGATGCGGCGTTTTGTGTCAGAATCAAGCATGATGGAAGGCTTTCTTACATAAACTGATTGAGAGAGACGTAATCCTTGACGTATTCAGGGATGCGGTTGCGCCATTCGGACGGCACAGCCTTAAAATCCCCCATGCCAAACGTCGGGTTTACGTTGAGATCGGTGAAGTCTTTATTGTCGATGATGCTGCGAAGTTTCCCATCGGTGGCGTAAGCCTTGAAAAAGTATTTCATGGGAACGATAGCTTCGGCCTCGCTCGGCTGACAGTCCAGAACAAACTTTTGAAACTCGTCATCCAGCAATTCATCTTTCGATTTGAAGCCGGGTATGCGGTCAAAAACCTTCTCAAGGATTTCTCGCAACGACAGGCGACGATCCACGCCAGCGGCTTTGCGTAACTTGTCCAAATTGAAATGTTCGTTGGGCTTGTCGAACAGGTTTGTCGTCACATATTCAACGGCCTGATCCCAGTTTTCGGACTCGATTTTCCCTTGCAACACAGGATCGGCTTTCGCCTTGCTCTCGAATTTCTCGAAGAACATGCGGTCAATTCTCATGCCTTCCAGACCTATGGCCGTCTCCGTCGATGTGGCCACGGCATCAGGCAGCGTGCTGATATGGATGCCGTCAGGAGGTGGGGGCGGCGGTGGTTCCGGCCCTTCTTCTCCACCGCTTTTAGGACGCGGCAGCATCAAAATCTCGTCGTAATTGAATTTGTCCTCGAAATACTCACAGTTGGCGAAGAAATCGAAAAGTTTATATCGAGTCTTGTGAGGTTCCTTGACCAAGGACTTCAATTCAGGATCGAACAGTCCTTCCAAGAAGTTATGTTTGCGTGTGCCGCGCCCTTTAATCTGCACAAAATCGGATGGTGAGAACACCGGACGCATGAGCGCAAGATTAAGAAGGTCAGGGCAATCATAACCTGTGGTCATCATGCCGACCGTTACGCATACCCGCGCCTTACTGGTCTTGTAGGTTTCAATAAAATTGGCCGATCCCATCAAGTTGTTGTTGGTAAAATTGATGGTGTATTGCTGCGCATCGGGAATAAGCGACGTAACTTGAACCGCAAAATCGGACTGATATTTACCGGGAAAAAGTTTGTCAGCCAGTTCGTTAAGTATCTGGGTGATTTTCAGGGCATGGTTTTGGCTGACGGCAAAAACGATGGTTTTACCTATTTCTCCACTGATCGGATCGCGCAACGCATTTTTGAGAAAGGTTTCGCAGAATAGGCGGTTGGTATCTTCGGAGAAGAATTTCTTCTCGAAATCCTTTTGATAGAAGGTTTGCTCTGCGTTTTCTTCGTCCTCACTCACGGCAAGAACCGCATAGCCTTCTTCCGACAACAGCTTGGTGGTGATGTCAGTACGCGCATCCACCACGATGGGATTGATCAGGAATCCATCGCGCACGCCATCCAGAAGTGAATAGCGGAAAGTCGGGTCGCCGGATTCGCAGCCAAAGGTTCGATAGGTGTCAAGTAATAGGCGTCGCTCTGCCTCACGTGGATCACGGGTTGTCGGCTTAGCCTTATCAAACTTCTTCAAATAATCTCTTGGCGTGGCGGTTAAGCCCATTTTGTAGCCAACAAAATACTCAAACACAGCGCGTGCATTGCCGCCGATTGAACGATGGGCTTCGTCAGAGATCACAAGATCAAAATCTGTTGGCGAAAACAGGCGTTTGTATTTGGCATTAAACAGCAGCGATTGGACGGTGGTGACAACTATTTCAGCCCTACACCAATCATCCCGACGCTCTTTATAGATGACCGACTTGTAATCATTTTTGAGCATGAAAGTCAGGGCTTTGTTGGCCTGATCTTCCAGTTCAAGCCTATCAACCAAGAACAGTACCCGATGGGCGTTGCCCGTGCGCAGAAACAGCTTGATGACGGCAGCAGCGGTCAGCGTCTTACCCGTGCCAGTCGCCATCTCGAACAGGAAGCGACTTTTCCCCTCTTTCACGGCCTGTTGGATGGAGCATACCGCACGCTGTTGATACTCCCGCATAAAGCGCAGTCTGTTCTTTTCAATAAAGGCATCGCGCTCGCCTTCATTTTTCCACCCCGCTTCATTGGCATAGGTGGGCATCTGTGTCAGCGTGATGTAATCTTTGCTGACATGTTCACTGATAAGTTTTTCAGGGTTTGGCTGAAAACGATGCAACCCCTGAACAGAGTCTGGTGCTGGGAAGCGCGTAATGATGCTAGGGTTTCCCTGCTCCAAATCCCAAAAATAATGCAGGTTGCCATTGGAAAGGATAATGAAGCGGCAATTCTGCGATTTTGCGTATTTGCGAGCCTGCTCCTTGCCAATCAAGGGGTTTTTATCCTCGGCTTTGGCCTCTAATACGATGAGGGGAAATCCCTGCTCATCAAGCAGAAGAAAATCGATAAAGCCATTGCTGGTCGTTTCAAAATTCTCACCGAGAGCGTCGATGGTCGATTGGGTTAGCTTGACTTTGGGTTCCAAGGCAATGTTGGCTTTACCTTTGCTGTCATCAAAGAAGCGCCAGCCAGATTCTCCCAGCATTTTGTTAATTTTTATTCTAGCCTTAGCTTCCTTCGCCTGCATCCTTTGCGCTCCGCTTATTGCGTACATGCCTTGTTAGGCTGCCAAAACAGCAGTCAATATCAAGATATGCACATATAAGCCGATAAATTGCTGAGCGACAATCCAATGTTTACAGATTCTTGGGCTAAACGCCCGACAAACAGTCGATTTGCTCATGCCTTTTCGTGTATTGGGCTGCCGGGACTATCCAAATCGCGCAAAAAGTCCGGCGAATGATCGCTGCTCAGCCCACTGCAACCTTTCACAAAGACGATCAAAAGTCTTCCAGTGCATCCCCTTGGGCTTCTCACCGTCGTCGCCAACCCGCGCCCGCAGTTTATGCATCAGATTTGTACCGCGCATTCTCGGCGCTTCAAGCTGGCTGTAGTAGCAAAGATTATAGCAGCGCCGACAAGCGAAGATTTTGCCTGCCCCGTACAGGTTGCCAACCCGCTGCCCGCAATAGCGGCCATTCTTCCATGCAGGACAGATAAACCAAGGTCGCTCCCCGCCATAATGGCAGGCCGTCCATTCAAGCGTGATGTTTTGCTCTACCGGTTCATCGTTGCAACGATAATTCAAGGTGACCTGATGACGGGAATTGCAGGTGTGCCGAATATCGCCGCTCGGCTCCCCGGCATAACTCCAATGAACCGAAGAATAACAGCCGGGACTGAGCCTGCCGGTGCGATACAGCCAATTTATGTTAAGGGCTTTGATAGCCTCGCACGCGCTTTTTCCCATTGATTTATCCTCCCGTCAGAATATCGAAATCATTTGGCAAATTCAGAAATGCCCATTGATTTTATTGGGTTCAGCCAACCCATCAATCAGCATTTCTTTTTGCTGGCGCATGGTCTGATTCAGCAGTTTAAAAAGTTCCCGCGTTTCTCGCCAATGGCCGCCCTTGTCGGCGTTGCGGGCGGCGCGGGCTTTGCCGTCAGGGCTGCGTGGGCCGGTGGATTGCGCCCAGGGTTTCCATCGCCGGATCGCCTTGGCCTGCTGCGCACGGCGCTTTGATGTCCATCCGCTCTGTCTCATGGCTCTTATCCTCCAATAGTTCGTTCTGCGCGGATTTTAAATTTCCCGCGCCCGCATGCGCGATGGGGACTGCGCCATTGTTCACCTGTTGCGGACCATGCGCGATATTCGCCTGCCTTGCGACGACGACAGGCGGATTCTTGATATTGGCCAGCGTTTCAAGCGTGGCGCGGCATTGCCCCTGCGCCTTCAGGGCAAGCCGCATATAACGGTCGGCGGCGTCCAAATATTCCCCCATATTCAGCTGTGCCCGATGCGCCAGGGACATAAAAATCGTGTCCAGCGCAAAGGCTTGGGCGGTCAGAAGCGTTTCGGCATCCTTCAAATCGCCTTTGTGAACGTTGCGGGCTTTCTTGTTCAACGCGCTGATGCAATCGGTCAGGCTTAATTCCCCATAGGTGCCCTTTGAAAAATCCACGGCCAGCGTCGCGCCATTAACGACGCCGCCCATAGCAAGTTCAGCCATCATGGCGTCCCGCGACTTATCCGGCTTCTCGGCGACTACAATGTTTCTTGATTTATCTGTCTTCGTTGCCTTGGTATCTCCGGCCATGTTCTTTCCTTTCTGAGGATGGGAATCTTTCTTATTCATGGCTCGCACCATGAAGCCCAGACATGCCATTTGGGGACTGTCTCACCGGAGAGAGCCTTAAAGCGGATGGTGTTGAATTGTTTTCGGCTGGTGGCGCGGATGACCGCCGTCTTTTCACATACGGCCAGAATATCGCCGCCTTCGATCAGAGGGATCAGACCGTCGGGGATGGCAAAAACAGAATCCGGATTCCACCCCAGAGCCGCGACCTGTGAACCCCATAAATCACAAAACGATTTTGCATCCGCCTGAAACTGTGCCCAGCGTTCCGCCGAATAAATTTCAGGACGCGACATGGCACAGAACCTGTCCACACAGTTCAAGAAATCTTCTCTGATATGGTGCTTTGTGGGTGTTTCCGGTGTTGCAGGTGTTTTGCGTATCTGATCCCTTTGAGTTTCCTTGCTTTCCTGTGCAACACCGTCGCGGCTGCCCGTGTTGCACGGGGTGTTTTGTTCGTTCTCGCTGGATTTACGGCCAAATTCTGGCGTTGCAACACCTGAAACACGCGCAACACTCTTCACGGGCGCGGCGGAAAACAATCCTGAAAAACACTCATGCATCGGCATGGGCATCCTCCATGGCAAGGATAGTTGACGGGACATGATAAAGGCGCATCTGTCCATGCCCCGGCACTCGGATGCTTGGCGTGTACTTACCTGCCGTGTCGCGCAAGATCAGCCCCGCGCTGGCAAGATGCCCTTTGACCAGCGTTTTGTTTAGGTCGGCGATCACCTCTTTTTCAAAGACGCTGGGCAGGACAAAATATTCCCACGCACCGGCTTCGGTCATGCGCTTGAACCCGGCGCGGTTGATGGTCTTGCGATCCGGTGGATCACCTGCCGCCTCCAGCCATACCGGCTCAAACCTTGCCCCGCCATGCTGGGCGATGAAGGCGCGAAGGCGATGCTCAGCATTTTGGGTCTCATGGGCTTTCGTTCCGCCGCGCGCCTTCAGCCAATCATTTAAAAGATCTGCGCAGGCTTTCTCTGCGGCTCCTGTGGGCCAAGGAAGGATGCCTGACGCGATGGCCAACTCGCCAACAGCGGCCACCAGCGCGAATTTCTGCCCCACGCGATGCACCTGGCCATCGACAGCAGGAGGGACATGCTCGGCGACCCAGCACGTTCTTGCATTCATCAGACTTTGAATAACGGCATCCCGATGGGCGCACATCATGGTCAGAAAGGCATCTGCAACGGTGCCGGTGAATTGGCCGGTATGATGTTTTAATTCTATGGAAAATCGGTTGCCGTCCTCATACCCATGCAGGTCATCAAAAACGCCATGGCCTTTCCCGGCATCGGCCTGAATTTCGATAAAGCGGACGGTCTGACCGGCCTTGGTCTGCCTGCCGCTTTCCTGCACCTTCGACGCCAACCCCGTCTCACCGGAACTGAGGAAGGCCAAGCGAAAACGCTCCACCGGTTTGGCCACACCATCGCGGCGCGACCGCGCTTTGCCTGCGCCGTTGCCCAGCATATAGGCCATGGCATCGGCGGCAAAGCCGTCCACCTGTGACAATTCATCAAGAGCAAGGAACCCATCATTCGCTTGTCGCGCCAAACCTTCGGCGGCGTTGTCGGTCGTGCGCCAGCTTTGAACCGCTGATCCCCAGACTGACGCAGCGATATGCAATAAGGTTGTTTTGCCGATAGACGATGGCCCCTCGACATGAAAGCCGAAGTTTTCTTCCCCCAAAGGCTCAAGCACAATGCCGGACAAGGCAACGCATACCGAGAAAATCAGACGGCTGTTATTCTCGCATAAGACTCCGATGTTTTGCTGCCAATCGGCCAACGAACCCTTAAGAGCGTTATGCCGGACGCCGCCAAGGTTCTGCAAAACGATCCGTTCACCGGAAACACGCCCATAAATTTTGTTCGGCATGACATAGCACGCCCCATGCCATCCGCATTTAAGGACGCAGGTGGCGCGGGCTTTCGGGTTTGCCGTCGTGATATAGCTGTGCAGCAACGGCTTTCCGTTCGGCGCAAGGCGCAGGCCGAGGGATAACAATTCCTCTCGATACGCCACCCCATCACCTGCCAGCGCGGACATAGGCAAGACATATTCCTTGCGCCTGCCGTCATTGTCGATGATGTTGCACACGCACCCCCAGTTGCGAGCCTGCCCATCGCGGGTCTGATGCGTAATCGCCAGCCATGAACAGAACCACGTCCATTCGGTCGTCGGGTTGCCGTCATCATCCTTGACAGGTTTGGCATATTCCACGCCGTTTGGTGTCAAACGAAAGGTTGATCCCAGTTTTTCGTTCAGATCGATAAGTTCTGATCTCTTGATATAGGGGGCCATGGTGGCGAGGTTAAGAAACCGCTCCATATCCTGAAACGTCCAACCTTCCTCAAAGGCATCGGCCAGATCATAACCTTGCGGCACATCGCTGCCACGCGGCTCAAAACCGGTTTCGACCGGACGCCGTTTCCCGATTGCCTCGGCGGGCAGATGAAAAACGCTATCCGCGCCTGCGGCCATGCACAGATCATAAACGGCATCGCCAAACTGACCGCCGGCCTCGTCATGATCGGTGGCGATGACAACGCGCCGTCCTTTGACGGCAGACCAGGCGGTCTTTTGCGGGGATTTCGCCCCGTGCATTGGCGTGGTGGCGACATAATCAGGGAAAAGGATTTTGGCCGCATCGGCGGTCTTCTCCCCTTCGCAGACGATGATGGATGCGTCCTGACGTGACAGGATTTCCGGCAATCCATAGAGGGGGCGCGGCGTCGGCATGCCCGCGCTGCGCCATGCCTTTTTGCCGCTGCTGAGGTCACAATAGCAAACCGGCAAGATTTTCTTGTCGCGGTCGCCTGTGTCGGGATTGATCATATCCCAACGCGCCATATATCCGATCAGCTGGCCGTCGGCTTGGTGATAGGGGTACAGCTTTGCGGGCTTGCCTCCAAGATCGGGCAGGGCAAAATTGCAGGGTGGAGCATCGGCGGGAACAGGGATTATGGGCGCTTTGGCGGATTTCTCATGCGCCCCGTTCTTGCCACCGTTTTGCGCTGTCGCTATTTCTTTAGGTTGCAAGGGGGCCGTTAGCATGTCCGGCGGTGTTTGAACCGTGTCGCATGGCTGCGGTTGTCGCTGCGGCGCGATCATGGCGCACCCCCGATCATGCGCATGACAGCTCGTGCCGCGTCGCTTTGAGATAGACGCAGAACATAAGCGACCAGCGATGTCACATCCCCGCCGGATGCGTCCACCGCAAAATCCGCCCATTTGCCGGTCAGCAGATTGACCTTGAAACTTCCAAGCGCGGAATCGGCGCGGCGCGGATTCAAAGCCACATACTCATGGCCATCAATCTTGCCCTGTGGCAACAGGCGGCGCAGGATCGCAGGCAGGAACGGCATCGCCTGCTCATGCACACGCAAAAAATCATCACGATCAATCCGCATGGCCGCCCTCCGCACCGATACGGTTTTCAAGAATGAAGGCATCAAGGTCTTGCTGCCGGTATTTGACCAAACGCCCGACACGCACGAAGGGCAGGCGATAACGCCCAACACAGGCCCAGCAGGCCAACGTTTGTTCCTTAACGCCCAGATAGCCCGCCGCCTCTTTGCGGGTCAGCAGATTGGAGCGGTTGATGGACGCCGCTTCTCGTAAAACAGAACTTGTCATCGGAGACCTCGTTCAAAGTTGATTTAACGAGGTCGATGGTAAGGCAAGAGGGCGAAGCAATTTCGGGGGTCAGGTCTGCTGGGGGGTGCCCCCTTGTGCTGGGCATGACCCCCTTGTAACAAAATGATAAATAAAGAAGATTGACCGCTTTTCTGCTGGGGGCCACCCCGCCGCACCTGATTTTATAGGGTCCTTCCAGCCATAAACCCTATGCGGGCAGGCAGGGCGCGGTTTTGATGACGAACACAAAATAAGCCAATAAAAACAAGTTGTAATAAAGAAAGCATTTTTGCCCGTTGACGGCGTGCCGGGGGAGGGCGTACAGGTCTGTGCAATAAGAACGGATAAGTATCAACTCCCCTGTTGTATTTCCGGATACTTGTTCGCTCTTTGGGTCAAAGACATTCAACCAGTCCGTTCTTGTCCGTGTTTCAGGCAATCAGTTTCGCATCCATGGCGAATGCCTGCACGCGATATTCAGGACGGTATTGATACAGGAGTATGTGTTATGGCGCGTCCCACCTGGTTTGCAGCGAATCTGCTTTCACATCATTCCGATAACGATCTGTCTCGGACAGACGTTCCCCCGGCTTCGGCCCCATCTTTGCGCACCGCCTGGCAAGACAACCGCAAGCTGGCCGTTTGCTCCGCCGCTTTGGCCGCTGTGCTGGCGGCTGGGAGTGTACATGGCGCAACATTAAATCTGACGATTACAAAGTATAATCTGAAACCATGCACACCTAGGTCCGAAACAACTGTAGTGAAAGGTAAAAAAATAATTTACACGGATGTATGTGGTACGGGATCTATAAACGTTTCTCTTGCTATACCAGGAATACAAAAAAATTATACTGGTGCAATTAGCGGGTATACGAGTTATAACTCGATAGCAGAGCTGGACAAGGCCACGGTTGTTAGATCTGGCAACGGTGCTGTACTCAATTTTAATGCATCAGGAATTTCAGCATCATCTGAAGACAATTCATATACAGTTTATGAATACAAAAGAGATTATCCTGGATTCTATAAAGGTGGTCGCACTTCCACATCTTGGTCAGTTAATATGATAAACGGTCAGGTGGATTCATTTAACTTAGGAATCGACAGAGAAAGACGATCTTGGACACAGGAAGGAAGCACGCTTGATGGTAAAATACTGCATGAGGAACATCACGATAGATCGGAGCAATTAGGAATCTCTGGCAATAAGCAAATGACGTCTTTTTCTTTATCTTCAGGTGAAACAAACAGTAATGAAAATTGGGATCATACCAACCCCGATCCGAACAAATGGACTTATGATGGAACAGAAGATCACGTACAATTTACAATAGGGGGTAATGTCACGAACTCAGTTGTTTGGACCGTCACCAATGATCCACCTCCCCCTCCCCCCGCCACTCCCACACTAAACCCCGCGCAAAAGAATCTCGGCGGGTGCAAGCCGGTGCCCAGCAGTTGTGGGAATCCGATTGAGGTGAGCACAGGAAATAAGTTTGAGACGGCGGTGGATATTGCTTTGCCGGGGCATACGGGGTTGTCTTTGGCGCGGTTTTATAACAGTCAGGATTCGCGTCAGGGGCTGGGTGATGGCGGGGGATCGTTTGGGGCGGGGTGGCGCAGCGGCTTTGACGTGTCGGTGGTGGCTTCGGGCAGTTCGGCTCAGGTGGCGCGGGCGGACGGTATGTCGGTTATCTTCACCAAGAACGGCTCGGGCGCGTGGGTTTCAGAGGCGGATGTGCATTCCACCCTGGCGCAAAACGCCGACGGCACATGGCAATGGCAGGGCGAAGACGACAACACCTATCGCTTCGACGCCAAGGGCCGTCTGACATCGATCGCCACGCGCGGCGGGTTGACCACCAGCATCGCCCGTACGGCTTCGGGCGCGTTGGCCTCGGTCACGGGTCCGTTTAACCATAAGCTGACCTTCGCCACCGACGCGCAAGGGCGCGTTACCTCGGTCACTGGTCCGGATGGGGCGGTGACCGGTTATGGCTATGACGCCAATAACAATCTGGCCTCGGTGTCTTATCCGGGCGGCGCGTCGCGGCGCTATGTGTATGAGAATGCCAGCTTCCCCCACGCTTTGACCGGGATCATGGACGAAAACGGCGCGCGCTTTGCGACGTGGAGCTATGATTCGAAGGGCAAGGCGATCTCGTCCGAACATGCGGGCGGGGCCGAGAAGGTCACCGTGGCCTATGGCGCGAACGCCGCCACGATCACGACTCCCAAGGGCAGCTATAGCTATGGCCTGACCACGCAGTTCAACGTCACCAAACCCACGGCGGTGACGGGCACGCCTTCGGCGCAGGTGGCGGCCAAGAACGCCACCTATGACTCGAAGGGGCATGTGGCCAGCACCACGGACTTTAACGGCAACACCACCACCTATACGCATAACGATCGCGGCCTCGAAACCTCGCGCACCGAAGCCTCGGGCACGGCCTTGGCGCGCACCGTGACCACGCAGTGGCACCCGACCCTACGCCTGCCCACGCAGATTGACGAGCCGGGGCGCAGCACGCGCATGGTCTATGACGGCAAGGGCAATATGACCAAGCGCACGGTCTCGGCGGGCGGGCAGAATTGGACCTCGACGGCCACCTACACGGCCAAGAACCAGCTGGCCAGCATGACCAGCCCGGGCGGGCGCACCACGCGCTATGAATATGACGCGGCGGGCGGCTTGGCCAAGATCACCAATGCGATGAATCATGTGACGCAGATCACCAATGACGCGGCGGGGCGTCCGATACGCATCACCGATCCCAACGGCCTGGTGACCACGCTGGTCTATGACGGAAAGGGCCGCTTAACCTCGCGCAGCGAAGGCGCGGCCAAGACCGTGTATGCCTATGACGCCGCCGGTCAGATGGTGCGCACCTCTCTCCCCACGGGGGCCAGCTTTACCCACAGCTATGACGCGGCGCATCGTCTGGTCCGCACCACCGATGCTTTGGGCAACAGCATCAATCTGGGCTATGACGCGGCCAGCAACATCACCGCACGCGAGGTGCGCGACGCCAGCGGCACGGTGGTGACCAAGCGAGCCTTTGCCCATGATTCGCGCGGCCTGATGACGCGCGAGATCGGGGCCTATGGTCAGACGACCCTCTATGATCGCGACGGCAACGGCAATCTGGAGCTGATCACCGATCCGCTGAATCAGCCGACGGATTTTGTCATTGATCAGCTGAACCGCACGGTGCGGCGCACGGACGCGCTGGGCTATAAGACCGACACGGCGTTTGATACCAACGACCTGCCGGTGCATCAGATGGATCCGCGCGGCCTGGTCACGGAAATCCAGCGCGACGGCATGGGCCGAGTGATCGCAGTGCACAGCCCGGATTCGGGCACGACCACCTATACCCGCGATCTGGACGGCAACATCCTGACCAAGACCGACGCGCGGAACATGACCTCCCGATTTGAATACGATCCGTTGGATCGCCCCACGCGCATCACCTATGGCGATAACCAGGTCGAGACGTTGCACTACGATCAAGGCGCGAACGGCAAGGGTCGCTTGACGGGGGCGCAATACGCGGCGGGCAGCACGACTTATGCCTATGACTCCCAAGGCCATCTGTCGCAAGAGTCTCAGATCGTGGACAAGGTGACATTGACGACCACCTATACCCGCAACGCGGCGGGTCAGGTGGTGCGTGCGGTGTTGCCCTCGGGCAAGGTGCTGAATTACGCCTATAACGCCAACGGCCAGGTGGCGCAGATCAGCCTGAACGGCGCGGCTTTGATCACGGGGATCACCTATCAGGCCTTTGGTCCGGCCTCGGGGTGGAGCGCGTTGGGGCAGGCGCATCGGCGCAGCTTTAACCTGGACGGGCATGTCACGGGGATCACGACTCCCGATTTGAATATCACCATGGGCTATGACCAGGCCGAGCGGTTATCCACTTTGCAAGAAGGCAAATTGGGTCTGCAGCGTTTTGGCTATGCGGGGAATGGGTGGTTGGACCGCTACACCTTTACCGACGGCATCACGGGGCGCTATGATTTCGACCCATCGGGCAATCGCACCGCGCAGCGCGACGGTGTGAAGGGCACGGTGACATCGGTGATTGCGGGAAACAGCAACCAAGTGACCAGCGTGACGAAGAACAACGGCAAGACCGTGCCGATGCGCCATGACTTGGCGGGGAACCTGACCTTTGACGGCGTGCAGGACGTGGAGCTTTCTTATGACGGCGCGAACCGCACCTCGGGCGTGAAGAATAAAGGCACACAGTATCGCTATAACCACGCGGATCAGCGGGTGGAGAAACTGGGCCCCGGCACGCGCGGCGTGGGTAAGGAGATCTACGCCTATGACCTGTCCGGCTTGATGGGCGGCGTGTATGGCCCCGACGCCAAGCCTTTATGGGAAACGGTGCGCCTGGACGGCGCCCCCGTGGCGGTGCTGGGCGGCGACGGCAAAGCCTATGCCGCGCATCCCGATTATCGCGGCGCGCCCATTCGCCTGAACGGCGCGAACGGCGCGATGGTCTGGGACTGGCAAGCCTCAGGCCCCTGGGCCGACGTGTCGCCCCTGCACTACACACCCGGCCTCAGCGCCGCCTTTCCCTTCCACTATCGCGAACGCCTGCCCGGCCAGTTCTATGACGACGAAACCGACATGAACTATAACGGCGCGCGCATCTATAACATGCATCTGGGCCGCTTTAACCAACCCGACCCCGTGCTGCAGCTGGATGGCCTTAACTCGTATAATATTGACAATAACAATCCGGTGGGGTTTGTGGATCCGGATGGACGTAAACAGGTGAGTGTGACATTTGGAGGTGGGGCATTGGTCAATATGTGGGGAGGCAGCATAGACACGGGGGTTGGTTTTGATACGACCGGAAATGTATGTCTTGTTACTAACCTTTGCACCCCGCTTCCTCAGATCACGATCATACACCAAGATACCAACAACACTCAGGAAATAGGGGTTCTGGGGGGAATGATTGGCCTTGGAGGAAACATAGGTATTGAGAAAAACAATTTTTGTAGAGGCTATTCAGAATCAACATCAAACCAGATGACCTTAGATTTGGGCGTGATAGGATTGGGAGCTATCTCGGCTTCGGCTCCAGAGAATGAGAGAGAAGTAACTGGGTTTGGCAAAGCATTCATGGGTGTTGGGGTAGGTGCTGGGGCAGCACGCATGAAGTGTACTACGAGGAGCGTATGCGTAAATCTCTTCTCACCGAGGTAAGCAATGATGGCCATCGTGAAACATATCAAGACTATATGGCACAGTAAGCATCGTGGCCTCCAAATCATGGCATTTGGATTTCTGCTGGCTTTGCCTGCGACTCTTTGTGCCATGCTGCTAGCACTTATTATCCCTCACATTGGGAGCGCCTATATATCTGAACCTTTGAGAGTAGTGATGCTATTTGGTGGGGCGGTTCTAGTTATTGGCACAGGAATCTCAGCATGCGGCCTGCTTATTGGTTGGTGGGATATGTTCAACGGGTTTCTAGGCTTATTTTCGAGGCGCAAAAAAGGTGAATAAAACCTTCAGCGCAGATCAGCCTGAATGGCGCGGCTTTGATCACAGGGATCACCTATCAGGCCTTTGGTCCGGCCTCGGGGTGGAGCGCGTTGGGTCAGGCGCATCGGCGCAGTTTTAACCTGGACGGGCATGTCACGGGGATCACGACTCCCGATTTGAATATCACCATGGGCTATGACCAGGCCGAGCGGTTATCCACTTTGCAAGAAGGAAAACTGGGGCTTCAGCGTTTTGGCTATGCGGGGAATGGGTGGTTGGACCGCTACACCTTTACCGACGGCATCACGGGGCGCTATGATTTCGACCCATCGGGCAATCGCACGGCGCAGCGCGACGGTGTGAAGGGCACGGTGACCTCGATGATTGCGGGAAACAGCAACCAAGTGACCAGCGTGACGAAGAACAACGGCAAGACCGTGCCGATGCGCCATGACTTGGCGGGGAACCTGACCTTTGACGGCGTGCAGGACGTGGAGCTTTCTTATGACGGCGCGAACCGCGCCTCGGGCGTGAAGAATAAAGGCACACAGTATCGCTATAACCACGCGGATCAGCGGGTGGAGAAACTGGGCCCCGGCACGCGCGGCGTGGGTAAGGAGATCTACGCCTATGACCTGTCCGGCTTGATGGGCGGCGTGTATGGCCCCGACGCCAAGCCTTTATGGGAAACGGTGCGTCTGGACGGTGCCCCCGTGGCCGTGCTGGGCGGCGATAACAAAGCCTATGCCGCGCATCCCGATTATCGCGGCGCGCCCATTCGCCTGAACGGCGCGAACGGCGCGATGGTCTGGGACTGGCAAGCCTCAGGCCCCTGGGCCGACGTGTCGCCCCTGCACTACACACCCGGCCTCAGCGCCGCCTTTCCCTTCCACTATCGCGAACGCCTGCCCGGCCAGTTCTATGACGACGAAACCGACATGAACTATAACGGCGCGCGCATCTATAACATGCATCTGGGCCGCTTTAACCAACCCGACCCCGTGCTGCAGCTGGATGGCCTCGGCTCTTATGCTTATGCCAATAATGATCCGGTGCAGTACACCGATCCAACGGGGATGATCCCCAACCCAGCCGAGGCGGCGTGTATCATGGGACCTAATCCCGTCTGCGTTGGTGGCGTGGCGGCGGATATTGCGACCAATATCGCTGTTGGGGCCGCAGGATTTGGTGCTGGAATGACCATCGGCAATGTCTGTGCAGGCCAGGGCATGAAACCGCCGGGGGATTGCGAGCCTGGTTATCAGAAACATCTTCAAGAACAAGTTGACACCATATGCAAACCGCAGCCGAGGATTTGTCGTCCTGGGGAATCATGTTCATCCATGAGACAAAAAATTCAGCAATTCTCTGACTGCGGAGATGCTCGTCAGCAAGTAATGAGAGAGTGCTTTAGAGGGGGAGATAAAGGCCATCAGAGAAAATATGTTGACATGAAAGTTGGCCAGTTCACATGTCAAGGACTCTTACCAACATGCACGCCATGATCACAGATATCCTGCTCACGCAGGCGATAAAGGAGGCGTTCCCCGTCTCTCCTATGCCTAGGTCTTTCTTTCAAAGTGAAGAAGATTCTGCGTCACTCCTGGAGCTACCTTCGGATTTGAGAGGACGTGTCATGGGAAAAAAATGGCATGAAGTCACTCATGATGATTGGGCATGGCTGGGCGGACTGTCTCATTTCCGTGATTACATGACCACTGAGGCATATATTTATTACGTTCCGTCAGTGCTCTTAGATTCCATACACAGCAATTATTTTCAACATGGTGTTGAAGTAGTGCTTCCAGATAACCAGCAACATATGCCGCGCGGTGAATGGTGGAAAGATTTTGTGGGAAGCCTTAACGGTAAGCAGAAGGAGGCCATTCGGCTGTTCTTGCAGCGGGTGCGAGCGTTAGCAACCAATGACCCATCGTCTCTTTTCTGGGCTGAACATGGCCTAAGTATAATATGGCCCGAGTCATCTCGACCCAGCCCATCCAGCAATAATTCACCACGCCCATAACGCGGTGCGTGCGGTGTTGCCTTCGGGCAAGGTGCTGAATTACGCCTATAACGCCAACGGCCAGGTAGCGCAGATCAGCCTGAACGGCGCGGCTTTGATCACGGGGATCACCTATCAGGCCTTTGGTCCGGCCTCGGGGTGGAGCGCGTTGGGGCAGGCGCATCGGCGCAGCTTTAACCTGGACGGGCATGTCACGGGGATCACGACTCCCGATTTGAATATCACCATGGGCTATGACCAGGCCGAGCGGTTATCCACTTTGCAAGAAGGCAAATTGGGTCTGCAGCGTTTTGGTTATGCGGGGAATGGGTGGTTGGACCGCTACACCTTTACCGACGGCATCACGGGGCGCTATGATTTCGACCCATCGGGCAATCGCACGGCGCAGCGCGACGGTGTGAAGGGCACGGTGACCTCGATGATTGCGGGAAACAGCAACCAAGTGACCAGCGTGACGAAGAACAACGGCAAGACCGTGCCGATGCGCCATGACTTGGCGGGGAACCTGACCTTTGACGGCGTGCAGGACGTGGAGCTTTCTTATGACGGCGCGAACCGCGCCTCGGGCGTGAAGAATAAAGGCACACAGTATCGCTATAACCACGCGGATCAGCGGGTGGAGAAACTGGGCCCCGGCACGCGCGGCGTGGGTAAGGAGATCTACGCCTATGACCTGTCCGGCTTGATGGGCGGCGTGTATGGCCCCGACGCCAAGCCTTTATGGGAGACGGTGCGCCTGGACGGCGCGCCGGTAGCGGTGCTGGGCGGCGATAACAAAGCCTATGCCGCGCATCCCGATTATCGCGGCGCGCCCATTCGCCTGAACGGCGCAAACGGCGCGATGGTCTGGGACTGGCAAGCCTCAGGCCCCTGGGCCGACGTGTCGCCCCTGCACTACACGCCCGGCCTCAGCGCCGCCTTTCCCTTCCACTATCGCGAACGCCTGCCCGGCCAGTTCTATGACGACGAAACCGACATGAACTATAACGGCGCGCGCATCTATAACATGCATCTGGGCCGCTTTAACCAACCCGACCCCGTGCTGCAGCTGGATGGCCTCGGCTCTTATAATATTGACAATAACAATCCGGTGGGGTTTGTGGATCCGGATGGACGGCAAGCACAGGCTGTCTTACCTCTTTGTGTCGCGCAGCCATATTTGTGCGTAGCTATGGGTATTGGAACAGGCATAACAATCGCGGCATCGCCGCAAGGGCAACAAGCGATTTCTGATGCTTGGCATTACGTCAAAGATCAATGCACTTCTCTGGCAGGCCAAGGTATAAGGCCCCCGGGGGATTGTGAGCCAGGACGCTACCGTGATCTAAAACAGCAAGTAGATTCCTCCTGCAAACCTTCTCCAAAAATTTGCAGGTCAGGAGATGCTTGCACTTCAATGGAAGAAAAGATTGCCTTCTTTTCTGATTGCGCTGCTGCACGCAAACAGATTATGGACGAATGCTTCCACGGAGGGGACGTGGCCCATATCAAAGAGTATGCCCGAGTGGACAACTATGCATCTGGCTGCAGAAACCTACTGCCGACGTGTACGCCATGACGACCGAATCGGTGTTTGAAAATATCTTGACGCAGGCATTCCCTATAGAGCCTGTCCCGGAGTGTTTTTTCCAAAACCCGGAAGACGCAACATCAGACCTTGAGCTTCCGCTTGACCTTCGGGAGAAACTCATGGGACGGCGTTGGACGGACGTAGCATTTGAAGATTGGAGATGGATCGGCGGACTATCGACAAAGCGCTGTTACATGACTCCTGAAGCGTATCACTATTATCTTCCCTCTTTATTGCTACAGATATCCAAAAATAAGGATTGGGTCGTATATGGTGTCGATGCCCTTCTCCCAGGAGAGAAATTCATTCCAGAATTACAGACGTGGTCAGAATACAGCTCTGTATGGTGGAAGAATTTCACAGAACGATTTAATGTCCATCAGAGAGAGGTGGTTAGGATATATCTAAAAGATGTCGAACTAATTGAACCAGCCGATCTTGAATCAATAGCTCGTGCAAAGTATGCCCTCGACAATATTTGGATAGAACGTCCCCAGGGAAGTGTTACGCATAATCCTCCACCACGGCCATGAATGTGGCGGCGACGGCAAAGCCTATGCCGCGCATCCCGATTATCGCGGCGCGCCCATTCGCCTGAACGGCGCGAACGGCGCGATGGTCTGGGACTGGCAAGCCTCAGGCCCCTGGGCCGACGTGTCGCCCCTGCACTACACACCCGGCCTCAGCGCCGCCTTTCCCTTCCACTATCGCGAACGCCTGCCCGGCCAGTTCTATGACGACGAAACCGACATGAACTATAACGGCGCGCGCATCTATAACATGCATCTGGGCCGCTTTAACCAACCCGACCCCGTGCTGCAGCTGGATGGCCTTAACTCGTATAATATTGACAATAACAATCCGGTGGGGTTTGTGGATCCGGATGGACGGCAAGCACTTGCAGCCGGAGCCATCGCTGCTCGTGCAGCCGTTGTTGCTGCAGGTCGGTGCGCCGCCAGTACAGTATGCCGTGCCATTGTCGGAGGCTTCATAGCCAATCGCGCATCGGTGCAATCACTGCAGCAGTATGGACAATTTGTCGGCTCACCCTTCTATAAGGTGGCTACGGATCCTAATAATCCTGCTGGCCAAGCCGCCAATTTCTGCTTGGGGATGGTTAAATCTATGGTTCTGCCAGAAGGTATGAACTTAGAAACACCAGGATTTGGAAACCCCGCATATGAGAAATCTGGAGAAGCATTTATGCTTGGTGTGGGGCGGTTTATGGATGGAATCATGGATTACACAAATCCGAATGATAACGCTCAAAAACAGAGCACCTCTCCATCAAAGCTACAAAGTGCCCCTCCTCGTCCTGCTATTAACGACTTTGGCGACCCGAGACCTTCTTATCCTGTGCCGATTCATGGTTAGGAGGGGTTTACTTAGAAAGGCGATGGAAATTTTTTTCCATCGCCTGTTTGAGCGCAACGACGCTGAAGCAACAAGAAATAAGCACGTAAATTTTACCAAAATGGGCAGAGACGATCGAATACATATTCGAGTCGATATGCCCTTGCATTAAAAATATTTTTAATGCAACCACAACAAAAGATGCTACACAGTGTGTATAAACAGCCCATCTCCATATTGTACTCCAATACAAGGTGGAGATATCCATATTGCTATACATTTTATTTTTGGTATCAACATCTTCATTTATGACAATTATATCTTCAGAAGTTAATTTTTCTGACGGTGTAGAAATAAAGACAGACGGATTCTGAATCCTATGGGAGTGCTCTCTCATTATTTTATTAAGAGCGATGAAATAAGATACAAAATAGAAGACATATGTAGTGACATACGATAAATATTTATGCGAATGAAAGAAGTTTTGTTCTATATTGATGCCCGGTATGCGCACTAATAAATTCCAAAAAATGTTAAATATTACAGACATAATAATAACGTAAAAAGTACTCCTCAATATCACACCCCACCAGATTATGATTGTATCCTTCCAAGTTAGCTGCTGTGTCATTGGGGTATGCCTTCTCGTGATTCCGCAAACAATTCCGGAATTTATCATAATGCCCATGATGATTCGACTAATTTCGTCCCACGCGCATCACCTATGGCGATAACCAGGTCGAGACGTTGCACTACGACCAAGGCGCGAACGGCAAGGGGCGCTTGACGGGGGCGCAATACGCGGCGGGCAGCACGACTTATGCCTATGACTCCCAAGGCCATCTGTCGCAAGAGTCTCAGATCGTGGACAAGGTGACATTGACGACCACCTATACCCGCAACGCGGCGGGTCAGGTGGTGCGTGCGGTGTTGCCTTCGGGCAAGGTGCTGAATTACGCCTATAACGCCAACGGCCAGGTGGCGCAGATCAGCCTGAACGGCGCGGCTTTGATCACGGGGATCACCTATCAGGCCTTTGGTCCGGCCTCGGGGTGGAGCGCGTTGGGGCAGGCGCATCGGCGCAGCTTTAACCTGGACGGGCATGTCACGGGGATCACGACTCCCGATTTGAATATCACCATGGGCTATGACCAGGCCGAGCGGTTATCCACTTTGCAAGAAGGCAAATTGGGTCTGCAGCGTTTTGGCTATGCGGGGAATGGGTGGTTGGACCGCTACACCTTTACCGACGGCATCACGGGGCGCTATGATTTCGACCCATCGGGCAATCGCACCGCGCAGCGCGACGGTGTGAAGGGCACGGTGACATCGGTGATTGCGGGAAACAGCAACCAAGTGACCAGCGTGACGAAGAACAACGGCAAGACCGTGCCGATGCGCCATGACTTGGCGGGGAACCTGACCTTTGACGGCGTGCAGGACGTGGAGCTTTCTTATGACGGCGCGAACCGCACCTCGGGCGTGAAGAATAAAGGCACACAGTATCGCTATAACCACGCGGATCAGCGGGTGGAGAAACTGGGCCCCGGCACGCGCGGCGTGGGTAAGGAGATCTACGCCTATGACCTGTCCGGCTTGATGGGCGGCGTGTATGGCCCCGACGCCAAGCCTTTATGGGAAACGGTGCGCCTGGACGGCGCCCCCGTGGCGGTGCTGGGCGGCGACGGCAAAGCCTATGCCGCGCATCCCGATTATCGCGGCGCGCCCATTCGCCTGAACGGCGCGAACGGCGCGATGGTCTGGGACTGGCAAGCCTCAGGCCCCTGGGCCGACGTGTCGCCCCTGCACTACACACCCGGCCTCAGCGCCGCCTTTCCCTTCCACTATCGCGAACGCCTGCCCGGCCAGTTCTATGACGACGAAACCGACATGAACTATAACGGCGCGCGCATCTATAACATGCATCTGGGCCGCTTTAACCAACCCGACCCCGTGCTGCAGCTGGATGGCCTTAACTCGTATAATATTGACAATAACAATCCGGTGGGGTTTGTGGATCCGGATGGACGCACCGCCGACCCCATCGGCTATGGTGCCAGCATGACAGGATCACGGGCTGAACAGGCGTATAGGGAGGCTGCGCAGGCATACACCCAGCCACAAACAGAAACGTCATGGGGGGAAGTCGCTGCCCAGGGATTTGGAACAGGCGTTATGGCGGCAGCGGATGGAATGAACCCATTTGGCAATCCCTTCTATGACGCCGGTGCATATAGCGATTCAGACCCAGGAGCTGAAGGAGCTTATTTTATTGGGCAAAGAACTGTTGATGTAGGGTTGGCCTTACTGCTCAGAAACCAATATAATCTTGGTCGAGAAATCTGCATTGGTAAGAATCTAAGGATAGCACCGTTCGGCAATAGAACAGGTCATCCGTTGGGAGAGTTACCGCATTATCACAGAAGAGGCGCACCTGATATCAATGGGGAAACGCCGAAAGGTCAGGGAATCAAAAGGCATCGGCCATGGGAAAGAAAAAGCTCGGATACAAACTTCATGAACAGGCTGTGATATGAAGACTCCTCTTATTCTTTACGAGAAAGACTCGCGCGATGTATGCATGTTTTCCAGTGCTGCAGCGTTGGAAAGATATGTGGAACCCATTGACGTTGAAAACGGTGAATATCAAGCCTACGACGCTGATGGAAAGGTGTTAGATTTAACATTACGAAAGAGTGTACATAAAGAATCCTTTTTTTGTTTTACAGTTGTGGATTGTGAATTCGGTAATGTATCTTTGATTGAAGATAAAAACGTGTATGACAGGGATACTCTACGAAATATCCTTGCACAATATTCTAAGGCCATGGGGATAGTATTCGAGATAAATCCAAGCTTAGAAGAATTAATTGATGTTTTGATAAAAGACGTTGGTTACACTAAATAGATTGCTGGATGGCCAGGTGGCGCAGATCAGCCTGAATGGCGCGGCTTTGATCACGGGGATCACCTATCAGCCATTCGGGTATTACCCGAATGGCTGGGTGGCTGTATCAAGCCGCGGTTATCCAACATCCTATGGCCAGAATTTTCTCCCAGAAATCCAATCCTCAAATCCGTTTTCGCGCATAACTTCGGCGATGGCATCAAGGATCAGGCGTTTGGATAACTGCTTTTCGCCCAAGCGGTCTGTGTATGTGATTTGACTGGTATGCTGTTTGGTTATTTCATCAGCAATCTGGTGATGGTATTTATCCGCAAAAAATGTGGTGATTTTTGATCGTACGAACGCTTTAAGACTTTCCTTCTGCTTTTGTCGCGGGTCATTTTGTGCCCTCGTTAACCCGGCACTTTGCTTCGCTTGATTTTTTCCAGCAAAGACATAGTCAGGCCACACGAATGTAAAATCTGCACGAGTCGACACCATGCATTCGGCAAGGTTGACGACAGTCATTTTGGGATTGGTTGTCTTTGACGGATTCCTGGCAAGGGAAAGCACAATGCCCGATCCGTTCATGGACTGGGATATGGAAGCATAGGCTTGCTTCGCCTTCTCTTGATCGGACAAAGACCGCGCCAGATAAACCTCAAACCGCTCTTGCCTCTTGGTCAAATGTCCGAGAAAGAGCGCCGTGGATGAAATAGCTTCTCTCTCTCCATCCGTTCCTGCCATGTTCTGGACCCATAGCCCAAGACTGTTCCAATCGGCACGCCATCGCCTGAGTTCTTCATCGCTGGGCTGAAAAGTGATTCCGCAGCAGGGGCATAGGGCCGAAGTCATCTTACCCTTTGCACCCTTGCGGCGCACAATTGCCGTGGCATCGCATGAAATGCAGGCAACTGAGTTCGTGTGCTCTTCCGATAACAGCCCGTGTTTCATAAGGCCGGGAAGATATGGCTTGGCGTCCAAACCAATGTCAGCCTTTGCAAGGAATACCGGATCATCCCCAGCAACATCCAGCTGCCTCAGCATATCTATGAGAAATCTCGGCCATCGTTTAGGCGGCTTGCGTGGCTGCGCCGTCGGTTTCGCTGTCGCTGTCGTCTTGTTCTTCATTGCCGCAAGCCCTCAACAATTTGATCTCGCGGAAGAACCGCTTGATGTTCTCATCCGTTTCGTCATGGCCAAGGCCCGTGTCGCCGGAACTGCTTATGGTGACTTTCACGGAAACGTCTTTCTTTTCTGCCGTGTCCCAGTACACGACGAACAGCGCCGCTTGGGTTGCTTCTACATAGCTGCGATGCCACCAGCCGCCGGGATCGGGGTTGATGTTGATGCGGCTGTTGGCGCAATCCCGAATTTCCTGAACCCAATCGCGCGGCTGTTCCTGTTCCAGATGGTTCTTGGGAATTCTGATATTCAGCGATGTTTCCCAGAAAGGATGCTTTGTCCTTTGCACCCTTAATGAACCAACAAAAGCCTGTTTGACCCCGGTATCTGACATGGGGACTGACAAAGGCTTTCCCGCGATCACGCGATCAAGGAGGGCTTGCAGGTCAAAGACTTCGTTTTTCGGTGGGCGGGCGTCTATTACCTTTTGGGGCTGGCCCCTACCTTTTTTCCATAGATAACTTCCGCGCAGACCTGATGCATTTTCAGGCGTATTTCCGGCGTGTCTGCGATGGCGTCGATGGTTTTGTGGCGTGTGTCAAAGACATATACAAGGCCCAGCGCTAATCGCGGATGTTTATCCACCGGCTTGTTCTCACCATTTTCATATTCGCGCTGATAGGACGGAAGATCGTCAAATTCCAGCATGAGGAAAATCTTGCTGCCATGGCTGAATGAGCGGGCATCGCTGTAACGGCTGCCCCTGTCACGATGGATGCGGGCAAGCAGATTGGTCTTTAACGCATCCAGCGTCTTCGTATCAGGCGCTTGAACGTCACCCCCTGTGTAATCATTTCTGCAAGAGCAATACATTTTGCTTTGCTGCGTGTGCAGGCTCATGACGAAATAATCGCCGACAAGTTTTTCCTGCTCCATGTAAAGGAGAACGACCTGTTCAGCTTCCGATTTTCCTGCGTCAATTTTTGCCCAATCGACTTGCGCCTCGTGATGGCCGGACAAGAAGGGGCGTAGGCTGGTGAATGCGCTGCGCTCTTTATGGAAGAAATGGGCGACTCTGAGAGCGCGAATGCAGCGGGGATGATCGGAAATCGCATCGGTGACCGCTTGAAGAGTGTCTTTTTTCTTTTTATTTTTGCGGATGCTTTGCAAATCCGGTTTTGGCTCATCGCAAAATTTAGCAACCAGAAGATCTATCGTTTGATCCGAGAGCTGGCGCAGAACGCGCTGGATTTTGAAATCTTTAAGCAGGTCTTTCATCGGGCGATGCCTCTTCTGGTGCAACCTCGACAATCTTCCCGTCTTTCCAAATCACGAGTTTGGTGTTCGTTTGACGCGCTTTTTCAATGGCAGCACGAGCGATGGCCGGGAAGCCCATGTCGATTTTCTGAATTGTTTCATCGGGGGATGGTTCGATCATTCCTTATCCTTCTAGGACATACTGCAAAGGTTCGAATGCGAAGGGGCCAGCATATTCATGATCAGACGGATCATGGTTTCTTTCTGGTCAGGGGCCGATTCTGCCACAAGAAGAGCCAGCGCGGCCAAGCCTATGTCATTGATAACGGGTTGGCCGTTACGCATAAAAGCGCGGTTGCGATGGAGAAAATCGATAAACAGACAGGCGGCGCTGCGCTTGTTCCCATCTGAGAACGGATGGTTTTTGATCACAAAATAAAGAAGATGGGCGGCCTTTGCTTCAATCGTGGGATAAGCAGGTTCGCCAAGAACACTTTGCTGCAAATTGCCAAGAATGGCTTCAAAAGATTCCCCTCGCTCTCGTGCGAACAGATCGCTCGCCTGCCCACGTGCGGCCAGGTCAGCTTTCAGGGTTGCCAGAATGATGCGGGCTTCAGCCAAGGTTGGAAGGGTGCCGCCGCCGGTGCCTGCTGGATCGGTAAGGGTTCCTTCGTCATAACGTTGGAGCAGTAAAAAGGTTTGGGTATAGCGGCCCAGTATTTCAACCAGTCCGCGCCCTTCATCGGCGGTGAGGGCGGACGTTCTGGTCGTGTGCTGGACAAGCCGCAATGCGGCCTCTAATTCGCGGGCGTTGTTCTCAAGGCGTTGGCGATTAAGGGTATAGCCTTTTGTCAGATGTTCATTCAGCACTCGTGTGGCCCATTGACGAAAGCGTACACCACGTTTTGAATTCACCCTGTAAGCAACGGAGATGATAACATCCAGATTATAGAGCTTTACCTTACGTTTAACCTGTCTTTTGCCTTCAGTTTGAACTACCGAGGATTCCTCGGTAGTTGCCGTCTCTAACAGTTCGCCAGCTTCGTATATGTTGGCGATGTGCAGACTTATATTATCCGTCGAGGTCTCGAGCAGGTCGGCCATCTGACGCTGAGTTAGCCAGACGGTCTCGCCTTGCAAGCGCACTTCTACATCGTGCCCCTCTTGGGCATATATCACGATCTCGCTCATGCCTTAATGCCTTCTTCCGGCAGCCATCATTGCCTGAGTTGCTTTCTCTACGGATTCGCGCACGGGATCGAGATTGAGTCGAGCGTAAATTTGCGTCGCTTGCTGCGATTTATGCCCCAGTGACTTGCCGATGATGAACCCGCTTGCGCCTGTGGATGCCTGCCAGCTTCCCAGTGACCGGCGCAGATCATGAATGCGTAAATCCTTAATGCCAGCCCGCGCCAACACACGCTGCCAAGCCCGCTTAGGGTCGGTGAAATGGCCAGATTTGCTGGTTTCGACCGGAAAGACCCATTCGCTGTTGGTTCCAAGGCGTCGCCGGTCAAGTACCTTGACCTGCTCCCCGAGAATCCATCCAAGATGAAGTAGAGTCCGCACAGGAGCCCCCCTGAGGGGGAAAAGAAGGAGCGGAAGATGAAGAAGCGTCATACGGAAGAACAGATTATCGGGATATTGCGAGAGCAAGAGAGCGGAGGGAAGACGGAGGAGGTATGCCGCCGTCACGGGATCAGTCCAGCGACGTTTTACAAGTGGAAAGCGAAGTTTGGCGGGATGGACGTCTCTGAGGCGGTTCGGCTTCGAAGTCTTGAGGCAGAGAACGGTCGCTTGAAGAAGCTGCTGGCGGAAGCGATGCTGGACAACGCGATGCTCAAGGACATTGCCTCAAAAAAATGGTAACGCCCGCTGTGCGGCGACAGGTCGTGAATGAGCTTCGAGAGGGATACGGAGTGAGTGAGCGGCGGGCGTGCAAGGTGTCGGGCCAGGATCGCAGCGTGCAACGCTACCGGGCGCGGCGGCGTTCAGATCAGGAGGCTCGCGCGCGTTTGCGGGAACTGGCCGGCCAGAGGCGACGGTTTGGCTATCGCCGGCTGGGCGTGTTATTGGCGCGAGAGGGCCTGCGCATGAACCAGAAGAAGCTATGGCGGCTGTATCGGGAGGAAGGTTTGACGGTACGCCGCCGCAAGGGGCGCAAACGGGCCTTGGGGACGCGCCGGCCTCTGACGGTGCCACAAGGTCCCGGTCAGCGGTGGTCGTTGGACTTTGTGTCGGATGCGCTGACCGATGGGCGGCGCTTCCGGATATTGTGTGTGGTGGACGATTTCAGCCGGGAGTGCCTGGCCCTGGTGGCCGGTACGTCCCTCTCCGGACATCGTCTGGCGCGGGAGCTGGATCGTCTGATAGCGACCAAGGGCAAGCCCTGCCTGGTCCGTCAGTGACAACGGCCCGGAGATGGTCAGCCATGCCATGTTGGCGTGGCAGCAGGAACGTCAGGTGGAATGGCACTACATCGCTCCGGGCAAGCCGCAGCAGAACGGCTTTGTCGAGAGCTTCAACGGCAAACTGCGCGACGAATGCCTGAACGAAACATTGTTTCATAACCTACGCCATGCGCAAGAAGTGCTGGACGCATGGCGCGAAGACTATAACGAGGTCCGGCCTCACTCGGCCCTGGCGGGCCAAACCCCCGCCCAGGTCGCGCAAGCCGCCCAATCACAAGGGGTAAGGGGGCATGCCCCCTTACCCCTTGCATCCCAGCCCGTCATGAGGCTCTCATGACATCATGGACTCTACTTCCTGATGGTAGATATTTGGGGGGCAGGTCACATGCCTTGGCGACGCAGCATTTGAGATGCGGCAATCTGCATCTGCTGGGTAATGCCGGGCGTGTAGGCGACCATCACCTGTGTTGGCGTTGGGGCGCGTTTAGGCAAGAGGTCGGCGGCGATCATGATGGCCATAAGTCGAGATAAGCCAATTGAGATGCCAACGCCGGGAAGCTTCGCATTTACCATATCGCCAACAAGATTCTCATAACGTCCGCCGGAGCAAACGCTGGCCTTAATTGTGCCGCGTTCCAATTCCGTCTCAAAAACGTTGCCGGTATAGTAAGCTAATCCGCGCGTGATGGACATGTCCAAATGGACACGTGTGTTGGCCGGAACGTCACCCAAATTACGACTAAGCTGCGCTAATTCCTCAAGCCCTTCATCCAGCAGAACATGCTTGACGCCCAAGGCTTGCACTTGACGAAGAACGTCTTCGCCAACTCCATTCACTTTACTAATATCAATGCATTTAGCAATGGCGTCATCGCTAAGATGTATTTCGTCACGCAACATTGTGGAAACACCATCTACGCCAATCTTCTCGGTTTTATCCATGACCCACCACTTCCTGCGTGGACAGGCCGCCTTGGTTGTTTCGATCCACGCCCCCGCGAAGGGGGCGACAATGCGGGGGGCTGGTGCATGTGGTTGATATTATGTTTCGATCCACGCCCCCGCGAAGGGGGCGACGGTCTCCCATGGGATGGATCAGGCCACGAGGGCCAGTTTCGATCCACGCCCCCGCGAAGGGGGCGACCGCGCCGAATAAAGTACAAATCGCGGTAAAGATGTTTCGATCCACGCCCCCGCGAAGGGGGCGACTTAAAGCCTCAGTAATAGACATCGTTCTATCAACGTTTCGATCCACGCCCCCGCGAAGGGGGCGACCGGCGGCAGCCAAACGACGAGAGTAGTCAAGCTTGTTTCGATCCACGCCCCCGCGAAGGGGGCGACACAATCCGCCGTCAGATGCCGTTCTTCTGCGAGAGTTTCGATCCACGCCCCCGCGAAGGGGGCGACGCCACGCGCCAAATCCACCGCCTACAGCCTCTTCGTTTCGATCCACGCCCCCGCGAAGGGGGCGACGCAACAAAGAAACATGTTGACTAATGCGGAAAAGCGTTTCGATCCACGCCCCCGCGAAGGGGGCGACCCCATTCCTTGGTCAAATTTCAGGGTGTTTTATTTCGTTTCGATCCACGCCCCCGCGAAGGGGGCGACCGCAGCGGCAATCCGTTGATCGTGCTGCCAACGGGTTTCGATCCACGCCCCCGCGAAGGGGGCGACCATTGCCTCGCGGAAACCTGTCGATACGTTTTCGTTTCGATCCACGCCCCCGCGAAGGGGGCGACCCCATCACCGTCTCGCGTTTGAGGCTTGTGATGGGTTTCGATCCACGCCCCCGCGAAGGGGGCGACAGTTATATTGACTGTTCTATTGATGGTTATGGGTGTTTCGATCCACGCCCCCGCGAAGGGGGCGACGCACTTGTTCGAACGCATCGCGCTCTTCTTTCGAGTTTCGATCCACGCCCCCGCGAAGGGGGCGACCACTAGCCAAACATTGAGCTAGATTGATCTTATCAGTTTCGATCCACGCCCCCGCGAAGGGGGCGACCGATGAGATCCGCTTGGTGAGCCGGTACGATATTGTTTCGATCCACGCCCCCGCGAAGGGGGCGACACTGTGGCCTTTGGTCGCTGTTGTGTTTATGCCAGTTTCGATCCACGCCCCCGCGAAGGGGGCGACCAGGCCCAGCTTAAACGGCAGATTACCGTTACCGAGTTTCGATCCACGCCCCCGCGAAGGGGGCGACGAGCAGGCAGATCATTGGTATCCTGCCTGGGGAAGTTTCGATCCACGCCCCCGCGAAGGGGGCGACTTTTGCGTAATGGACAACGAGGACCTATTCGGAGGGTTTCGATCCACGCCCCCGCGAAGGGGGCGACAGTATCGTTTCGCGCCTATTATGATAGCAGCACCAAGTTTCGATCCACGCCCCCGCGAAGGGGGCGACGAGCGAGCAACAAGCAGCCGCCCCCGCCGTTGAGGTTTCGATCCACGCCCCCGCGAAGGGGGCGACTAGATGCGCGACTTTATCAACTGCACATTTGACAGTTTCGATCCACGCCCCCGCGAAGGGGGCGACTCCCCACTTTCCCAACCGAGACCAGACCCATTGTGTTTCGATCCACGCCCCCGCGAAGGGGGCGACGGGGTCATGCTAACACTCTGGCATTGCTTATTAAAGTCAGTGAATAGCGCGAAATGGCATTTTTCGGATAGAAAAAATCAATCTTTTGTCCTCCTGACATGTTTCTTCTTTTAATTACAAATCTTTATTGGCTGCGCGAACCTGCCGGGATTTTTTCACATGCTTGGGGTTCGCGCGTCCTAAGAAATTCAAATAATCATGGGACCGTTCAAATCTGTGCTGGGCTTGGCCCCCACATGCTCCACGCGACGGAGCCAATTGGATCCTAGATAATAGTACCTTAAGCTATCGAGTTGAGCGTTAAAGATGGTCTCCAATTTGTGTTTTAAAGCTGTCCATTGTGCGGGATCCACTTCGATTTCAAAAACGGAATGTTGAACACGTTGCCCATAATTCTGACAGGCCCTGGAAATGCGACGCAAACGCTTGGCACCATCGGCATCGGTTGTGCACACGTCATAGGTCACTAATACCATCATGCAGCACCCGCCTATTTCCAGAACCATGGTGGGTATGCGTCAATATCGCCCCTTAAATGCCTGGCCAGCAACTGCGCTTGCAGGTATGGCACCAGACCTAAGGGCGCATCCTCCTCAAGAAAAAGATGCTTCCGCTCCTCCTTTTTACGATCCTGCCAAGCCGTCAAGGCTGTCTTGCGGGCTTCATCAGTCAAGAAACACGCTCCTCCATCACGCGTTTCAAAATCCTTACTTCTCAACTGCCGCCGATTGATTAACGAAAGAACCAGACGATCCGCAAATATGGGGCGTAGCTCCTCCATCAAATCCAGCGCAAGACTGGGACGTCCTGGACGATCCCGATGCAGAAAACCAACAGCGGGATCAAGCCCCACGCTTTCAAGCGCGCTTCTGCAGTCATGCGTTAGTAGTGTGTAGAAGAACGACAACAAAGCATTGGTGGGATCAAGCGGTGGACGACGCGATCGTCCTTTGAACGCGAATTCTAGATCGGGAGACCGGATAAGGTTATTAAACATGCTGAAATATAATCGAGCCGCATCCCCTTCAGCACCGCGCAACACATCGAGACCAAGAGCATGCTGATTGATGTATGACAAACTGTGTGCCATTTGGCGCGTGGTTTGCACCAGATCATTTTTCGTCGCGTCGTCATAAACATCGTTGTAATCCCGTAGGGCGCGCATCAGAACAGCCCGTTGATTGGCGATCTTGCCCATGACCAGACTTTTCACAATATCTTCCGGTGTGTCGGAGATTTTATATTGGGCGCGGCGTAACAAAACGTTACCGCTGACGGGGCCTTCGACACGCGCCTGGAAACGGCCGTTGCGATCCAGGAAGACGAGTGTGATGCCATGGTTGGCGCACGCCTCCATAAGGGGCGGTGAAACATAGATGCCGCCAAACACGACAATTGAGGACAGCATATGCAAAGGAGCGCGGCCTAACGTTTTTCCTTCGTTTTCCGCAAGGAAATTTTCTCCATCCTTACGCAGGCTGCACCCTTCCGTCGTCACATAGATGGTATTGAGAAGTTTCTTCATGCGGAAAATTCCTCCGTTTCTAACACCACATCCGCCATGCGTTTGCGCCAAGCCTTGGCAGGTTTGGCAACATCTTTGGGACGGCACAAGTCGTATAGCGAACACGCACGGCAGCGCTGAGTATGTGGTGTCGGGGGCGGCGTCAGCCGGGATGCAAAAATGGCTTTGAGCTGGGTAATGGTCAGTAAGGTTAGGTCGCGTAACTCAGCATCGAAAGGCACAACCACCCGGCGTTTTGTCTGTGCATAGAAAAGGGCACCTTCAGCCACAACTTGCCTTGTCATGTCTTCAAGGCATAGGGCTTGGGCACATAGTTGAACTTCATCGGCACGGTGAAGTTTGGCCTTGCCGCGCTTAAACTCAACCGGATACGGAATCTCGCCCATGTCAGTTGAGCGAAACTCTACAAGATCGGCGATCCCTGCCATGCCAAGTTTTGCCGAGGCCACAGGCAGTGCGGCGACCCGGCGTATCCCCTTAATCTTACGCTGTCCTGGCTGATCGGTCACATCATGCAAAACGCGCCCCTCGGCCGTGAAACGGTTTTCAGACCACAGCCGCTCCAGGTGGATAAGGGCGGCTTGCCGAAGGCAATACACGGCATGCTGCAAGGCCGAAATGGGGATGGGCTCGGTTTCCCAGGAGTCACCATCCCCCGTTCCTGCGCCAGCCATAGGCTAGATGCGCTCGATGATAGTCACTCCTTCGGGCATATTTGTCTTGTCGATCTCAACCTTATAATCGCCATAACTGCGGGCGGGCGGCTGATGATCCAATCCCGAATCCCCAATCGCTCGAAGTGCGCCGCCGACATTGCGCCCGACATGAACGCGATCAAACAACGTATGTGCTGGCGCATTACCCAGGGCGCAATCATGCTTGAACACGATCAGCTTACGCACACACATTTCACCACGTGCGGCCGAGCGATCATGTTCGAACATGTTTTCTACCGACTCGAACAGTACTTTCAGATCATCCTCGGAAAAACCGGTGCGCTCGGCCAATTTGGCCGATACGAACCCATGCGCCCGGTATAAACCGTAAGGCACAATGTGCTTGCGGCCCATGGTGCGGTTATCCGTGCGGTCATTTTCGTCACCGCCTTGCTGGCGTTCGGCTTTTTCCTTCTCATTGGTTGCAGCCATGCGCGTGATGGAGATTTCTTGGGGCACAATCGGCTCAACAGACTGCGCAAAGGACAGTTGCACAGGCCCGCGCACTTGCCCACAGTTAATCCCCGTACTCATCACGGCACCGAAGCTGCGTACATCAAAGAAATTCTTGCACATAAAAAGCCGCAGTTCCTTGGCCTCTTGATCGTCCTTTGGATTCAGCTTTTTCTCTTTTTCTGCTTTATCGTCATTGGGACGCAATGCCTTATAGGCCTCACGATGCTTTTCGTTCAGGATCGAACCATCTTGAACATAGATATTGAAGCCCTGTTGATCGGCTCGCGCCATCTCAACATAATTACGCACCTTACGCTTTAGGCATACATCGGAAACAAGCCCATGGCCGGTTTCTGGATCCAGCCTTGGCATGTTCCCGGCATCTGGGTCGCCGTTGGGATTCCCGTTGGTGACATCAAAAAGAACCACAAAGTCGTGGCGGTTGTTGAGATGGGTCATGGGGTTGGCTCCTTCATTGTTTCGTTAGGCTGCTTGGGTTTATAGAACTCGCTGTGCTGGTGGTAGTAGCCAAGAGCGAACAAGGCCTGTTCTCCGGCAGAGAGCGCTGTCGGATAGGGATCTTCTGCGGGTGACATCAGCGCGAATATCTCCGCAACCTGCTTTTCAAGATATATTTTGTGTCCTGGCGGCTTCTGCTTTCTAAGTTTGGCAAGATGTCTGGCCGATCCCTGATCCAGCAAAGCGAAGACTTTGCGTGGTTGCGCTGAAGCTGCGCTGTAGAACTTGTCTTTGACGGTTGCGTTGAGATTATCTCCAAGGGCTTCCGACTGAATACGCTCATAGAACGCGAACAGCCGTCCCAGCAGATAACCTTTGTTTCTGTTGTCGGGATCAAGTGCCACAGGGGCCTCCTTTGATTTGAAGTTACGCACAAGAACAGCCTTGAGCATTGCGATGCGCCGCGTGTTGATTTCCTTATCCGCACGGATGCGCATCAGCACATTTGTTAGAAGAGCCATGGGGTAGGCCGTCCCCGTCAGAATGGACCGCATCCACTCTCCCGCAATATGCGGTGGCACATTTTTCGACTTTCGCTGCACCGCCAATTCCAAAAGATAGTGCCACAAACTGGAAACGTCATTCCGGCCCGATGGCTCAATGCGCATATCCGCCAGGAACTTTTGATAGTTTTCAACAAGCGTGCCGAAATCATCCTCAAACCAATATCGGATGGATATACGGGCCGCATTGGGTGCCAGACCGAGAACGAAAAACCGCACACCTTCGCTTAGCTCTGGTGCTGTTTCAGTCAGGGGCTTGCCCTGCCGAATGTTTTCCAAAATGGGCTTGATTTCATCTCTAGCCACGACGGCTGTATCCACCTCAAACAAAGATGCCGCCACGTCTTCAGCCTCTTCCGCTACTTTCGCGTTCGAGGCATCGGCCCAAAATACGGTGGAAGCATCCCCGATCTGGATACGGTTATGACTGCCTTTTTCTAGATACTTGTTCAGTGCCGTTGTATAGGCAAAGGTCGCCGCTTCGGAAATGGGGGCATTGTCGCCCTTTTGATGGCCGTAGGATTTGAAGGCGTCCTCGTTGAAACATACAATCGAGCCGCCAGATGATTGGCCACCCCACACACCTTTGATGCTCGGGTGCAATCGGGCGATCGAGCCTTTTTCGCCCGACACCAGACACACCGCCTTTGTCTTATCTCCTTCAGATAACAGTTTCGCCCATGCTTGCCGCGCCGCCGGGTGGTCATGCAGGTAGATTTCGGATAATCTGTCGTTCTCTAAAGTAAAAACGATATTTTGGTCCAGCATGGCGCTTTTAAGATCATCTGGCCAATCGGCCTGCTGGAATCTCTCGGGCGTCCATTGTCGCAAGAACGCGCATAAAGCCTGAAGCCCTTCGTCGCCAGAGTTCTTCAATGCCTCCATATGGAAATCCGTAAAAGCCTGATGCTCGGCCTTGGACCGCTTGTCTTCCTTCGCCGTCACTCCCAAAACATAAGATGTTTTATCCCACAGAAACTTCGGCTTGATTCCAGAGGCACTTTTGTAGGGCTGGGGAACATACATAAATCGGGGAACCGGCTTCTTGCCTGATTGATCGCGAAGATCGCGCGGCGCACTTGCCATCGAACCGTCCGGATTCAAGGAAATGACAAAACTGACTTTCTCGTTGGAATATCCAAAGACGGGCACCTGATGATGGATGGCCAGTCTTTCATAAGCCCGGTTCAGTGAAGCCAGAATAGTCATCGGCAAATCTCCGACGAATTGGGTGCCGGAACCCTTACCACGCCCGCATCCAGCTTGGCCCGGAAGAACATGGAGGCGCGATCCCCGGCATGATTGATATCCCACAGCATAAAGCCAAGGTCGCGGGTCTCGCTGATCGCTGGCGGAATGGAGTCCTCGGGCTCTAGCAGGGAAAACCGTGCTGGAAATTCGCGCGTTCCCAAACAGGGTTGATGAAAACATTGGCCCTTGCGCGCGCGGCGATGAAAGATATCCAGATGTTTGCCGGGCGTATCTTCCGCGCCTTTGCTCGACGTAAAATCGAAATGCGCCTCGATGACATAGGCAACATCAACAAGGAGAGTCGAAGCGCGTTGCTGACGATCCTCATCGACAGCAAGATGTAGCCCTTCCAGACTGCCGCGTTTCATGGCCGTCTTGACCTTGCCTTCTTGAATTTTATGCCCCACTTCATTGCGGCGAATGGATTGGAAACGGATGGGCCTTAGCACATGAATGGCGTCAATCACCCAAGTGATGGCAGGTTTCCAGTGAATGGCCTCCAAAATCCCCCGCGCGGCTGAAGGAGTCATCACGTCATAAGATACGCGCTCCACCTTCATCTCGGGCCGCGTGAACAAGGCGCGATCACCACTGACGTGAAGCCTGATACCTTGGGTCATGGTCCGTCTCCCTAAAAGATCGTCTCGTTCAACACATCGGCATCTTCCCATATCAAGCCGATTTCCGGCTGATACAGGCTGGCATCTGTCAGCACCGCGAACTGAGTGCCCCATAAATCTTCCCGATGCAGTTGTACGCGCCCATTCCGCTGGAGATTTTCAAAATCCCGTGGCGGAACCTGAACAATAAAAGTTTGAAGTTCACGGGCCGCTTTTCCCGCCGATGCATCGGAAGAATTCAAGCGACCCAAAATATCCGCAACCGCAGGATCCCCGGGGATGATGATGGGACGTAAGCCGCTTTCGATCATTTGGAATGCCTCAGCCACGGTTCTATAGGCGCATGAAGGACGGCCCTCGCTGATGCTGAACTGTTCCAGAATCTTTTTCTGGTCCAGTTGGCCAGCACCCTTACGCCAAAAAACTTCCGAAAAGTAATCATTAATCGCATCGCGTGACAACCAGTAATTGTGTTTATCGGCAATCGCTGCGAAATCAGCCGCCAATTGCGCAATCTCAGGCGGGGGCTTATGCTCTGCAGACTTAAAGACAGTTACGATGCTTTCTTCATGTGAATGTTTTCCTTCCCGGTTACATCGGCCTGCTGCCTGCGCGATCTGATCAAGACCGGCCTCGGCCCGCCATACACACGGAAAATCAATATCCACACCCGCTTCGATCAGAGACGTGGCGATCAGTCGGCATGGAGCATCCGCTTTTAACGTATCTTTGACGCGCTGTAATATCGCGCGTCGATCTCTGGCGCATTGCCGTGTGGTCAAATGCACCACGCCGTCAAGCCCCGCTTCAGTAGCCATGCGGTGCAGTCTCAAAGCGTGCTTGCGTGTGTTGACGATAACTAAGCCTTGCTGGTGATCGCGTAGAGCCGCGATCAAATGAGCGTCACTCCATTCCCCTTCCCGAGTGATGGTGACACGTTTGAGTTGACTAAAAAGTCCATCAGGATCAGGAGCCAATTCCCGTCCCTCCAGATCAAGGCCGCCATGCTTGAATGTGCGTTTGTCGAAAGCGGGCTGAGTTGCGGTACACAGCACAACACTGACCTTGTAATTTTTGGCCAATTCATCCAGTGCCGCCAAACATGGGCGAAGATAACGCAGCGGCAGAGTTTGAACTTCATCAAGAATAAGGACGCTATGGGCCAAATTGTGCAGTTTGCGACAACGAGACGGACGATTGGCAAAGAGACTCTCAAACAACTGGACATTGGTTGTTGCGATCACCGGTGCGGCCCAATCTTCCATGGCCAGGCGCAGCTTGTCGCGTTGTTCATAATCCGCGAAGCGATCTTCCTCAATTGAAGCGTGGTGTTCCAAAACATGGCCTTCACCCAGAACATCCCTGAAGATGGTGGCGCTTTGATCAATGATGGAGGTAAAGGGTATGGCATAAATAATACGGCGCAGATTATGGGCTTTGGCATGATCCAGGGCAAAGCCCAGCGAAGCCAGAGTCTTGCCGCCACCAGTAGGTACCGTCAGCGTAAACAGGCCAGGGTCCATCATCGCCTTGGCTCGAACATGTTTTAATATATCCTGTCGCAAGTTGTTTATCGGTCCGGGGCGTTCCTGTAACTTGGACATATGCGCGTCAAACCGGCAGATCAGTTCATCAGCACATTGACGAAGATCCGGCCACGCGCGATCAATTGTTTTCTGCGCGTGTGTCGCATGGAACCGCTCGGTATCTTTGAAATCCGCGTCCACCAAACACGAAAAAATCATCCGACCGAGAAACGCCAGCTGAAAAGCCGCGCAAGTTTTGTCTTTTGATAGGTGGGGAAGACCAACCCATAAAGGGCCAACTTCATTTTTTATTTCGTGCTGCCATGCCTCGTCCAAAATCTCTGCATCACTTTTTAGACGCCGCCGCAATTCATCGGGGTCAGCAAGTCCCGCATGATGCCCAGCGATCGCGTAAGACAGCAGTTCCGCGATGACTAAGTCGCTTTGACCTTTTGTGCGGTTTCGTATCTCCCTTGCGCCGGCCGTTGAGTGGTCAACGCGCTCTTGTGAACCAGACAGACGACCCTGAAACTTAGATGTATATTTCCCAAGGTCATGCCATAGACCGGCCATCATGCCGGCATTTTCCGCCCCGAACTCTCGGGCAAATTCGGCCGCCAATGCCCCGGTTGCTTGCAGGTGATCTTGAAGCGTGTGCCATTGAGACTTGTCTGGCTGATCAACCAGACTGTGCGCATAAAACATGAAGCGTCTCCCAAAGGGTATGTTTGTTTGCAGTGTCTCATCCAAAGTATGCTTTTTGTCAAATCCACGCGGGGCGCGGCGTCGCTTCATCGCCTTGGAACGCGACGGCGTGTTTGTGCGGGCTAGATAGAAAGGTGTCTGGCAGACATTTTTGATGCAGACAAAAGACGCCGATTTGAGGCAAAATCCCATCATGCTCGCAAGAGATGGGCGGATGATCCCGCTACGGTGCCTTGACCCTATCCTTGACTCTATAGCGCGTGGCGCGGCTTTCTCCGGTGCGATCCAAGCGTTTAAGATCGACAAGTTTCTTGATGATCGCCTCGATCGTGCGCGGCGGGAAACCAAGAGCCTCCACAGCCATCTTGCGCGTGAAGGTTTTATCGGCAAGGCCGTTCGCCCACTGCCACAGGGCAAGTTGTTTTTCCGAGAGCGTATCCTCGATCCTGTCGCCTTCCAAAAGGGCCAGAGCCTTCTGGGCCTGCAGTCGCATGATGGCAAAGAAGAACGTCAGCCACGGCGTCATGTTCTCGGCATCCGACTTCCGTGTGCTCTGCGTTTTATTGAGCGCAAGATAGTAATCGACCTTGTTGTCCTCAACGAGGCGTTCATGCGATACGACTTTCGCAAAGTCGTATCCTTGGCGCAAAAGCATAAGGTTTGTCAGCAGGCGGCTCGTGCGCCCGTTGCCATCTTGAAAAGGATGAATGGCCAGATATTCGAACAGAAAATTGGCGGTCAGGATCAACGGGTGCTTAAACTTTGCTTCGGTGGCCCAGTTGTACCAGTCGCATAGTTCGTGCACTTCCTTGGGGGTCAGATGCGGCGGCGTGGGATCGAAAATGATGCCCACCAGATTGCCGCTTTGATCCTTGGCCTCGACGCGGCTCGGGCCGAACTTGTATTGCCCCAAATGGCCGCGATCCTTGTCTGAGTGACGCAGCATATCGCGATGCATCTGGAGGATCGTGGACTCCTTGACGGGAATGGCGTCAAAGTCCGTGAAGATCGTCTGCAAGACTTCGATGTAGCCCGCCACTTCCTGCTCGTCGCGGGTCTTGAACTTTTTGATGTGCATATTGCGGTAGAGCGCTTCGACTTGCGCATCGGTCAGGCGGTTGCCTTCGATACGGTTTGACGCGCCCGCCGAGGTGACGATGACCGACTGTGTCAGGCGCTCAATGGTTTGCGGGATCAGCGTATCCGTGATGCGCCAAACTTTTTTGACGGCGTCAATCTCGGCAATGGCTGAAAAGACGGTCTCGGCATCGGTGGCCGATAACGCCAATCTCTTGCTCAGACGGAAATCTGCCCAGTTCATGAATGACCCCATATGGCCTATGTGAGATTATGTGAGTAAATGTGAGAAAAATCAAGGAATGCTAACAAAACAAAGACTTGCAACATTGCAAGTCTTTGAAATCTTTTGAGTCCTTCCTGGCGGAAAACCTATATGGGCGCGGGCGCAGCGTGGGAGTTTTCTAGCGTCTGCGCGCAAAAACGGGTTACAGGCCGGACGGTTACATGCGCGCCGCATCACGCAAGGCCGCGTGTTCCCAATAGATTGACGGTTTTCTTCCATGTAACCGCAGCATGTAAAATGCCGACCGGAGCATGTTTGCCATTCACGGCCTCTCACGGCCTCCGGCAGTCGTTCTAACCGTGCCGTTGCTCCGGTCCATTCGCGCCCGAATCGCATAATCCTTCATCAACGCCTCTATCGCCCACGCATCTTGAACTCCTTGGCGTGCTTTTCTTTCGTGTCTTTGACGCTCTATGCCCCTTTCCTCTACTTTAGGGGCGAAACTCAACCTCAGCTACTGTCTCAACGTGGGGCCAGCACCCCGAGCGACTCGATGAATGCGCCTCGTGTCCCCGTCAGTGCGACTCTGCCGAGATGTCGAAATGGTCGAAACATTGCCTGCTTGTGCTGCTTGCTGCACTGCGCATTGTTCCCGCTTAAAACGCTCAGCCGCTCTTTGACGGCGTTCCACTTGATCCTTGAGAGCTTTTGCCGCATCGGCGATGACGTTTTTCTTCTGTTCTTCGGTCAGAAGGTGATTGTCTCGAACGATCAGGCCAAAGCCGCGGCACATTATTCGCTGCTTTTGTATATTTGAGTCATCGTAGCAGCGACCTAGGAACAACTCCTTCAATTCCACCATCTTATCTGCCCGTCTTTGTGCCAGAGACTTTTCATGAGCCTTCTCTGCTTCTTGCTTGGCCCGATTCTGCTGGACCTCGACTCCTTGAACTTCTCGAAAGATGGGAACAATGCTCTTATGGGTGAATTCAATGATCCGTGCACTCGCTTGGGATTGATTTCTGTCCATTTTTCCCGCCGCGTTTCGTGTCACATAACGAGCACGGAAGGCGTCCATGACGGTCTGCAGCACATTTTCAGCCGCAGGGACACCCAGTGTTTGCTGATATATTTGGACCACATGTCGCAGACCATTCCCCATCATGCGATCAAGCTGATTCATTCCATCGCCGCCTTGCCGGATCGCCTGTTCCGTCTTTCGCTCGTACAAATCCACGAAAGCCTCGGGGCTAAGCTTGAGGGTTTCCTGCGCCTGCCTGAGATTTTCTTGCTCATGGGCGGCGTCGATCTGGACGATCATCGCCTTGGACGATGATTTATTCTGATAGGTCAAGCGGTCGATGCGGTGCGCGAAACGCTCCTTCATGCTTGGGTCCAAGACCATGGCATCGCGTACGCAAGCGGCCACATCATTATAAACGCCCCTTCGAATATCCAGCGATGTCCGGCCCGGTCCTTTGGCGCGTGCTCGTTCCAAATAGGCCAACGAGCCATGCACCATCTGCTCGATCATCTCCACGCCCTTTTCGGGGCGGCCCAACATGGTCGCTGCACCCATGGCGCGTCCCAAAGTCCGGCGCATATCTTTCTTATGCGCGCGCAATGCGACTCGGGCCAAGCGGTCGCTGTGCGGGAAGATGTCCGATATCCCCACCAAAACTCGTGTCATCAAGTTCATGGTCGCTTGCTCCTTAATGCTCCGACATTTCTGCCGCTAATGTGGCAGAAATGGAAGATATTGTGAACACATACACGCATATACCATTATGCGCTGGAATCACCCCCGCTAAGAATAGCGGCATTTTATGTATGAATCGTAATTATTTTTATTTGCATGGGCGTATTGGAGATGATGTTAAGCGTCCATTCGTTTCTATAACTTGTCTCTACGCGCTTCCTCTATCGCCTTGCTCAAAGGCGTGCTGGGGCCTTTATGAATTGGCACGTTGGTGACTTTGGGCTGCGGGATGGGGCGGTCTAGGTCAATATGCAGCAGGCCGTTATCCAATGTGGCCTCGGCGATCAGAATACCCTCGGCCAGCATAAAACAGCGTTGGAAGGGCCGTGCGGCGATGCCTCGGTGCAGATAGACGCGATCTTCCGGACATTCGGGGTGCTTGCCGCGGATGATCAGCTGATTATCCTCGGCCTGAACGCATAAATCATCCAGCGAGAACCCCGCCACGGCCAAGGTGATGCGCAACCGCGTTTCGCTGAGTTGTTCGATGTTATAGGGCGGATAGCCATCGCTGGCCTTGGCCACGCGCTCGAGACTGCGTTCGAGGTGATCAAAGCCAAGCAGAAAGGGGCTGCTGAATAAAGAAATGCGTGTGGACATGGTTTCCTTCGGATTCTTGGTCAAGGGCTGTTTTTTGAAGATCATCGTCAGCCTAGGGCAAAATGCAGTAGGCCGAGGCTTGGCGTCAAGGGGCTGTATGTCCGGTGCGTTGCTTGCCAGATGGGACAAGAGGGGTTAATGAAGAAAGGGAACAATCCTCGTCCCTTTTGCAGGGATGAGCGGTATCGCTTTCATCAAGCAAAGGAGCCAAAGTCATGACCATCAAGATCGGTGACCGAATCCCCTCGACCATATTGAAATGCCTCACGGAAGACGGATTACAAGATGTCCGCACCGAAGAGCTGTTTGAGGGTAAGACAGTGCTGTTCGGGGTTCCTGGTGCATTCACGCCGACTTGCTCGGCCAAGCATCTGCCCGGCTACATCATTAAGACGGATGAATTCCGTGCCAAGGGCGTCCGCGCGATCATGTGCTTGTCGGTGAACGATCCCTTTGTGATGCAAGCCTGGGCCAAGAGCGCCCAAGCGGACGATAAGATCACCATGCTGGCCGATGGCAACGGCACTTTGACCAAGGCGTTGGGGCTGGAGATGGACGGGACGCCCTATGGCCTTGGCATCCGTTGCCAACGTTTTGCCCTGGTCGCTCAAGATGGAGTGGTTACCCAATTGGCGATCGAACAACCAGGCGGCTTTGAAGTCTCAAGCGCCGAGGCGGTATTGAAGCTGGTGGGATAACTTTCTCTAAGTCAGGTCACTCAACGAAAAAGGCCGGTCCTGCGTGGGCCGGCCTTTTGGTTATCTTGGTGGAGCCGAGGAGGATCGAACTCCCGACCTCTACAGTGCGATTGTAGCGCTCTCCCAGCTGAGCTACGGCCCCACGGGCCACAGCGGAAACGTGTTCTCTCCGCTGCGACCGTATTGTACTGACCCAGATTAACGCGAATAGAACTCGATGACCAGATTGGGCTCCATACGCACGGGATAGGGGACCTCGTCCATGGCGGGGGCGCGCACGAAGCTGCCTTTGCCCTTTTCGCCGTCCACCTGGATATAGGCGGGCACGTCGCGTTCAGAGGACTTCAGAGCTTCCATGACAAAGGCGAATTGCTTGGCCTTGCCGCTGATCTCGATCTGATCGCCTTCGCGCAGGCGATAGCTGGGCACCGTGACGCGGCGACCATTGACCCGCACATGACCGTGATTCACGAACTGGCGCGCGGCGAAGACCGTCGCCACGAACTTCATGCGATAGATCACCGCATCCAAACGCCGCTCCAACAGCTGCAGCAACAATTCGGCGGTGTCGCCGCGCAAACGCTCGGCCTCTTGATAGATTTTGCGGAATTGCTTTTCGCCGATATTGCCGTAATAGCCCTTTAACCGCTGCTTGGCCATCAACTGAATGCCGTAATCGGTGGGCTTGCCACGGCGCTGCGTGTGCTGGCCGGGACGATATTCGCGCTTATTGACTGGACTGCGCGCACGGCCCCAGATATTCGCGCCTTGGCGTCGGTCGATCTTGTACTTTGAGTGTAAGCGTTTGCTCATGAGCTGCTATTCCTGATTTTATGTTGTCCCGATAGTCCGACCCGGCGACACCGGCGGCGTGACCTCTATCCTGATTGAGATAGACGCCCACATTCTCGGGAATGACGGTTTCTAGCCGAAAACAACCCGATCCGTCAATTCTTACGCTCGACCACGAAGCTGGCCACCTGCTCCAACCCCTTGGCGCGACCGTCGAATATGGCCAGATGTTCAATGGCTTGTTGCGATAGCATATGGGCCTGCTCGCGCGCGCGCTCGATTCCCAGGATCGAGACGAATGTGGCCTTGCCGGCGGCGGCGTCGCGCTGAACGGATTTTCCAGTCTCTTCCTCGCTGCCTTCGGCGTCCAGCAGATCGTCGGCGATTTGGAAGGCCAGGCCCAGATCATGCGCATAAGCGCGCAAGGCATGCTCATAGGGCGACGAGGCGCGGCCCAGTATGGCTCCGGCCTCGCAAGAGACGGCGATCATCTCGCCCGTCTTCATGCGCTGTAGGCGGGTCACCTCGCCAATATCGAATGTGGTTTTCTCGGCGATCAGGTCCACCATCTGCCCGCCGACCATGCCGTTCATGCCCGCCGCGCGGGACAGGGCCAGCACCAGCTGACAGCGCACCTTGGGGTCGTCATGGGTTTGCGGGTCGGCCAATACTTCGAAGGCATAAGTCAGCAGGCCATCCCCCGCCAAAACCGCCGTCGCATGGTCAAAGGCGCGCCAGACGGTGGGTTTGCCGCGCCGCAGATCGGCATTGTCCATGGCCGGCAGATCGTCATGCACCAGGGAATAACTGTGGATCATCTCGACGGCGGCGGCGGCGCGCAGGGCGCGCGGCTCGGCCACGCCAAACAAGGACGCGGCATTCATGACCAGGAAAGGCCGCAAACGCTTACCGCCACCCAGACAGGCGTAACGCGCCGCCTCGAATAAAGGCCTTTCGGTCATCTCGGTTTGCGGCAACAATTGGTTCAGTAAATCCTCGACCTTATCGGCGACATCGGTCATGGCTTGGATCAGATCATTGCTGGCGGATGGCATCACGCGAAACCTCGGTTGGAAAGTGGGAATGGAGCTTAGCGGTCTTGGGTATCAGATTGGGCTTCAGGCCCGTTCTCGCCTGGGACCAGACGATCCACACGCAATTGCGCGACCTGCAGCAGATCGAGACAACGGCGACGCAGGGCATCGCCCCGCTCATAGGCCGACACGGCGTCATCCAACGACAAGCGGCCTTCTTCCATCTGGCGAACCAGACGCTCAAGCTCGGCCAAGGCCTGCTCGAAGTTTAAACTCGCCACATCGGCGGGCAAGGGCATGGATTCGTTCATGCCCAAGGGTATAAGCCCAGCTTTGGCCCAGCGCAAGACATGCGAGGAAGGTTGTTAAATGCGATGCTCCAACATGAAAGCCATTATTAGTTTCGGTATCATGACTTATGTTGAGGGTCGCATATAGCATTTGAGAAGTTCGGCCATCATGCCCCTTAATTCTTTCCCCTCCCAAGAGAAACACCATTATTCGCCGATTGCTGTAGGCGGTGATGGAGAAGATTTGCGCCGAATAATCGCCAGGGCGTTCAAGGCGGCACGCTCTTTCGATGGCTCGGATGCGGGAATCGACGCTTTGATAGAAGCGATTGATCCTTTCGATCAGTTCGCTTCGCGGCGAGGAGAAGACAGCACATTGAGCCGCGATGACGTGGAATCCGGCCTTTCGCGCCATGCGCGCGGGCGGGGCCATGAACCGGTCACCGTGACTGACTTACTGGACCTGGCGCAGCGCAGCTTTGGGCGTCTTTTGACCGAGAACAAGGTGGCGTTGAACATATTCCATGCCGATCTGGTGTTTCTGCCCACTCATGGCCAAGATCCGATACAAACGGTCAGCGGCTGCCGCCACAGCGCGTCTTTCACGGATCATCTCAGCAAGGGCTTGATTCTCCGTCTCGTATAGCTTACCGCATGGATATGATCGCCCATGCAAGCCACGCAAAGCTGCGTCGAGATAGCCCAAGGGCTAGCGGCCCGGATTCTTCCCGGCCATCTCAGCCCGTTCTGGCGGCGTTGGATCTGGGAACGAATAGTTGCAGATTGCTGGTTGCCGTGCCGCGTTCGCCGCAGCCGGAACAAAGCCCCTTTCTGGTGGTGGATTCTTTTTCGCGCGTGGTGCGTTTGGGAGAAGGGCTTAGCACGTTCCCTGCACTGAACGCCGAAGCGATGGATCGCACCATGGAGGTGCTGCGCATATGCCGGGATAAAATGGGGCGTGCCAAAGTCACGCATTTGCGCGCCGTGGCCACCGAGGCATGCCGTCAGGCCAGCAACGGATTGGCTTTTCTTGAACGGGTGCGACGGGAAACAGGCATTGGCTTCGAGATCATTTCCGGAGCCGAGGAAGCGCGGCTGGCCATGATCGGATGCGCGCCTTTGCTTTTGCCCAAGCCATTGCATGCTGTGATGTTCGATATCGGGGGCGGTTCGACGGAATTGGCGTGGCTGCGGGTTGAATCATCGTCCGCGCCGCCGCGATTATTGGACCATGTGTCGCTGCCGGTCGGGGTGGTCAACCTCACTGAACGCTATGGGGGCGATACGATCTCGTCAGAGCATTATCAGGACATGATCGACAGTGTCCGTGCCGCATTGCTGCCCTTTGATCGGCGCAACGGCATCGGGATGCAGATGAAGGCTCAGCAGGTGCAAATTCTGGGTTGTTCGGGATCTTTGACGACTCTGGCGGCGGCGATGATCGGCTTGCCGCGCTATCAGCGTTCAGCTGTAGATGGACGTATTCTTGCAACCGATGAAACGCTTCGGATGACGCGCCGCCTATGCAGCCTGACTCGGGACGAACGCAATCGTATTCCCGGCATCGGCCCCGATCGCGGCGATTTAATCGTTTCAGGTTGCGCAATCCTCGAAGCTTTATTGAGCCTATGGCCTGTCGAGCGGTTGCGTGTGGGTGATCGTGGACTTCGCGAAGGCATCTTGACGGATATTGTGTATGCCCTGGAGGTTAAAAGCCGCAGAGCCTTGGCGTGATATCTTTGTTTAAAAAATAAGGCCGTAGCGACACTTACGCCGCTACGGCCAGATTTGTCAGGATAGGAATAGCCCTGCTATCAGCGGTTACTGAGCGATTTTGGTCGGATCAGGCTGTGAGGTATAGGGGCTTTCGCTGTCCTCCGGATGTGTTGCCGACTTCGAGGTCGCAGACACGGCACCGGCATAGGAATCGCTGTTGGTGTTGACGATGGTCTCTTGGCCGTTCTCGCCATAGACAACAGACTTGCCTTCATCATAGGTGGCAGTCTCATAGTTGCGCATCGCTGTTTCCGCCATGGCAGGGCCAGCCAATGCAATGACAGCCGCAGCCGCCAATAGAGTTGTTTTCATCATGACGTCGTCCCCTTCGTCGTTGCGTGTTGAGTATGAAGCTTACTGGTCATGCCGCGAGCGGCAATAACCTTATATCAGCTATTGCACGATCTTCCAAGTGCCATCCGGCTGACGGCAGGCTGTGCCGTAACCATTCTGACGCTGGCCGCCTACAACGATGGATTGGTTAAACTCGCGGCAATAGGCACCGCTGCCATCCTGGCCGTCGCGGACCGGAACAATGACGCCCGAATTGCCGCTTTGCGGGTTGTTCCAGGTGATTTGTTGGCCGATCGGCGCGGAATAAGCCCGATTCTCGGCCTGCATCAGTGCCGAACGGTCGGCATTATCAAGCGACGAGCCGATCTCATTTCCTAACCAGGCACCAGCGACGGCACCCAGAGCGGTCAGGGCCACATTGCCTGTCCCCTTGCCGAACTGGTTGCCAAGCAAGGCACCGCCGCCGGCACCCACCACCGTGCCCACGGTTTGCTTCTGGCCCCAACTGCTGCTTTGGCAGCCGGTCAGCGCAACGCCCGCAACCAGTGCGGTTGCCGTCAGCAGGATGGTCTTGTTCATTCTCATCGTGTCGCTCCGGGTGATGCGTGATAAAGCGGCCGTGACACCGACTCAGCGTCTTTGTCTGCGGCCCAGACAATTTAGCTTGGCTGAAGATCATGTCAATTTGGTGATGTCGGAAGAACAAAAATTAGGCGCGACTGCCTTCTAAGTGCAACGAATCGTTGCGCCAGCTATTTCGCGCCACACGGTGCAGTTCAGCGGCCTCTTCATAACGGCGGCCCAGCATCTCCATATACAAGCTACGCGCCTGTTCGCCCATCTCAGCGTGGATGAAGGGGTTATCACGCATCTGAGCAAAGGCCCGCCAAGCGTTGTCTGCATGGTTCTTCAGGAAGATCAATATCTCGTTCACTCCGGCGGACTCGAGGTTCTGCACCTCCAGCAGGCTGAACAGGCGCAAGGCCACGGCCCGTCCGCAGAGGCGCTCAACCTGAGCAACCAGATGACGCAACGATGTAGGGGGTGCCGTTTCCGATGCATGGGCGAGCATATCGCCACGACTGGTCAATTCGTCCAACATGTCTGGAGGCACCCTCACGAGATTGCGCAACATCACAGCGATTCGCGCACCCCGATGTTGTCACCCATTTTTATTCGGTCGCGCCAGTGACAGAATGACGCCCCCCGCCAACAGCGACGTTGTGACGCACAAAGACACCCAAGACGGGATCGGTCCTGCGATCGGCCCGATCACGACCTTCATGCCAATGAAAATCAGCACCAAGGCCAGCGCGTATTTGAGCATGTCAAAACGCTGGATCATCGCGGAAAGGGCGAAATACAAGGCTCTGAGACCCAAAATCGCAAAGATGTTGCTGGTGTAGACGATGAAAGGATCCTGGGTGATCGCCAACACGGCGGGCACGCTGTCCACCGCGAAAATCAGATCGCTGACTTCCACCATCACCAGAGCTAGCAACAAAGGTGTGACATAAGGCCGCAAGCGTGGTTTCGTGTGTCCGGCTTCGATCACACGTACACGCGCAATGAATTTGTTGCCGTGCAACTCGTCGGTGACGGGCAGATAACGGCGCAAGAATTTGATGATGCGGCTTGACCCCAGATCATGGGGTTTCTCTTTGACAAACAGCATGCGCACGCCGGTGATCAGCAGGAACAGGCCGAACAGATACAGCAGCCATTCGAAGCTGTGCAGCAATTGCGCGCCCAGCGCGATCATCACCGCGCGCATGGCGATGGCCCCCAGAATGCCCCAGAACAGCACACGGTGCTGATAGCGGCGCGGAATGCCAAAATGCGCGAAGATCAGCGAGATGACGAAGATGTTATCCAGCGACAGGCTTTTTTCGACCAGATAGCCGGTAAAATACAGCTCAGCACTGCTAACGCCCGAAGTGAATCCTATCCAGACGCCAAACAGCAAGGCGATGGCGATATAGAATCCGCTGAGCCAAAGACTGCTGCGTACGCTGATTTCATGGTCGCGCCGGTGCAGCACGCCAAGGTCAAAGGCCAGCAGCACAACAATCAGCAGACCAAAGGTCAACCAATGGCCGAGCGTATCTCCCAGAAGGGGGCTTTGTAAGAAAGCGAATGCGGATTCCAAGGGATACTCCATCTGAAGGCTTGCCAGACCGGCGGTCGATCTTGTCACAGTTTGCTCTGCAATCAAAGGGGACGATCCCAGGGAAACCGTGTATTCTATAAGGCCGCCGTAAGGCAGGGGGGACGATAGGGGGGAGCTATGCGGGGGATCGAGCCGGATGTCATTCGCGTGCGCGGCGCGCGCGTCCATAATCTGAAGAATGTGAATGTCGAGATTCCAAGGCATAGCCTGGTGGTGATTACCGGGCTTTCGGGTTCGGGTAAATCCTCTTTGGCCTTTGACACCATCTATGCCGAAGGCCAACGCCGCTATGTGGAAAGCCTTTCGGCCTATGCAAGGCAGTTCCTTGAACTGATGCAAAAGCCGGACGTGGATTCCATCGAGGGCCTGTCCCCGGCCATCTCCATCGAACAAAAGACCGTCTCGCAGAATCCGCGCTCCACCGTGGGCACGGTGACGGAAATCTATGATTATCTGCGCCTGCTCTTCGCGCGCGTGGGCATACCCTATTCCCCCGCCACGGGGCTTCCCATTGAAAGCCAAACGGTCAGCCAGATGGTGGATCGTCTGTTGACCTTGCCCGAAGGGACTCGGTTGTATCTGTTGGCACCGGTTGTGCGCGGTCGCAAGGGCGAATACCGCAAAGAGATCAATCAGTGGCGCGGTCAGGGATTCCAACGTTTGCGCATCAACGGCACGCTGCACGAGATGGACGACGTGCCGGCTTTGGACAAAAAGCGCAAGCACGACATTGATGTTTTGGTCGATCGATTGATCATTCGTCCCGACCAAGGCAAACGTCTGGCCGAGTCGCTGGAGACGGCTTTGAAACTGGCCGACGGCTTGGTCTATGCGGAAAAGGTCGAGGGCGGCGAGCGGATCGTCTTTTCCGAAAAATTCGCCTGTCCCGTCAGCGGGTTCACTTTGCCCGAGATCGAGCCGCGCCTCTTCTCCTTCAATAATCCCTATGGCGCGTGTCCCGCATGCGACGGATTGGGCGTCAAGCTGTATATGGATCCGGCCTTGATCGTTCCCAATGGCTGGTTAAGTTTGACCGAAGGCGCCATCAAACCTTGGTCGCGCGTGGCCTCGGGCAGCACGCGCGTTGTCAGCACCCCTTATATGGTTCAAACCTTGCAGGCTCTGGCCAAGCATTATGGATTCAAGCTCGACACGCCTTGGGACAAAATGACCGAGGAAGCGCGTCAGGTGATTTTATACGGCTCGGGCGAGGAAGCCGTGCGCATGCGCTTTGACAGCGGCGAGCGCCGTTTTGAAACCAACCGTCCCTTTGAAGGCGTCGTTCCCAATCTGGAGCGTCGCTGGCGCGAGACCGACAGTCCCGCCATGCGCGAGGATCTCTCGCAATATCATTCCTCGAAGCCGTGTGACGCTTGCGGTGGACAGCGTTTGAAACCCGAAGCCTTGTGCGTGCGCGTGGATGGCCGCACCATCAGCGACATTGCCAGCCAGTCCATTTCCCAGGCGGCCGATTGGGCGGAGGGGTTGGACTCCAAGCTGAACGAACAGCAGCGCCAGATTGCCCGGCGCATCTTAAAGGAAATCACCGAGCGCTTGGGATTCCTGCGCCATGTGGGGTTGGACTATCTCAGCCTATCGCGCACCGCCGGGACTCTTTCGGGCGGCGAGGGGCAGCGCATTCGTTTGGCTTCGCAGATCGGATCGGGATTGTCGGGCGTGTTGTATGTGCTGGACGAACCTTCCATCGGTTTGCATCAGCGCGATAATGAACGCCTGCTGGAAACCTTGCGACGCCTGCGCGATTTGGGGAATACCGTGATCGTGGTGGAGCATGACGAGGACACCATCCGCGCCGCCGATTATTTGATCGATATGGGGCCTGGCGCGGGAACGCATGGCGGACATGTGGTTTCAGCCGGAACGCCCGCGCATGTGGCGCGCGATCCCAAAAGCCTGACGGGGGCCTATCTGTCGGGCCGCGCCGCGATCGCCGTTCCCAAGACTCGCCGTCCGCCGCGCGGCGGGGCCTGGCTGGAGGTGGAAGGGGCGACGGGCCATAATCTGAAGAACGTGACCGCGCGCATTCCTATGGGCACCATGACCTGTGTGACCGGCGTGTCGGGCAGCGGGAAATCGACCTTGGTGTTGGATACCCTGCATCTGGCCTTGGCGCGGGCGCTGCATGGCGCGCGCGACCTGCCGGCGGCGCATACGCGGCTTTTGGGACTAGAGAATCTGGATAAGGTGATCGATATCGATCAAAGCCCCATCGGCCGCACGCCGCGCTCGAATCCGGCCACTTATACCGGTGCCTTCACCCCCATCCGCGAATGGTTCGCCGGTCTGCCCGAGGCGCGGGCACGTGGTTACGGGTCGGGACGCTTTTCATTCAACGTCAAAGGCGGACGGTGCGAGGCTTGTCAAGGCGACGGCGTCATTAAGATCGAGATGCATTTCCTGCCCGATGTCTATGTGACTTGCGATTCCTGTCGCGGACGGCGGTATAACCGCGAAACTTTGGAAGTCACCTTTAAGGACAAATCCATCGCCGATGTGTTGGATATGACGGTCGAGGAAGGCGCGACGTTCTTTGCCGATATTCCCGCCATCCGCAATAAGCTGGACACGTTGACCCAGGTAGGGCTGGGCTATATCCATCTGGGCCAGTCGGCGACGACTCTTTCGGGCGGCGAGGCGCAGCGCGTGAAGCTGTCCAAGGAATTATCTCGCCGCGCCACAGGCCGCACATTGTATATCTTGGACGAACCGACCACGGGCCTCCATGCCGAAGACGTGCGCCGCTTGCTGCATGTGCTGCAAGCCTTGGTCGATCAGGGCAACACGGTGCTGGTGATCGAACATAATCTGGACGTCATCAAGACGGCGGATTGGATATTGGATCTAGGCCCCGAGGGCGGCACGGCCGGCGGGCATCTGGTGGCCGCCGGAACGCCCGAGGATATCGCGGCAACCCCCGCCAGCCATACGGGCCGCTTCCTGGCCCCAATCCTGGCGCAGCCCGCCGTTCCCGCCAAACGTCGGACGCGGAATTGAGAAAGGCAGAGGAAACGCCCGAGGCATGAACTGGCTTTGTGGCCTCTGATAGAGACGCGGGATTAAATGATGGGCTTCATGGGATCATAGGCGATCACTTGGCGTCTGAGCCTTGTGATCGCCGAGCTCCATCTGAGGTATTCTCGACAAGATAGACGGTGTTGGTGAGCAACGCGGTCTTATTGCCCCCTCTGTATAAAACCCTTGGTTGTTTAATTTTTATTTACCGTTGTGTGGTCTTATTTTGATTCTGTCTAGGTATGAACTGTTTCTTCCGTTTAGGAGGCCAGCCCCATGATGTCATTTGTGCACCAGAAAACCTTAAATACTGACAATCAGGAGCAACAAATGGGCAAATCCAAAGAGGATTATCTTGCCGCTTTGGTTGAGTATGTCAGCCAATCCTTGGGAAAAGAATGGAAGGTCGTTGCTCATAGCAGCGATTCCTTGGCCAAGGCCATCAGCCCACTTGCCAATGCGTTGAGACTGCGAACCAACGCGACCCTCAAGAGCGTGGTCCAAATCTGGGTTGAGCAGACGGCTCCGATTTTGGCGATTGTGGAAATGGGACAGGACATGCGCGAGCTGCAAAACCGAACCCAAACCATGGCGTCCGCTTCGGAAGAAATGTCGGCATCCATCAAGGAAGTGGCGCGAACTTCGGAATTCGTGGTCCAGGAATCCCGCGACGTCAAAGCCAGATTGGTCGGCGGCGTGCAATCTGTGGATCAATCCATTGATATTATGAACGGCATATCCGTGGCCTTCGGTGCCCTGACGGGCAAGGTGCAAGCGCTTGATAAAGCGTCGGAGCAGATCGCCGATATTCTCAAGACGATCGAACAAATCGCCAGCCAGACCAATCTGTTGGCCTTGAACGCCACGATTGAGGCCGCGCGCGCGGGCGAGGCCGGGAAAGGCTTTGCCGTGGTTGCGGGTGAGGTCAAAGCCTTGGCCAACCAGACAGCCCAAGCGACCGACGACATTCGCCAGCGTATCGCCTCCTTGCAAAAAGGCATGGCCGATATGCTGGTGTCGATGAATGACGGCACGCAGCGCGTGACGCAAGGCTTGGATGCCATCAAGTCCACGGGAGGCAAGATTCGGGATATCAGCGGCCAATTGGACGGCGTGACGCAAAGGATGGCCGATGTCTCGGCCACGGTCCAACAGCAGACGGCGGTGACCGGCGATGTCAGCGGCAATCTGGATATCATCGCTCGGATGGCGGATCAGAGCATCGGTCGCCTTGCGCAATTAACCGGCTCTATGGAGAAATCCAGCGCGGTCGTCCAAAAAGAACTGACGGATATCGTCAAGGATCCCGATGACGAGATGTTGGTCATGGTGGCCAAGGCGGACCACGCCAGTTTTAAGAAACGTGTGTTCGACGCATTGGCAGGGCGCAGCCAGACCAAAGCGGGCGACTTGCCCGATCATCACGGCTGTCGTCTAGGTAAATGGTACGACCAAATCGAGAACGCGCAGATTCGTCAGATGCCTGAGTTCTTGCGCTTGGTCGAGCCGCATCAACGTGTGCATCAGCACGGGAAACAAGCCCTAGCGGCACTGGCTGCGGGAGATATGGCCAATGCGCTCAAGGAAGCCCGTAGCCTGGATGACGCATCCATGGAGGTCATCGCCAATCTGGACCGGCTGCACCAAAGACTGACAAGCTAAGAAATCGAATGCGTTAGGCGCCTAAGACACTCGGCAGATGGCCAGGAAGTTTTCGCTGCGCTCGTTTTCCTGGGCGCGCAGACGTAAACGCTCCAGCAGGTCATGGGCGAATTCCGTCAGCGTGTCGTCGCGCGCGCCCATGATGACGATGCGGTCGTCGGGGCGGGCATGGCTTAGCAAAAATTCGCGCAGCACCACGCGTCGCTCGGCTCCGGGCGGATCGGGCAGGAAATGCGCGTCGCGTCCCGCCGCCCGCACGGCCATGACGGTGTCGCGGGACGACACGTCGCGCGTGGCCGTGCCGCCGGCATAGTAAATCTCGGGCATCAACAGCACATCGCCCTCGGATAGACCTTTGGCGAAGGATTCGGCGATCCCGGCCCCCATGATGCGCATGGGGAGGAAGCCATGCGGTTGGAACATCACCAACAAGCGCCCCGCCGTTTGGCGCAAACTGTCCAAGGAAGCGGCGATCTTGTCGGGGTTATGGGCGAAATCGTCAATCACAGTCACCCCGGCCACGCTGCCCAGAACCTCTAAGCGACGCTTGACGCCTTGAAAGCTGGCCAAAGCGGCCAAGGCGTCGGCCAAGGCCACGCCTGCCAAACGCGCCGCCGTCAGGGCCGCCAAGGCGTTTTCGATGTTATGGCGGCCAGGCACATGCAGCGTCATCTGGCCTTGATCGCCGTCTTGTTCGATGACATGCGCCTGCGACCCGTCGGCTTTAAGCTTGACGATGGTGGCGCGGATCCGCGCTTTGGGATCGTTCAGGCTGAAGCCATGCGTGTGGGGATGCGTCCCCGCCAAGGATGCGGCGGCGGGGTTGTCCAGATTGACCACGACGGCGCTGCGCGCCCGGGACAAGAAGTCGCGAAAAACGACGGTCAAGGCTTCGACCGGTTCATGATCCAACGAGATGTTGGTCAAAACGGCGATATCGGGCGTGAACAGCCGGATGCTGCGGTCGCTTTCGTCGGTTTCGATCACCATGCGCGGGGATTGGCCGATCACGGCATTGCCCAAACCGGCGGCCTCGCCCGCCTCTATAGCGCTGAGCATCGGCGCGCCGTTGATGACGGTCACGTCCTGGCCGCATGCGCGCAAAATATGCCCCAGCATGGCCGTGGTGGTCGATTTGCCGCTGGTGCCGCCCACGGCGATTCCCTGGCCGGCATGGAATATCTCGGCCAGCACCTCGGCGCGATGGCGCACCGGAACGCCAAGCTCCATGGCGCGCCGCACATCCGGAATGCTGTTTTCAACGGCGGTCGAGACGATCAAGGCCGACAGGCTTGCATCGACGCCCGAGCCGTCTTGAGGCACCAATTCGACTCCCGCGCGTTTAAGGGCGGCGAATTTCTCGGGCGTTTGTCCGGCATCCCAAGCGCGATCCGAACCGCGCACCGCGTATCCGCGCGCCATCAGCACCAACGCCAAGGCACTCATGCCGCTGCCGCCCACACCGCACAACAAGATTGTTTGATGCTCGCAAGACATGGCTTTTGCCCCTTTGTTTCGTTTTCGTCCGCCAGGAACATCAAGGCCGGCACCGTCATTTTCTCTTCGCAGATACGGGACTTGCAAACAAGGAAAAATCGAAACCATTGCGCAAAAACGCAGCGGGGGATAAAAAGAGGGCGCTCATTGGGGGAGATGCCCGTCAAAGTGTCATGGTTAACGCTGTGGCCGCCGGGTGGGGTCGAAACCTCGAAGAGACGTTGGAATCCGCATGCGCCCTGGCGTTTGCGGGGGCTGGCGACGAGGCACGATGGAAAAAGGCGGATTGTTCGGGGCCTTTCGGGGTCGCGGATGGGTGCCTTGTTGCATTGGGCCTCCTCGAGTCATTCACAGAGGAGGACGGCCACATGGCCAAAGAAGTCATCGGCTATATCAAGCTACAGATCGGTGCAGGAAGCGCGACGCCTTCGCCGCCGGTCGGCCCCGCGCTGGGTCAGCGCGGTTTGAACATCATGGAGTTCTGCAAGGCGTTTAACGCCAAGACGCAGAACATGGAAAAGGGCATGCCGATTCCGGTGGTCATCACCGCGTTCAGCGACCGCACCTTTACCTTCGTCACGCGCAAGCCGCCCAATACCTATTGGATCAAGAAGGCGTTGGGCCTTGAAAAGGGATCGCAAACTCCCGGCAAGAGCGTGGCGGGCAAGATCACGATGAAGCAGATCCGTGAGATCGCCAAGGAAAAGATGGAAGATTTGAACGCCAACGACATCGAAGCGGCCGCCAGCATGCTGGCCGGTTCCGCCCGTTCGATGGGCTTGCAGGTGGAGGAATAGACATGGCGCATAAGATTGGCAAACGCCTGCGTCAGGCTCGCTCGACTATCGATCGCGCCCGCAGCTACAGCCTGGCCGAAGCCGTTAAACTGGTGCGCGCCTCGGCCAAGGCGAAATTCGACGAGACCGTCGAAGTCAGCATCAATCTGAACCTGGATCCCAAGCAGCCGGATCAAAACGTGCGCGGCGTGGTTCCCTTGCCCCATGGCACGGGCAAGTCGGTGCGCGTGGCGGTGTTCGCGCGCGGCGCGGCGGCCGAGGCCGCCAAGGCGGCGGGTGCCGAGCTGGTGGGTGCCGAGGAATTGGCGGCCACCATCGAAGCGGGTCAGATGGATTTCGACCGCGTGATCGCCTCGCCCGACATGATGGCCATCGTGGGTAAAGTGGCCCGCGTGCTGGGTCCTCGCGGTTTGATGCCCAACCCCAAGCTGGGCACGGTGACCCCGAACGTGGCCGAAGCCGTCAAAGCGGCCAAGAGCGGCGCTATCGAGTACCGCGCGGACAAGACCGGCATTTTGTCGGTCGGCGTCGGCAAGGCCAGCTTTACGGACGAGGCCCTGATGGGCAATATCCGCACCCTGCTGCAAGCGGTGGTGCGCGCGCGTCCGTCGGGCATCAAGGGCGTGTTCATCAACCGCATCACCCTCAGCTCCACCATGGGGCCGGGCGTGCATCTGGACTCGTCCGAGGCCAACCAAGCCGCCTAACCCGCGCGCTTGGGTCTTGGACCGTAGAAAAAGCCCGCCAGGAAGTCTTCCTGGCGGGTCTTTTTTGCGCGACGCGCATCGGCTATAACCTTGCCTCATGGACTGGGACGATCTGACGCCAAAGCCGAAACCGGCGATAACCCTTCCCCGGGTCTTAGAAGGCCTGTCGGTCGAGGAATTGCGCGCCTATATTCCCCAGCTTGAAGCCGAGATCGAGCGCGTCCGCGCGACTATTGAACAGCGTCAGGGGCAACGCAGCCAGGCCGAGGCTTTCTTCGCAAAGATAGAAAAATAGGTGCATCATAAGGTCTTTCTCGGCACAAAACGCAGCTGGGTAGCGCAACTATTGCATTTCACGTGAAATCGAGCGAAAATTTCATACATCTGCATGAAAGTTAACGACTTTCTCTGATGGACTGTCTTGCATTAGGTGCTGCTTCAAAACAAGGGAATTGCCTTCATGATGGATAATGAGATCAAGGATATTTTGCAGTGCCCCACGATGCTTGGTCTCGAAGGCCGATATATCGTGAGGGATGAACTTGCCCGCGATGCGGATATATCGGCAATCTTGACCCGGCTGCCATTGGTGGAGCGCTTTCGTCTCTATGCTTTTTTGACAAACCCTCACAATCCTGAGATCGAAGGCATGACAGACGATGCCTTCTATGCCGCCGTCTCAATGGTCGGTCGCTCAATTGACTTCAAAGAAAGTGATGCCGTTAAGGCGGCGGTTCAGTCTGTCGTGGGCAGAACGCAGCTGCGCGAAAAACAAAGCATTCCTGTTGATAACAAAAACGGATTTGATGGATATCAGAATGGAAAAGAGCTTATGGAGCAATTATACCTTGCCCTTGTCGTATCTGTGTTTCTGCCAGCAGCGTTCAAAGAAACGCCAGCTTCCTTCGTGAGCACACGTCTTAGTGAAGCTGAACAAGGATCAATGCTTGCCATTCTTCAGATTAGTCGTGAGGATGGCTGTCGGGAGGTTCTGAATGCCCTTGAGTTTATTTCCCAAAACATGCGGTTTTCTCCAACAAGCTGGAACAGCTTTCAATCGACTTGCGCAGAGCTTGAAAAGAACCCAGAAAACCTCGTTAAAAAAACATCGGCATTGGTCGATACGCTCGTTGAAAGAGAGATACATCGTCTGAGTCCCAGCGATATAGCTGAATTGAGCGACCAACAGGTCTATCACTATGTGCAAGCATTGGGATGGTGGGGAGACATTACCCCATCATTCAGAATTGCCCAGCAACATCTATACAAGAATCTTGCCCCCACAAACGCCATAAGAAATCTCCGTGAACAGCAAATAGACGCCGCCGTCGAGCATTTTTCAGGAATGTCCGCAGAGCAAGTTTTGGAATGGCAAAGCATAAAGGATACCTGGTCCCAGCAATCTCTTTTAGTAAAGGAATCAGTGCTTGAAGACTATGTTTTAACATTTGGCTCCATCATCAAAACGCCTCAGGTTCCAGAAGTCTCGGTAACTTCATGGAACAACGCTCCGGATAAGCCAGAATCCCTTTCAAACGGTTATTTTTTCGGGTGGAAGTTCAATAAGGTCGGCGACAAATCAACGACTGTTTGGATCAATACCATATATTTGATTGATGATATTGACGCAAACGGAATACCTCTTTCCGTCAGTCGTTCTCTCCGGTCAGCGTTGAATGTCGCAACGCACGAAGCTCTGCATTCCGATGATGAACAAACGCGGGTGAGATTTAACAGGGGTAGCGCCAAGTTCGCCGCTTATGCAGATGCGCTTGGCGTACCAGCCAACGAATTGCAAGAAACTAAGATAAGCGATCCGATGGGATATACGGCAGGACTGTTGCATGAGGCAAGCAGTGGCAGAATGTGTTATGTGCCATCTGAAATAAGCCGTGAAATTTATCACCATCAACCCTTCGAGAAATTTGTATGGACTTTTCAGAATCAGTTTGTCGCATCGTTAAATGGGACGCTGGTCGCACGTCAGGTTGAAGCGAATCAACGTAGCCTGCGCGACGAACTGAGGCAGATGTTCAAAAAAGCCGCTCATGTTTTGACAGCACGAAAAGAGATAACCGCAACCGATGATGATATCGTTCCACTCGAGGATTATAAACGATCTGAGCATCCTTTTGGAACCTTGTCAGTACTCGATGGCGAAACGGTAGAAAAAGGCTTCCCTGCTGAGGACAATGGCGATTATGTCGCCATTGATTTCTCTAGTCTTGGCGGGAGAATGAATGTTTTGACCTATCTACAGGGTGCGCTCGATAGGTTGGAAGCACGCGAAGCAACGAAAGAAGCTGATTATTTTCCTCTTTATAGGCAATCGGCAGATTTTCTGGTTCAGATGCCAAGCGAGATATGGGCCATCAAGAAAACGCTTGGCCATGAAGGCAAGCCATTGGCGGACAAACTGGAATCTCTTGCTAGGAAAAACCATGAATTGGGTGAAGATTTAAGCGATTTCATCTTTATTGTCGGAAGGAAAGAAGAAATCGATCAGCGTAAGCAAAGCAAAGAAGCGCAACGAGCTGAACGCCGCAACGCCGTGTCGCGTTTAACTGCCGTTCTATAACTTCACCTTTTACTTTTTTCTTACGCCGCGCTTACTCTATCCGCGCAATTTATACCCCGTCGCCAACATCCGCCAGCACAAGGCCCCAAGGGCCAATGTCGCGGTCAGCATGATGCAAAGGCCCAAAGCCGGGTCGCTGTCGCCTTGGCCCAGGATGCCTTGGCGGAAACCGTCGATCATGTAAAAGAACGGATTGCCCAGGCACAGCCAGCGCCATTCGGGGGGAAGTTGTTCCAGCGTGAAGAAGGTGCCGGACAGGAAGGTCGCGGGCATGACGACAAAGTTGTTGATGATACTTCGTCCTGGAATATGCCGACACGCGCAATCCTTAGGGATTCCGCTTTTGCGAACAGTGTCTAAGAACGATTTATGAGGCTCGCTTGAGGTCTTTGCGGATGGCCGTGGCCGAACGCAGCAATTCTTGGAACGCCTCGTCACTCAGCCCGGTATCCGATGGCGCGGCCACGCCATTGACGGGAGGAGTGGCGGGTGCTGACGGGGCCTTGCTTGCCAAGGTTACGCGCGAAACGGTTGGCCTTGAACGCGTGATGGGCGGTTGTTCGGTTGCCTCTGGTACATAGGCTACCGGATTCGGCACCGAAAGCGGCGGGACCACCACTCGTTCCTCGGGTTGAGCCGTAGGGGAGATCGATTCTACCTGCGGCGATGATTCTGATTTTTCCGATTTAACTTCTTCTGTCGCGACAAGTTGTTCCTGTGGCTGCGCGTCATCGGCTGAGTTGATGGCAGGAACGGGCGTTGCCGTTTCTAAAACCTCGGCCACCACGGACGGATGGAACATGCCCTGTCGTGGCATGGGCGGTGGTGCGGGTTCAGGGACAACATCCTGTACCTCGGTCACCATAGGAACCATCGTCACGGTCGAACCATTCAGGCGGCGCAGCATGGCCGATGGACGCGCCACGCCTTGGCGTCGCGCCATAATTCCAGGCAGAGACGTCACTTGGCCGCTTGTCGTATCTTGCTCATCGGCAGAGGCCGTGGCAACAGCCGGCAATAATGCCTGGCGCGAATAGCCCACCATATGCGGTTTGGTCGCGCGACCACGCGCAGACTCGACCGCCTCCAATTCGTGCAACACCACGGCAATGCGGTCGGCCAGCACCGAGAGCCCGCGCGCCACCGCCATCGGGTCGCCATGCATGCCGGTTTGCTGTTCCTGTTGACGCATGGCGTTGAAATCCGCCATCTGGCCATAGACGGTCATCAGGCGGCGCATCATGTCAGTCCCCAACATCCCCATACGGCTGATGCAGGCATCGAAAACCATCGAGCGCAGACGCGGCCACAAGCTGCCCGGAATAGATTCGGCCTGACCGCCCATCAAGACATGCGCCCTCTGACGGCATGACTGACGCGCGGCGGCCAGCTCGGCCCGCAAAGCGGCGGCCAGAATGCGACGCTCGGCGCGTTCCTGCCAGCCCCGCCGCAACCACATGGCCAGCGGCACCATCATGGCCCCCAGCAGGAAGATCGCCGCCGCCAATAGAACCTGATATCTCTCGATCGCGTCATGCCAATTGGAGTCGGCGGAAGCATTCTGTGTTTTGGCAGGATTCTCGGCGCTTCGGGGTTCCTTGGCCGCCTCGACCTTAGAATCACGAGCTGTTGTCTCGCTAGGCATAGGCGCGACAGCGCCGTCATGCTCCCAAAGGCCTATCTTGGCCTTGCGTGCCGCCTGTTCGGCGGCGCTATAGGTATCGCCCAGATCGCTGCTGCGTACGGACGAGCGCGATACCACGGCCAGCCCCTTACGAATCATCTCTAAGGCCGGGTCCACATCCCCAGTACCCTGACATTGGGCCACCAAGCGGCCATCGCGGGCACGATCACGCACCCGGCACTGAAAAGTTTTACCCGCCAGGATTTCATCGAGCGCCGCCATAGCCTGGGCACCATAAGGGGCATAGGGCGGCGGCGCGGTCACGGCGAATAGGCGCACCTCATGCTCGCCAATCCACAGCGACTCGCCATCCAAGGCCACGGCAGGGCCTTCAAGGCTTTGCGGGGCTTGCAGAAGGGGCGCACTGGTCACAGGCGTACGCGGGGCACGCTTTGGCGCAGGCATGACATCCTGGGCCAGCACAGGCGTGCCCAGAAGGGCCAATCCAGCCGCCGCGATAGGCAGAAAACAACGCAACATGTTTTGATACCGAACCTTATATTTATCGCACTTAAGCGGTAACGCAACAATGAACCCTCAATCCCGGCTTTGCAAACGGATTCTTCACTTGTAATCTGTTCGAGTCCAACCAAGAAAGGGCATGTCCGAATCATGGCGATACCGCAGTCCGCTCAACAAGAACCATCTATGGAAGAAATTCTGGCTTCCATCCGCCGGATTATTTCGGACGAAAAGGCTCCGGAAGAGCAGCCCTTGAAAAAGGCTGAGCCTAAAGTCGTTGTGGAGGAGAGCCCCAAGCCGGTCGAGGCCGAGCCGGTCGTTCAGCCGCCTGCGCCACCATCACCGCCGCCGCCGCCAAGTTTTTCATCCCCTCCGCCTTTGCGGCAAGAAACCGAACCGGAAGATGTGGAATTAGAAATGGCCGATGTGGATGCGCCTTTGACGCTTAACACCGTGGTGGATGATTCCCCTATCATGCAACCGTCTGTCATGCCGTCTCCTATCGGCACGAATGATTCATCGCTGATGTCCGAATCCGCCGCGCGCGCCGCCGCTGGGTCTTTAGAGGAACTGGCCAATCAGTTAAAGCAAAACTTCACGCCGCCGCCATCTATGCCGTCATTCCCCGTTTCCGCGATCGGCGATGGCAGTCGGACCTTGGAAGGCCTGGTGGTCGAGATCATGCGTCCCATGCTGCGCGCTTGGATCGACGAAAACCTGCCGCGTCTTGTTACCAGCTTGGTTCAAAAGGAAATTGAAAAAGTCGTCCGCCGAGTAAAACTGGACAATTAATATCAAGCTCCAGAACTTCACAGATATACTAGGACGATCCAAGCCATGACGATTGACAAGCTCTATCACCCGACAGAAACCGAATCCCGCCTTTATCATATGTGGGAAGAGTCCGGCGCGTTGGGGGCCAATCCCGATGCGGGGCGTAAGCCCTATACCATCATGATGCCCCCGCCCAATGTGACGGGGTCTTTGCATGTCGGCCATGCCTTGGTGATGTCGATCCAGGACATTCTGATCCGATGGCAGCGCATGAAAGGCCGCGATACGTTGTGGCTGCCCGGCACGGATCACGCCGGCATCGCGACTCAAATGATGGTCGAACGCAAATTGGCGCGCGAAGGCCGTGAGCGGCGCGAAATAGGCCGCGAGGCGTTCTTAAAAGAAGTCTGGACCTGGAAGGAAGAGTCCGGCGGCACCATCACGCGCCAGCTGCGACGACTGGGCGCGTCGCCCGACTGGTCGCGCGAACGCTTTACCATGGATGAAGGCCTGTGCAAGGCCGTCAACACCGCCTTTGCGCGTCTGTATCGGGATGGATTGATCGACCGGGCCGAGCGTCTGGTGAACTGGGATCCCAAATTGCTGACCGCCGTGTCCGATCTTGAAGTGGACATGAAAGAGACGCAAGGCCATCTGTGGCATTTGCGTTATCCCGTGGCGGGGATGCCGGGACGCTTTATCGTCGTGGCGACCACGCGCCCTGAAACCATGCTGGGCGACACCGCCGTGGCGGTGCATCCGCAAGATGAACGCTACAAAGATCTGATCGGCAAACAGGTGCGCCTGCCGCTGACGGATCGTTTGATCCCGATCGTGGGCGATGAACATGCCGATCCCACCGTGGGCAGCGGGGCTGTCAAGATCACGCCTGCCCATGACTTTAACGATTTTGCCGTGGGCAAGCGGCATAACCTGCCCCTTATCACCATCCTGGATCAGCGCGCGCATCTGTTGAACGACAAACATGTGCCCGAGGCTTATCGGGGCCTGGATCGCTTTGTGGCGCGTGAGCGCATCGTGGCCGATCTTCAGGCCCTGGAGCTTGTGGAAAAGATCGAACCCCACACCCATGCGGTGCCGCATGGCGAGCGTTCGGGCGTGGTGATCGAGCCGCGATTGACGACGCAATGGTACTGCTATGTCGATCGCCCCGGCGGCGCGGACGGCAAGTCCATGGCGCAGCGTGGGATCGAGGCGGTCGAACAGGGCCGCATCCGCATCGTGCCCGAGAATCTGACCAACACATATTTCCATTGGCTGAGAAATATTCAGCCTTGGTGCATCAGTCGGCAATTGTGGTGGGGACATCGCATCCCCGCTTGGTACGGCCCCGATGGCGCGATCTTCGTGGCCGAGGACGAGGACGACGCCCAGACCCAGGCGCAAAAGCATTATGGTGCCGGCAAACCCGTCACGCTGCGCCAGGACGAGGACGTTTTAGACACTTGGTTCTCAGCGGGCCTATGGCCCTTCTCCACCTTGGGCTGGCCCGAGTCTACGCCTGACATGAAAACCTATTACCCGACAGACGTGTTGGTGACGGGCAACGACATCATCTTTTTCTGGGTCGCCCGCATGATCATGATGGGCCTGCATTTGACGGGGGAGGTACCGTTCCACACCGTCTTCATGCACGGTTTGGTGCGCGACGGTCACGGGCACAAAATGTCCAAGACCAGGGGCAATGTGGTGGATCCGTTGGAGCTGATCGACGCCTATGGGGCGGACGCTTTGCGGTTCTGCCTGGCCTCGCAATGCACGCCCGGACGCGATCCGCGCGTGTCGGGGCCGCAGGTCGAGACCATGCGTAACTTTGCCACCAAGCTGTGGAACGCGGCGCGTTATTGCCGCATGCATGAATGCCGACCGGTTGCGTCCTTCCTTCCGGAACAGGTCAGCGAAACCACCAATCGCTGGATCATCGGCGAGGTCGCCTTGCTGGCTCAGCGCGTGGACGACAGCCTGGAGGCCTTTCGCTTCGACGATGCGGCGACGGCTTTGTACCAGTTCATTTGGGGCACGTTTTGCGACTGGTATCTGGAATTCACCAAACCGCGCCTGACGGGCGAGAACGAAGCAGCCCGCGCCGAATGTCGCGCCACCGTCGCCTTCGTGCTGGACAAGGTGCTGCATCTGCTGCATCCCTTCATGCCTTTCTTGACCGAGGAAATCTGGGCCAACCTGACCGACGGCAAGGGTGGCGCGTTGATCACCGCGCCTTGGGTCAAACTGCCGGTCGATCTGGCCGATGACATGGTCAGCCGCGACATGGACTGGGTGATCCGCCTTATCAGCGCGATCCGCACGGTGCGCTCGGAACTTAACGTCCCGCCCAAGGCCCATATCTCGCTGTTGGTCAAGGACGCCGGAGCGGACAGCAACCGCCGCCTGATGCTGCACCAGGAAAATATCCGCCGCATGGCGCGTATCTCGGTAATCCGTTCGGTTCTGGAGGCCCCGCAAGGTACCGTGACCATGCCGCTGGACGAGGCCACCTTGATCCTGCCTTTGGCCGATGTGATCGACCTCGAGCAAGAACGCCAGCGCCTGACCAAGGAAATCCGCCATCTCAGCGACGAGCTGGAGCGCATCGCCGCCAAGCTGGCCAATCCGCAATTCGTCGAACGTGCGCCCGAAGAGATCGTGAACGAACAGCGCGCGCGTCAGGCCGAGACCGTGGCAGCCCTGGAGCGTTTGCAATCGGCGCATCAGCGTTTATCGGGTTAAAGGCATGTTCACGCACGCCGCGCGTTGAGGTAAGGTCACGCCATGAAAGAAACCAACGCCGCGCCGCGCCCGTCTTTGCAGACTCACTTCGTATGGTCCACGACCATAGCCTGCGAAGGCGACCCCAAGAGTTCAGGTGCCGGGCATCCGCGCGTCTATTTGAACCTGTCGAATAAGGGCGAGATCGACTGCCCCTATTGCGGGCGGCACTATGTTTTATCGACCGAATCGCAGGCAAAGCTTTCCCTTCAGGGTCATCAGTCATGAACGACATGCCTACTTTATGGCTGTTGGACGCCTCGGGGTTCATCTATCGCGCGTTCCATGCCTTGCCGCCTTTGACCCGTCCCGATGGCACGCAAGTGGGCGCGGTGTTTGGTTTTTGCTCGATGCTGCTGAAACTGGCGACCGAGCAGAACGGTCCGCGCAGCCTGCTGGTCGTTTATGACGCCGGACGGCGCAGCTTTCGCCACGATCTCTATCCCGAATACAAAGCCAATCGCACCGAAACCCCGCCCGAACTGGTCACACAATTTCCCCTGTTGCGCGATGCGGTATCCTCGCTTGGCTTGCCCGCCGTGGAAGCCGAAGGCTGGGAGGCCGATGACCTTATCGCCAGTTATGCCTGCGCCGCCGCCGCGCGCGGACAACATGTCATCATCGTTTCCTCCGATAAAGATCTGATGCAGCTTGTCGGCCCGCATGTGGGCATGTTCGATCCCATGAAGATGCGCAACATACGCGAAGAGGAAGTCCGCGAAAAATTCGGCGTATCGCCCGGTCAAGTTGTGGATGTACAGGCCCTGGCCGGCGACTCCTCCGATAACGTGCCCGGCGTGCCCGGCATCGGCGTCAAGACCGCCGCCGAGCTCATAAATCTGTATGGCGATTTGGATTCTCTTTTGGCTCGCGCGCCCGAGATCAAACAGCCCAAACGGCGCGAGTTGCTGCAAACCCACGCGCAAGCGGCACGGCTTTCACGCCAGTTGGTTACCTTAAGCGCCGATGCGCCGCGCCCTTTGGCGCTGGAGTCTTTGACTATCACGCGCCCCGATATGGCGTCCTGGGTTCCTTTTCTGGAGGCCCAGGGCTTTCACAGCCTGGTCCGGCGTCTGTCGGGTGCGACGGCGGCCAAACCGGCACCGGCTTCTCCGCGTCAGGCCAGTCTGGATATGGGGGATACTCCTGCCCCTGCTTTAAGCCAGACGCGCACTGAATATGAGCTGGTGCAAACAATCGCGCGTTTGGAACATTGGGTAGCTCTGGCCCAAGATGCGGGATATGTGGCCGTGGATACCGAGACGACTTCCCTCACGCCCAGCACCACGCGACTGGTTGGCATCTCCTTGGCCGTCGCGCCGGGGCAGGCTTGCTATATCCCCGTCAGTCACGCGGTGGACGAGGCGCAATTGCCTCTGGCCGATATCGTGCAAACATTACGGCCCCTGCTGGCCGATCCGGCCGTTCTTAAAATCGCCCATAACGTCAAATTCGACGCCCAGGTCTTGGCCCAACACGGCCTGACCATCACGCCGCATGACGACACATTGCTGCTATCCTTTGTGCTGGATGCGGGAAAGCACGGGCATGGGTTGGACGAGCTGGTCCAACTGCATCTGCATCACAAGATGCTCTCGTTTGACGAGGTCACCGGAACCGGGAAGGCGAAGATCACCTTTGACCGTGTCCCCCTGGATCAGGCCTGCGCCTATGCCGCCGAAGACGCCGATTACGCGCTACGCCTATGGCAAACATTGCGCCCCCGCCTTTTGGCCGAGAGCATGGAGACCGTCTATGAGCGGCTTGAGCGTCCCCTGGCACCGATCATCGCCGCGATGGAGACGGCGGGCATCTTGGTGGATCGGCAGGTACTGCGCGATCTAGGCCGCGACTTTACCGCCCGTATGGCGGTGTTGGAGCAAGACATTCATAAACTGGCGGGACACCCTTTCAATATCGGTTCGCCCCGCCAATTGGGCGAGGTGTTGTTTGGGGAAATGGGCTTGCCCGGCGGACAGAAAGGCAAATCGGGGGCCTATACCACCGACGCCGATGTGCTGGAGGCCATGGCCGCCCAAGGCGTCGATATCGCCGCCCGCATGTTGGATTGGCGCGCGTTGGCCAAGCTGACCTCGACCTATACGCAAAGCCTGGAAGAGCAGATAGACGCCAAGACGGGCCGCGTCCATACGTCATTCGCCATGACCGGTGCCATGACGGGCCGTCTGTCGTCGAGCGATCCGAATTTGCAGAACATTCCCATCCGCAGCACGGATGGCCTGGCCATTCGTCGCGCCTTTATCGCCGCCCCGGGAAACGTCCTGCTTTCGGCGGATTACTCGCAAATCGAATTGCGCTTGGCTGCCGAGATGGCCGATGTGAAGGCGCTGGTCGAAGCCTTTCAGACAGGCCAAGACATTCATCGCCTGACAGCCAGCCAGGTCTTTGGCATACCCCTTGAAGCCGTGACCGGCACGCAGCGGCGCAACGCCAAAGCCATCAATTTCGGCATCATTTATGGCATCAGCGCCTTTGGCTTGGCGCGGCAACTGGGATGCAGCCACGAACAGGCTCGCCAGTTTCTACGCGCCTATTTCGAACGCTATCCCGAATTGCAGGCATGGATGGAGTCGTGCAAGGCCTTCGCCCGTCAGCACGGCTATTCGCGCACATTGTTCGGGCGTAAATGCCATATGCGCGATATCAACGACCGCCTGCCCGCCCGCCGCGCCTATGCCGAACGCCAAGCCATCAACGCCCCTGTCCAAGGCAGCAACGCCGATATCATCAAACGCGCCATGATCCGCCTGCCCCAGGCTCTGACACAGGCGCAACTGTCCGCAAGTCTTCTGCTGCAGGTGCATGACGAACTGGTCTTTGAAGTCCCCGAGACCGAGGTCGAGGCTACCGCACAAATCGTCCGTCAGATCATGGAGGGTGCTGCGAGCTTGCGTGTGCCGCTGATTGTCGAAACCAAATGGGGACTCAATTGGGCTCAGGCCCATGGGTGAATGATCCGTTCCGCAAGAAATTAACCTGGTTCTCATGATGCGATAACTCCGCAAAGGTCGAATCAGAAACTCACCTGAGCTTAATAACCCAAACCCGCCATACTGAAAAAAGCAGGGATGATCGCTAGCGCCAGTAAGGTGCTCAGCAACACGGCCAGCGCCATACGTTCGGGATGGATATTGACCTGCGCGGCATAGACTGCCGAATTGGCCGCCACGGGCACCAAGGCCGAGATCATCAGCAGGACATGAATGGGTCCGCCGAAAAGATGCAACACATGGGCATCCAGCAGCACCAAACCGCCCATCAGCAGCGGCCATAGGATAAACTTGCTTGTCATCAGTAGAGCCAGCAGAGGCATATCCCAATCGCGCGTCCGGACATAGGCAAAGCTGATTCCCACCATCATCATCCCCAGCACCACATAAGCGCCGCGAAAATTCTGCCAGACTTCGACAAAGCTATCCGGCAAAGCCAGGCCCGAGATCGAATAAGCCATCCCGGCCGCCATGGCGTATAGCACGGGCAAACGCCGCACCCGGCGCAGGCTTTCTCGTACCGAAAACGCCCCGCGCGCCAGCAGGTAATAGCCCAAGCTGGCCTCGTAAAGCATCATGCCCAGATTGAGGATCAAATAAACGCCCAGCCATTCTCCGCCCAATACCGCCAACACGACAGGCACGCCGAAATAGCCGGTATTGCCCGTGCCGCCCGCGAAACTGACCAATCCGCGTATGCGTGGGGTAAAGTTCATCACCCGCGCCAAACGCAAGGTGACAAAGGCCATCAGCATGCTGACCCCCGCCAAGATCAAGGGCAGTGCCAGATATTCCATCTGAAATTTAAGTCGGGCAACCGCGCCGAACACGAAGACCGGCGCGATCAGATAGATCATCACATCGGCCAGCGCCACGCGATCCGTCTTCAGGAACCGTCCCCCCAACCAACCCAGTGCCACCAATCCGTAAAGCGGCAGCAGCTTGATAAGCAGTGAGGCAAAGACGCCGCTCATCGCGCTTTATGTATTCTCGACCGGAACAGCCGCATAGCGATGCAAAGTTTCGGCGTCCCACAGCAAGGCCATGGCCTCGGGCGCGGTTAAAGGCGGGGGGGCATAGCCACGGGCGGATAGTTCAAGCTTGGCGCGCGCGCCCGCCAAAGCAGGCAAATCGGGCGGATCGTCGGGGCTGGGCTGCGTGGGCAGCAAAGCGATATGCAAAGCGCGGAGTTGTGGATCGTCCAACAGCGCATCCACGCCGCGCGCCAGGCGCACGGGCCTATCCAGCGCATTGGCATGCGTATCGAAACTACGTTCCAGAGCGCGGGCGGCGGCGAATTCGGGCGGCGGGGTCGTCTCTTCGGGCGTTACGAATAAACCGGCGCGGCGCGCCCTCTCGCCCAATTCCGCGCGGGATGACAACACGGAAAGCGGGATGGATAGCATCAGGCCTAACGCCACGATGGATATCCAAGGCAGCAATTCGAAGGCCAGAGTAGCCGTGATGATCATCAGCACCACACCAAAGATGGTATGCCCTGCATGACGCTGCACGGCCTCGGCCCATATCGTCTCGGCCCCGCCGCGCCGTTGCTTGCCCCAGCCGGAGTCGCGTCCGGCCAGAATGTCGAAAAAGAACCCGCTGTGAAACAGCATCAAGATCGGTGCCAGCAGGATGGTATAAAGATGCTCCAGCACCGCACCCGCCGTGAGCTTCCAAGCATCCCCCCAACCGGTGCGCCGCGACCCCGCCTGCAAGGCTAAGATCAAACCCAGCAGCTTGGGCGCAGTCAGCATGAACACGCCGCCCACCAGCAAACGCCGCGCCAGGTCGCCGTCAAAGACCGGCCATTGCGGAAACAATGTGGGATAAGGCGGGAAATAGGCGGGCGGCGACAATGTCGCCCACGCCATCGAAGCCAGACCCGTCAGAATAAAGGCCAGACACAAGGGCGAAGCCAGATAGGCCATGATGCCCATGATCATATGGAAGCGACTGAGCGGATGCAGTCCGGTGGCCGGAATCAAGCGCAGATGCTGCAAATTCCCTTGCAGCCAACGCCGATCGCGCAAGACCGAGTCGATCAGGGTCGGGGGCGATTCCTCGTAACTGCCGCCCAGATCCGCGACCAGCCAGATTCGCCATCCGGCGCGGCGCATCAACGCGGCCTCGACAAAGTCATGGCTGAGGATATGTCCGCCAAAAGGCGGCTTGCCCGACAAGATGGGCAGATTGCAATGCTTCATAAAGGCATGGGTTCGCAAAATGGCGTTATGGCCCCAGTAATTGCCATCGCCCAATTGCCAGAAATTCAGACCCGCCGCCAGCATCTGGCCATAAAGCCGCGCCGCGAATTGTTGAAGCCGGGAATACAGGCTGACTCCGCCCAACATCGCGGGAAGTCCTTGGATAATCCCTGCTCCGGGATTGGCCTGCATCATGCGCACGAATTTTACCATCGTCTCGCCGCCAATTAGGCTGTCGGCGTCTAAGACGATCATATACTCATAGCTCTTGCCCCAGCGTCGGCAGAAATCGGCGATGTTGCCGCTTTTGCGCGCCTCGTTGCGGCGACGCTTGCGATAAAAGATGCGCCCTTGCGCATTCAAACGGCGCACCAGATCGGACCAGCCCTGTTCTTCTTCAATCCACACGCCCGGATCGGTCGTATCGCTGAGGATGAAGAAATCGAACGGTGCCAACCATCCGGCCTTTTCCAGCGACTGATACATCGCGGCCAGATTGGCGAAGACGCGCGCCGGTTGCTCGTTATAGATCGGCAAAAGCACCGCCGCGCGCGCGGCACCGATATCCTGAGGTAATTGCCCCGGACACAGCGGCTCGGACGGATAGACCAGTCCCGGAGTCATTCCGCCGCGCCAGCAGCGCAAGAAACCCGCCAGCGCCGTCCAAAAGAACAAAGACACCCACACGAAGTTCAAGGCGAACAGAATGACCTGGGCGATATCAAATCCGGACAGGCCGTTTTGAGCCAGCAAACGTGCCCATAGCACCGTGCAGATCAAGGTGGATAAAGCGGCCAGCGAAAAGACCACCGCGCGCCGCAAGACGACAAGAGGACCACCCTCCGGGGCCACAGCCGAGGCAGGCGGAATCGCCAAACCAGGATCCGATGCGCTCATTACTTAGACAAAGCTCCTTATGGCAAAGAGTCGTAACCACCTCGTCCTAGCGCAGATTGACTGAGGCCGGGTGACGTAGATCATCCACGATACGCCGCACGCGCGCGGCCACGCCTTCGACCACAGCTTGCGTGCTCGGCACATCCAGATTCGGGGCCGGCAAAACTGTCGGCGTCTCGCGCGGCAAAGCGGTGACCGTGCGGCGGGCCTCCATCACGGCCTTTTGAAAGGCTTGCCAGGTCGCCTCGTCCACATCGCCCGTTTCGGCCAAAAACGCATCGGGCCAACGCGCCGTAGCGCCGCTAATCTCGCACAAAGCCGCCAGATGCGCCGCCGCCTTGCCCGGTGTTGCCGCGCGAAGGTCCAGCCGCACCGCAGCCCAAGCCGCGACCAGCGAATCATAGGCGCCTTCGATGTCCTGATCGTCCGGACCCGGCCTCGCCGCCGTTAAACGCGCAGACATATGATCCACAGCGATTTCGGGCAAGCCATAGCGCCGCAAATAGCGGGGAAGATCGTCCGTCATTGGCTTCTTTATCGGCTCCATTGATAACTCCATGTCTCACTGATGGGCTGATTGCCCATTTGTAACGTCGCACGCAATTCCGTCACTTCGCGCCCGGGCGGCGTGAAGAAAAAGAACGCGCGCCATCCGCCCTGCGGCGACAAACCCGGATTGCGTTGGACTACCACGGGCGAGACTTGCCCTCCGCTTGACCAGACCGAGAGGCTAGGCGTCTCCCCTGCACTCAGGTTATCCAAGGCCCCACCGGCGAAATCAAGAATAAAGCGCATATTGCGGGGCGAATCGCCCTTTCCGATGCGCGTGGCCTCGACCCGTGCCAAATTGGGCGGCGCGGGCACATCGTTTCCCCAATACAAGCGATAGGCCAGGTTATACTCCGCCTTTGCCGAGATGGGCTTTTCCGGGACCCAATAGGCGACGATGTTGTCATGAATCTCGCTATCGGTCGGTATCTCCACCAACTGCACAGATCCCTTGCCCCATGCGCCTTGCGGCTCGACCCACAAACTGGGCCGCTTATCGTAATGGGCCTCCAGGTCCTGATAGTTGTTAAAATCGCGATCGCGCTGCATCAGGCCAAAGCCGCGCGGATTCTCATCTTGGAACGAACTGACGCGCAGCTCGGGCGGATTATTCAGAGGTCGCCACAGCCATTCACCCGCGCCGGTCGCCAGCTCCAGCCCATCCGAGTCATGGACTTCGGGCCTGAAATCATCAACGCCCACGCGCTGGTTCTCGCCGAATTGATACATGCTGGTCAAAGGCGCAATGCCCAGACGTTCGATCGGCTTGCGTGTGTATAGTCGCGCCAGCACATCCATCACCGTGGTCTCGCCCGGCGTGACCTCAAAACGATACGCCCCAGCCACGCTGGCGCTGTCCAGAAGAGCGTAAACGGTAAAGCGGCGATCCCCCGGCTCGGGCCGTTGCACCCAGAATTCACGAAAAACGGGGAATTCCTCGCCCTTGGCCAAGGCGGTATCGATGGCCAGCCCCCGCGCCGATTTGCCGTAATGCTGTCCGCGTCCCAAAGAGCGGAAATAACTGGCGCCCAGGAATACCAGCACCTCGTCCAAACGATCAGGACGCAGGAAACGCCCATGCACCCGCAAACCGGCATAGCCCAGATCCTCAGGCGCGGCGGAGGGCGGACTGAGTCTGCCGTAGTCGAACAATTCGGACAAATAAGGCACCGGACGCGCCAAGCCGCCCACCACCTCATGGACTATGATTTTTTGACGATACAGGCCGCCGCGATGGAAGAACTGCATCTGATAGGGCAAGTCTTCCTCATGCCATAAGGATTTTTCTGGGCGATAGCGCAAGTCGCGGTAGCCGTCATAATCCAAATTGGCCAGCCATTCCGGCAGGGCCTCGGACGGAGGGGCAAAGGGCTTGCGCGCCAAAAGCTTGGCTTTATCGATCAGTTGATCGTAGGAAAACGGCACGCCGCCTTCGGTCTTGCGCCGGGGGACGGAGGCGACCGTCGCGGCGGCGGCGGCACCCTTGCGCGGGCGGGCTTGATCGCCTTCCGCTGGAGGGGCGGCTTTGATCGCCGGAGTCTTAGGCGCGGGGGCAGAGACGGGAGGCGGCGTCTGGGCCATGGCCAGCGAAGCCAGCCCCATCCATGCCACCAGCGCACCCACACCGATCCTTATGCGTTTTTGCATCGCCATCACGCCCCATCTCCTTGAATTTCTGACAGAGTTGATCCCAGAAGGGGCCTATCCGACATAGTATGTTGAACCTGCCAGATAGGTTACGAAACCCGTGTGTCATTCCTCGGACGATCCGATGGCTTTTTCATGGCACAGACCGATAAAACCATGCACAATTCCAAGTGGCAAGGAAACCGATTCGCGTTTCCGTTATTGTCGTTGCGACACCCACTTTCGAAAAGGAACCCCAAGCGATGAGCTATGAAACCTTGAATGTGGAAACACTGGGCGAGGGCATGGCACGGGTGTGCCGCATCACCTTGAACCGCCCGGCGGCCTTGAACGCCCTGTCCGACCAATTGATGACGGAATTGGGCCAGGCGGTGGACGCCGCCGAAGCCGACGACACCGTTGGCGCGATTATCCTGACAGGCAGCGAAAAGGCCTTTGCCGCCGGCGCGGATATCAAGGAAATGGCTGGCTTGTCGTTTCAAGAGGCCTATTCAGGCAATTTCATCACCCGCAATTGGGAGCGCGTGTCGCGTTGCCGCAAGCCAGTGATCGCCGCCATATCGGGCTTTGCCTTGGGCGGCGGGTGCGAATTGGCGATGATGACGGATATCATCCTGGCCGCCGACACCGCCAAATTCAGTCAGCCGGAAATCAATCTGGGCATCATCCCCGGCTGCGGCGGCACCCAGCGCCTCACGCGCGCCGTGGGCAAAGCCAAGGCGATGGACATGATCCTAACCGGCCGCATGATCGACGCCACCGAGGCCGCCGCCATCGGCCTGGTCAGCCGCGTGATCCCCGCCGCCGACTTACAAGCCGAGGCGCTCAAGGTCGCCCAAAAGATCGCTGCCTTCTCGCGCCCCAGCGTGATGATGGCCAAAGAGGCCGTGAACCGCGCCTTTGAAACCACCTTGGCCGAAGGCGTCACCTTTGAGCGCCGCTTGTTCCACGCCACCTTCGCCACCGCCGACCAGAAAGAAGGCATGGCCGCCTTTTCTGAAAAGCGTCCGGCAAAGTTCACGAATAAGTAAAAATCAATCTCTAAGAACCCAGCCCCGGACGAACATCAAAGCGCCCGGGGCTGGTTTTTTTGTATTTATGGCTGGGCCGTTGCGTCGAATTTTTGCATAAACCGACCATATGTCAGAATCGGTGGACGTTTGGGCGCAGATTGCGCTTGTGCCGATAGCCGCAAACTGAGTACCCGCCGGGTATGTTGCATCCAGTTACACGCCGTGGACTGCACGATGGACAGACCCGGAATGTCAGCACATGCATCTGTATTACTTTCGTTGCGCAAGACATGTGCGGCAATCCCGCCTACGAGGTCGCCATAGGAGGCATCATTCATCATGTGCCACAGAAGACGGACCGCCTGGCTCGGGCGATCAACGATGTAGCGTTCCGCTATTTCTTGAAACGTGGTCGCGAGAAACATCTTCTTTCTCGAAGAGCTCAGCGCGCCATACACATATTCGAAAGCTGACTTCGGATCGATCTTGTAATATTCCAATGTGAGGTTTTGGAAGAGTTTCTTTGCTGAATCTCCCGCCGCAGAATTTTCGTCTGCCCACGCCAAGACGCCCCGGACGCCCTCAAGAGCCGTGGTCATAGGGGCCGCCGGATCTGCCGCAGCGTGTTCATTCCTATCTTTCGTTATCTTTCCTGTCTGCCGACTGTGTTCCGCAACGAACTGTTCGGCTTGTGAAGAGGCATCGCGCGAATCCGTTTGACTGGGTCGAATCTTCGCCAACTGCGGGGCCAGTGTCAGGATAGAGCTGATTGCTAAATTTTCCGCCGCAGTACCAGGATCGGCACATTTTCCAATCAACGTGACAACCTCGTAGGCAGCATGGGGATCGGTATCAAAAAACTGGCCAACATAGTCTTGGAACCGCGTCATGATATCCGCCTGCATCTTTTCACCAGGCCGAGCCCTGTCATACGCCACCGCCAATCCATGCAGGGCGCTAGCAGGTCTCACCAGAAAGATGCCTTCAGAATATTCGTAGAGTTTTTCGACCACCAATTCTTCATATTCAGGGTCATTTTCCACATAACCCACCGCCTTCGCCAAACGATAAAAGGTCTTGATCGGATCAAAGCCAAATACGCGATTTGCATGGCCCGCCATCCCCTCTACGGCGCGCAGCCGCATTCGAGATGGCGTTTTCTGACCGCCCGAGACTTCTAGCAGTTTAGCAAAGGCCTGTTTGGGCCTGGCGTTCATATAATCTGCGGTCAAGGCGGAAAAGCAAGATTCCAACTGGGATGATACATCCCCATCGTCGACACAAGCAGCCCGAACCAAGGCATCAACGGCGGGTTCGAAATATCCGTTATCCTGCATCTGGTTGATCACCAGCATCAATGGCCTAATGGCCTTAAGATTACCTTTCTTGATCTTCCGGCCCAATAGATCGGCCGCCGATGTCAGTGCCGTTTCATCTCCGCTTTCCATGGCCTCCGCTACTTTGGGCAAGATCGGCAACAGTGCCACCTCATGAACCGTGGCCATCATGGCGTTGAGAGAAAAAATTTCGGTGATCCCGCGCATATTCCTGGACTCCTTGCGATCATTTGTTGAGCCAACCATACGGAGTTGGAATAGAATATCCGTCATGGCAAGGCAATTGTTTCAATTGCCACTTTTCGAGTGGCTGGAATTACAGAAGATTGAGGAAACCACCTACATGCTATTTTTAGGAAGAGCGATGGCCGCCCCAGAGTATTGCGGTCGTTTTGCAGAGCCATTCTGGTGTATAGCATTCATGATCAATGAAAGCCGCGCTGTCTCGCGAACGCCATGCGCCACACTCATATTGTCATGCACTTTGTGCAAAGTTTGCGCAATCTGTTGTGCGCGGTCGGGGTGATGAGAACCCGCATAAGGCAAAGAGTCACATGCTGTCCGACGAACATCGTCATGCACATCATGTAGCGCGGCAGAACAGATCATGTCGATGCTATCACCAGCCAGGTCGTCAGACATATAACGAGCGGCGACACCCAACATTTGTATGGCGCGGACACGGAGCATCGGCGATTCTTCGGCCAGGGCTTCTTGAGCAATCTCTTGGACCGTTTGCATATGTTGTGGACATTTTTTAATCGCCACAAACAGCAAGAGCGACGCGAAGAAGCCTTTTTGTGCATTCGAGCGATCCGAACACGCATCTTCGCCCTGATCCGTTAAATCCCAGATACAAAAGGATCTGGCGATATCTTCCATATCCGAACGATGCATGCGCTCGCCCGGATTGTCATACATGATGTGCAAATGTTCCGCATAGCAATCTTCTTCTGATGTGAAATATTCTCTATCTAGCCGCTCTCTGGCAGCCAGGGATGTCTCATACAAACGCGACACTGATTCCGCCGCCTGACGAGCAGAGCGAACAAATGACGAGGGCTGGGATTTTGCGAGCATCTCTTTCTCCATTATTGAAGGATTGATTTATATCGATAAAGAAAGAATGTAAAGCCCCCTTATATTCCATCAAAAAGGCGCTTGATCAAACCATGCCGTTGATGGCCCGGGGGGAAGTCGTCCATAGTCACGAAAAGCTGGAAGCCGCATTTCAGGTAAAATCCCTGCGCCTCCTCGCTCACTACCTCATCCCGGAAAACTACGCCTTACGACAAAATCAGTTCTTATCTATCTTTAGTTAAGTGTCTTCTTTTTTTTACGGTTGATTACCGTATTTTTGTATAAGAGCACTTCTCAAAACCGGGATTTTAGAAGGCGCGGGTGGAAGATAAGGCCAGTCGCGGAGTCCGATCACATCAAGAACGTCAATCGTGAGATGTTATAGGCGATATTGTCCATACCGAATTCTTGAGGGATGCAATGAAACCTGCTACATTCAGGGCTATGCCCTATTTACAAACTTGTATGTTCGTCAACACGGTGCGTCCTCTATGTGTCCGTAAGGGGTGCATGGGTGTGCGTTTATCGTCGTCGTCGCGTGGCGGGGTTTTGGCTCCGTGCGGCGTGGCGAAGGGTGCGCGTTAAAGACTTCCTCTCCTTCAATACGAAACGGCACGCAGCGAACCCCGTTCCGCTGGCTCCGTTCCCTATGACTCTAGGAGAGATGACATGATTGACATCAACATTCTGCGTGACGATCCGGCCCGTGTGCGTGGCCTGTGCGAAAAACGTGGCTTGCCTGTAAATGTGGACGAGCTGCTTGCTTGCGATGCTCAGTGGCGCGCTTTGCAAACACAAATCCAGCACGTGCGCCACGCCCAGAAAAAAGCAAGCGCTGCAGGCGATATAGAACAGGCCATCATCTTGAAACGGCAAGCAGATGCACTGCAACAGCAGTTTCAAGACGTCGATCAACAGCGCCGTCACGCTTTGGACGGGTTGCCCAATCTGTTGGCGCCGGATACGCCAGGTGGCGTGAGCGATGCGCAAAATGTCGAGATTCAACGCTGGGGAACACCTCGGAATGTCGATTTTGTGCCCCAGACCCATGATGCGTTGGGGATAGCGCTGGGTATCCTAGACATCAAACGCGCCACAAGGATATGCGGTAGAGGGTTTTACTATTGGATCGGTGACGGCGCGCGCTTGATGGCGGCTGTCTATCGGTTGGCCGAAGATTTCCTGATGGAACGCGGCTTCACGCCGATGCGAACGCCGTTGCTGACGCAGGATATCTCTTTCTATGGAACGGGCTATCTTCCTTTTTCCCAGGATGATCTATTTCGTCTGAAGGAGCACGATCTGGCGCTGATCGGCACATCCGAACAAACCATGGTGGCCTATCATCACGACGAGGTGCTGGAAGAAAGGGTTCTGCCTTTATGTTACACGGCCTACAGCCCGTGTTTCCGGTCCGAAGCAGGCGGCGCGGGGCGCATGACGCGCGGCGCTTTTCGGATGCATCAATTCCATAAGCAAGAGCAGATCGTCTTTTGCGCTCCCGAGGATTCCGAGCGTTGGCATGGCATATGCCAGCAAAACGCCCAGGATTTTGTCGAGCTGTTGGATATTCCCTATCGCACGGTGCGGGTATGTGCGGGTGATATGGGCGCGCCTGGCTATAAGAAATATGACATCGAGGCTTGGTTCCCAGGCTTTGACGCCTACCGGGAGACCCATTCCAACACAAATCTGCTGGATTTCCAGACGCGCCGCCTGAATATCCAAGCCGTGATAGGCAAGCGGCGGGTATTCCCCCACACCATCTCTGCCACCCTGGCCACCGACCGCTTAATCCTGGCTTTGATGGAAAATAACCAGGATAAACAAGGTCATATCCGGATTCCTCAGGCCTTGCGCGCATATATGGGGGGACACATGGAAATAAGCCAACGGGGTGTCCCCTAGGGGACGTTGATCGGTCATGAAGCGGGGCAGAAGCGTGTGCAAGCCTTGACGCGGGCTATTCGTTTCCCCTAATCTGCCTTTGTTCATGAACCATGTTTTGGCATGACGGCACGGCCCCTGGAGGGACGTGTTCCCGCCGGTCCGCGAGTGTCGCGCACCGGCGCGCTGGCGTTTGGGGCATGACAACGAAGGATGAAGGCAGGAAAGGGCAAGGCACAAGGCGCATGTTTGACACTCTATCGCAACGCTTAGGATCGCTGTTCGAGCGGCTGACACGTCAAGGCGTGATCGGCGAGGCCGAGATCGACGCCGCGCTGCGCGAGGTGCGTATTGCCTTGCTAGAGGCCGATGTGGCCTTGCCGGTGGCCAAAGATTTGATCGCCAAGGCGCGTGAGAGGGCTTTGGGCACGGATGTGCTGCGCGGCGTGGCCCCGGGCCAGCAGGTTATTAAGATTTTCCATGATGTGCTGGTCGAAACCTTGGGCGAGGCCGCCCAGCCTTTGCGCCTGGCGGGCGAGCCGCCCATCGTGATCCTGATGGCCGGGTTGCAAGGTTCGGGCAAGACGACCACAACGGCCAAATTGGCCGTGCGCCTCTCTCAACGTGAGGGCAAAAAGGCCATGGTGGCCTCGCTGGACGTCACCCGACCGGCGGCGCAAGAGCAATTGGCCATTCTGGCGCAGCAAGGCGGTGTGCCCAGCCTGCCCATCGTGCCAGGCGAGGGGGCCTTGGATATCGCCCGCCGCGCCCTGGTTTGGGCACGTCAAGAAGGCGCGGATGTCCTGTTCCTGGACACGGCAGGGCGCATGGAGACGGATGACGGCCTGATGGCTGAAATCGCTGCCGTGGCGCAATTATCGAATCCGGCCGAGATTCTGTTGGTGGCCGATGCCATGATGGGCCAAGCCTCGGTGGGCGTGGCCCAGCGCTTCCAAGCAGCTGTCGCATTGACCGGCATTGTGTTGACGCGCATGGACGGCGACGCGCGGGGCGGCGCGGCCTTGTCGATGCGCGCGGTGACCGGTTGTCCGGTCAAGTTTCTGGGTTTGGGCGAGAAACTGGACGCGATTGAGCCGTTCCATCCGGATCGCCTTGCATCGCGCATTCTGGGCATGGGCGATGTGGTCAGCCTGGTCGAAAAGGCGGCCGAGAACATCGATCAGGAAAAAGCCGAAAAACTGGCGCGTAAACTGAGCCAGAACAAAGGCGACTTTGATCTGGACGATCTGGCCGACCAGTTAAAGCAGATGAAGCGCATGGGCGGTTTGTCCGGCCTTTTGGGCTTTCTGCCCGGTATGGGCGGCATGATGGATCAGTTGCGCGACGCCAAGCTGGACGAAGGCGTGTTGCGTCGCCAAGAGGCAATCCTTTCCAGTATGACCCCGCGCGAACGCCGCTATCCCGATCTGCTGAAGAATTCGCGCAAATTGCGCATCGCGCGCGGTTCGGGCGCTTCGGTCGAGGATATCAATCGTCTGCTGCGCCAGTTCGAACAGATGCGCCGCATGATGAAAAAACTTCACAAGCTGGGGCCTACGGGCCTGAGCTTACCACCGATGGCCGGGATGCCAGGGGGCATGGCACCCGGACGTCGTTTTCGTTAATCACTCTGACCCCAACCTGTTGATCCTAGGAGAGAACCTCGCATGTCACTGAAAATCCGCATGACCCGCACCGGCGCGAAGAAGCGCCCCTTCTATCACATCGTTGTGGCCAACAGCCGCAGCCCGCGTGATGGCAGCTTCATTGAGAAGATCGGCTTTTATAACCCGATGGTCCCTCACGACCACCCGCAGCGTCTGCGCATCGATGCGGATCGCGCCAAGCATTGGCTGGCCATCGGTGCCCAGCCCACAGAGCGCGCCTTGCTGTGTCTGCACCATGCCGGCTTGGCCGAAAAGCCCGCCTTGCGCGTCACGCCCAAGAAATCCGCCCCCCGCGCCAAGACGCAAGAGCGTATGCGCGTTGAGGCCGAGGCTGCCGCTAAGGCCGCTGCCGAAGCCTCGGCAGCCTAAGCCGCCCGAAAGCTCCAGGCCTTAGGCCCCGCCGATGGCGACACATGAATTGCTGCTGCGCCAGCGCCGTTATCCCTTTTGGTATGCGGCGTTCTGTTCGGTCAGTGACGAGAAGGCGCGTATGACCCAAGGGTTGTGCGCCCTTCTCGATCACTTGCACGAAAGCGGCGTGCGGTTGTCGCCATGCCTGATGGACTGGGCCAGCGGCAACGGCGTCGTCCTGGCCGCCGTGGCGGCGCATTGGCGTCGGATTGCCAAAAAGCCCCTCCACATTCTGGCTTGCGATCGTGAAAGCAGTTTTGTCAGCCAGACTCGCGCGGCCTTGGCCGAGGCGCAAGTGACCTCGTTCGAGGTGCTGCGTTTGGATACGCTGCGCGAGACGTTGGATGCCGAGATATTGGGCGGACAGCCCATCGGCATAAACCTGATCGCGCATCTGGCCTATGAGGCCGACGACATTCATCAATTGGTGATGCTGGGCATGGAGCATCTGGGCCGCATGGGCGTTGCGGTCTTTGCCCATAACCGGCCGACCGAGGATTTGCGCGCCCTGGGGCTTGCCGCCAATAGCGACCTGATGCTGCGCGCGGATCCCGAATTGCGACAGGCCTTTGCGGATCTGGGCGTGCCCTATGTGATGCGGGAATGGACATCGTGTTTGGATATTCCCCCTGATGTGCGCGAAGAAATGTGCGATGCGTCCGCGCTGATGGCCCAACCGTCGCAACTGTCCTTGGCGCGCGCCTTGGCCGAGTTTCTGGTCGAAAGACCTCTCGAGTCCTTGCTCGAGGAAGGACGGCTTGACGCCTATGTCGAGGCGTTGGCGCGATGGCTGAATCGGTCCCCCGGCCCTCTTGAAATGCAAGGCGTGTTTCATATCGCCGCTTTGCCGGATGCCGAGGCTGAGGTCTTGGCCGCCTTGCGGGGCCTGCAACAGAACGAGGCGTCTGTGTCATGACGGACGAGTTGATCTGTCTGGCCGAGATTACCGGCGTGCATGGCATACGCGGCGATGTGCGATTGCGCTGCTTTACGCAAGAGCCGGAGAGCGTCGATCAATACGGCGCGTTGGTGGACGAAAAAGGCCTCAATCCGTGCCAGGTGACGGTGCTGCGCCGCGCGGGACCGGGACAGGTAATCGCGCATATCACCGGGATGGATGATCGCACGCTGGCCCTGGCTCAAAAGGGGCGGCGCTTATATGTGCCGCGCGCGCGTTTGCCCGCGCCCGAGCCGGACAGTTTTTATCACGCGGACCTCATCGGTTTGGTTGTCCAAGATCAGGCCGGGGCCGCTTATGGCCAGGTGATGAGCGTGCAGGATTTTGGTGCGGGACCGGTATTGGAGATCAAGACAGACCCCAAAGCGCCCACTTTATGGCTGCCTTTTCGCGCGCCTTTTATCGTCGATGTGCAGGTTAGTCAAAAGATTCTGATCATTGATCCGCCCATCCTGGTCGATGCGCCGCCGCCTGCATCCGGGGATGAGTCATGAACGAGGCTCCCGCCGTCTGGACAGCCGATGTCTTGACCCTGTTTCCTGACATGTTCCCCGGCCCCTTAGGGGTAAGTTTGGCGGGGAAAGGCTTGGAAAAAGGGCTGTGGCGGTTGCGGACCCATCATATCCGCGATGCGGCGACCGATCGGCACCGCACGGTGGACGACACGCCTTTCGGGGGCGGGGCCGGCATGGTGATGCGTCCGGATGTGGTTAATGCGGCGCTTTTAGCGGTGCGCGAACAGGCGCCGACGCAACGCTTGATTTATCTGACCCCGCGCGGCAAACTGCTGCGCCAGACGCTGGTGCGCGACTTGGCGGCCGGGGCGGGCGTTATTCTGCTGTGCGGTCGCTATGAGGGCGTCGATCAGCGCGTGTTGGACGCCCACGAGGTCGAAGAGATCAGCGTGGGCGATTATGTGCTTTCGGGCGGTGAGGCTGCGGCGCTGGTTTTGATGGATGCCTGCGTGCGCTTATTGCCGGGAGTGACCGGCAATCCGGATTCGCTGAGCGAGGAAAGCTTTGGCGATGGGTTGTTGGAATATCCGCACTACACGCGGCCCGCCGATTGGCAAGGCCGCCTTGTGCCGGAGGTTTTGGTTTCGGGCGATCATGCCAAGGTCGCCGCCTGGCGCGACCAGCAATCTCGTGACGTCACGCAAGCACGACGTCCGGATCTGTGGGAAGCTTGGCGCAACAGGCAAGGTTCAGGTTAGGGCGGCGCGGGTCGCTTTGGGTTCAAGAATGGAAGGTCTCGAAAGGGTAAGGGTCATGCAGAACATCATTGAAATGCTCGAACAGGAAGCCCAGGCCAAGTTGGCGCAGGGTAAATCCATCCCCGTCTTCTCGCCCGGCGATACGCTGCGGGTGAATGTGAAGGTCATCGAAGGCACGCGCGAACGCTTGCAGGCCTTCGAAGGCGTGTGCATCGGGCGTCGTGACGCCGGCGTGCATTCGTCCTTCACCGTGCGCAAGATCAGCTATGGCGAGGGCGTGGAGCGCGTGTTCCCGCTGTTCAGCCCGCGTCTTGAGTCGATCACTCTGGTGCGTCGCGGCGAAGTGCGCCGCGCCAAGCTGTATTATCTGCGCGGTCTGCGTGGCAAATCGGCCCGTATCTCCGAACGCACCACGGGCCACAGCCTGGAAGCGTCCAGCAAGTCCAAGGCCGCCGCCAAAGGCTGACGCCTCTGGAAGGACAAGTCGTTTTTCGAACAAGCCGGGCCTTCTTCGTGAAGGTCCGGTTTTGTCGTTTGTGGTGTCGCTGATTTCTTTTTGCTTGACCGGAGTCACTCCCTCCCTGGCCGATGGAATTTATGGTCCAGACATATCATTCCCATACAAGCTGATGTGGAAATGAAGCGAATTGAGTCTATATCCCCGTTCCCAACACCAGAACGGTCAGATTGATGGATATGTGGGGAGGGTAGTCGCCTTGTGCATATAGGCTTTGCGCTCTATCGAACAAACGGCGCGGGGCGGGTTGTCGTGGCCTATCGGCCAGGCAATTGGTGGCACCGATGGCGCGTAGGCTGTGGGCCAGGTCTGTCACATGGTGGCAGGGCCAGGACAGGCGCTCTTGCGTGGCGACGACGCTGGGAAACCCCGCTTCCTGTCCCCACTGAGCCAACCCGGCGGCAGAGGGCAGGGGATGAAAGCGAGGGCTGAGGCCGCCCGTCAAGGCCAATTCGGCCTCTTGGAAACAGGCGCGGAAATTCTCCAAGCTGCCTTGCGCATAGGCCGCGACCAAGGCGAAGCCGCCAGGACGCAACATGGCGCGCAAGAGACTCAAGGCGGCCACCGGTTCATCCTGACTGTGCAGAAAAGGCAAGCTTATAATCAAGTCATAGCCTTGGGGACGAAATGGGATATCGCCGCCCAAACGGGCCGAGACAACATGTTCAGCGCGACCATGGAGCCTTGCGGATAGGCTGTTCGTCCCATCGTCCAGCACCAAGGCATCCGTCGCATGTGGGCAAGGCAAATCGGCGGCGGCTTCAAGAAGATGATCATCAATGATCGGTAGCCATGCGCGCGCCTGGTTCCATTTCGGCCCTTGTCGAAGGGCGCGTTCTTGGATGCGCTGGCGCTGAAGGGGGTCGATGCGGGGATGGTGAGGCATGGCGCGGCGGCGATCCATGACGGCATGTGGCTTGAAGCTACGCGCCAGGATGCTATCATATCCTTATGTCAGAGCTTGAGGTCATCCTAACTGAACGCGCCGCCGCACGCATCGCCCGTCTTGCGCAGATCGAGGGCAACCCTCAATTGATGCTGCGCGTCGCCGTGGCAGGCGGCGGATGCTCGGGCTTCCGCTATGACCTGACCTTTGACGATCAGGTCCAACAGGGCGATGTGGTCATCAGCCAAAACGGCGCGCGCGTGGTGATCGATGAGGTCTCCTTGGGGTATCTGGAAGGGGCTAAGATCGATTATGTATCTGATCTTATGGAAGAATCATTCAGAATTGAAAATCCGAAAGCCAAAACCTCCTGTGGCTGTGGTGCATCATTCTCAACCTGATAAGAGACATGTTTTCGGCTCGCTTCACGGACGTGTTAGCATCCAAGGATGATTCTTCATATCGACTAGGGGGTTGGCATGCTGCTTTTCCCAGCCCTGGACATTTACAAAGGCTGCTGCGTGCGCCGCAGGCATCACCGTGTGTCCGGCGCGCCCTTGATTATCAACGAGAACCCGGTGCATCAGGCCAAGCGCATCATGCGCCAAGGATTTTCCTGGCTACATTTGCGCGACCTGGATGCCGACCGAGACAGGCGTGAGGTTAACCGCGAAGCCATTTTAGCCATCCTGGCGGCTTCGAATGTGCCGGTGCAGTTGGTGGCCAATCCCAGCACGGTGATCGAGATCGAGGAATGGTTGACGCATGGAGTGGCGCGTTTGGTCTTATCCAGCATGCGGTTCCCCGATGCGCGCATGGTGGCTGAGCTGTGCCGAAGATATCCGGGACGTTTGGCCATCCATATCGAGGCGCGAGATGGTTATGTCCTCTCAGGTAACGGATATACGCCGCCGCGCCGCGCGCTGGATCTGGCTTTGCGCTACGAGGATTGCGGCCTGGCGGCTCTTTTGTTCACCGACACCACCGACGAAGGCGCGCTGGGCTGCGTGAATATCGAGACCACCATCGACCTGGCGTTTTCCCTCAGCACGCCGATGGTTGTGATGGGCGGCGTGTCCAGCCTGACCGAGCTTGCGGCTCTGAAGGCCCATGAGCAGGCCGGGATCGAGGGTGTGGTGTGCGGCAGCGCCCTCCATGACGGGCGCATCCGTCCGGCCGAGGCGCTAAGCCTCGTTGAAAGCTGCCCAATTCCCCTGGCATGATTTTCTCCTTCGCGTGGGCGCGATTTTGCGCTTATATCCTGCCTCCATGAGCAAAAAGAATTCCCCCCAGCAAGCGACGTTGTTTTCCGAAACTCAGGCTTCGGGATATGACGCCCAGGATATCGAGGTCCTCGAAGGCCTCGAACCCGTGCGCCGCCGTCCCGGCATGTATATCGGCGGCACGGACGAACGCGCCTTGCACCATCTGCCCACCGAAGTGCTGGATAACAGCATGGACGAGGCCGTGGCCGGCCATGCCGACCGCATCACCATGCATCTATCTGCCGATGGCACGCTGGCCATCCGCGATAACGGGCGCGGCATTCCGGTGGACGACCACCCCAAATTTCCTGGCCGCTCGGCGCTGGAAGTCATCATGACCATGCTGCATTCGGGCGGCAAATTCAGCGGAAGGCTCTATCGCACGTCGGGCGGCTTGCACGGTGTGGGCGTGTCGGTGGTGAACGCCCTGTCCGAGCATATGGAAGTCGAAATCGCGCGCGAGGGGGTGTTGTGGCACCAGACCTATGCGCGGGGCATTCCCCAAGGCAAGATCAAAAAGATCGGCCCGGCCCAACCGCGTCAGCGCGGCACCTGTATATCCTTTCGTCCCGATCCGCAGATTTTTGGCGAGGAGGCGCGGTTCAAGCCCGCCACCTTGTACCGTTTGGCGCGGGCCAAGGCCTATTTGTCGCGGCGCGTTACCATCGCTTGGTCTTGCGACCCAGAATTGGTGGCGGATAATCCGCAGGTCCCGGCACAAGCTTTGCTGCATTTCCCCGGCGGTTTGCGCGACGAATTGTCCGAAATTCTGGGCGCACGTCCCACTTTGTCCGCCGCGCCTTTTGCGGGCGAGGCCGAGTTTCCGGCCGAGGCCGGGCGGGTGGAATGGGCGGTGGCCTGGCCCGAAGAGGGCGGCGGCTCGTGCGCCTCTTTTTGCAATACCATCGAGACTCCTCAAGGCGGCACGCATGAGGCCGGATTCCGCAGCGCCTTGTTGCGCGGCCTGCGCGCCCATGCGGAGATGACCGGCAATCGCAAGGCGGCGGCCATCACGGGCGAGGAAGTCTTTGGTGACGCGGTGGTGTTGGTCTCGGTGTTCTTGCGCGACCCACAATTTCAGGGCCAGACCAAGGAAAAGCTGACCTCGCCCGAAGGAGCGCGCCTGGTCGAAGCGGTCGTGAAGGACCATTTCGAGCATTGGTTGGTCGAGGATCGCGTCGGCACGGCGGCCCTGCTTGAGACACTGTCGGCGCGGGCCGAGGAACGCTTGCGCCGCGCCCAGGAATCGCGCGATACGCTGCGCAAATCCGCCACGCGCAAATTGCGTTTGCCGGGCAAGCTGACCGATTGCACGCGCCAAGACGCCGTGGGAACGGAAATCTTTTTGGTCGAGGGCGACTCGGCGGGCGGCTCGGCCAAGCAGGCGCGTTCGCGCGAAACCCAAGCCGTGCTGCCTTTGCGCGGCAAGATATTGAACGTGGCCAGCGCATCGACCGATAAATTGCGCGGCAACCAGGAACTGGCCGATCTGACTTTGGCTTTGGGTTGCGGCAGCGGAAAGAGCTTCTCTCTGGCCGGTTTGCGCTATGACCGCATCGTCATCATGACCGATGCCGATGTCGATGGCGCGCATATCGCCGCGCTGTTGATGACGTTTTTCTATCGTGAAATGTTGGGGCTGATCGAAACGGGGCATTTGTATTTGGCTCAGCCGCCCTTGTATCGCCTGACCCAAGGCAACAAATCGGCCTATGCGCGTGACGATGCGCATAAGGAAGAATTGCTGCGCACCGTCTTTGCCGGTCGCGGCAAGGTCGAGATTGGCCGGTTCAAAGGCCTTGGCGAAATGTTGCCCGCGCAGTTGCGCGAAACCACCATGGACCCGGCGCGGCGCAGCCTGGTGCGCGTGATGTTGGCCGAGAATGACGGCAACTCCCCGCCCAATGACGAGCGCGTCCGCACCGAGGATCTGGTGGAAAGCCTGATGGGACGCAAACCGGCGTTGCGATTCAAGTTTATCCAAGAAAATGCCACTTTTGCACGCGATCTTGACGTATAGCCTCGGGTGGACGGAAACTCTGCGCGAGGTTCTTTTGTGTTCACCCCCTCTCTAAGGAAACATCCTATGCGCAACCGAGCTTTGATCCTGGCCCCCGCCTTGGCCTTGGGCCTATTGGTCGTGACGACCGCCCCTGCCGGGGCAAACGGTTTGACACCCTCCGTCCATGCGCCAACAACCCCGGTTCCTCCCGTAGCGCCACAGGTTCATGCTCCGTCCGCCCCTCATGGGGCCGCCGAGACGATCAAAGACCCCGTGGCCTATCGCCAAGGCGTCATGAAGGAGATGGGTAAGGCCATGGGCGCGCTGGGCAAAGGCTTTAAGGACGACAAGGCCACCGCCGCCGATCTACTGCCGCATGCCGAGCATCTGGCGGCGCTAAGCCACATGCCCTGGGATCAGGCCTTCCCCGCAGGCACGGCCAAAGGCCAAGCCGCGATGGAGAGTAAGGCTTCTTCGAAGATATGGACCGATAAAAAAGCTTGGCAGGCCGAGATCAAGGAGTTCCAAGAATCCACCGCCAAGCTGGTGACTGTGCTGAAGTCCGGCGACAAAGCCGCCGCTGCCAAGCAGATGGAGACGATCGGAAAGATCAGCAAATCCAGCCACGGCAATTTCATCCAGCATTAAGCCAAAGTATCCCCGCCGCTTGGGACGATTATCGCCATAAGCGGCGGGATGATTGGCTTATACTCGTTACACAAAAAATCTCATGAGGCCGCCCTGAGGGGTGCTTTTGCGCGCTGCTGAAAAGAGGTTGCTCCTAGATTGAGACAGAACTTGCCGATGTCTATCTGTGCTACAGTCCGTGTGTCGGTAATATCCCGTGGTATCTCATTTCCGCCACATGGCTCCTGTTCCCCAAGGAGCTTCCTGCACCATTCGGATACGGCTTCCGGTCCAATTCTTTTCTTGTGTTGTAATAATGTAGTGCCTCTCCGTAGTTATTTGGATCATTCATATCTAGAATGGAACTCCTATGCAGTTCGAGCGCGCATTCCATGACGCTCATGTTCCATCGCGGCAAATTCTTATGAGTGGTGTCATTGAGGAATACAATGAAACCGGGAGCATCAAAGGGAAGCGTATCTGCATCGGCAGGTTTTGCCCTTTTTGCTTTTCTTGGATTATTCTGAGATTTCGCTACTGTGGCCCTCAAACCTTTCGCTGCCACCCTCCACATCTCCGATCTTTCTAGAGCGTGCATATCTGTCATTGTGACTGGCTTGCTCATTTTATCCTCCTTGATCGAATTTAGCCTTGACATAATTATGCCCGACCATCCCCAAACTAATTATGCATAGAAACGATATAGGAATGAAGTGCGAATTTACTTTCGTGGGGTGTCCACAGCCAAGCAGAAGCGAGACAGGTTTGAACCCGTTTTTTTTGGCTTTTCCAGATTGGACGATTTCGGCGCGGAGAGCGCCGAATCTGTTACCGCGCGAAGATGTCGTCATTCAGCACCGTGTTGATGGCGGATTCGGCGGACACGCTTTCCTTCCGGCCCGTGGCGCGGTGTTTGAGGTCCACGGTGCCGCTCTTGAGGCCGTGATGGCCGATGGTGATGCTCCAAGGCAGACCGATGAGGTCCATGGTGGCGAATTTGCTGCCCGGACTGTCCTCGCGGTCGTCCCAAAGCGGTTCGGCACCGGCCTGGGTCAGGCTTTGAGATAGAGCATTGGCCACTGAGTTCGAATCGGCATGGCCGGGCCGCAACTGGATGATGCCGACGGAAAAAGGGGCAATCTGGTGCGGCCAGACGATGCCCGCCGCGTCATGATTCGCCTCGATCACCGCTCCCACCAGGCGCGAGACACCGATGCCATAAGCCCCGCCATGCGGCGCGATGGGATCGCCTTCCCGAGAGGCCAGTTTTAGGCCCATCGGCACCGTGTATTTGGTGCCAAAGGAAAAAATATGTCCCACTTCGATCCCGCGCGTAGCCAAAAGCTGGGTATCGGGCACCGGACATGTGCGCGGATCATGCTTGTCCTCGGTGGCGGCATAAAGCTGCGTCACATTCTGAAACCAGCTCTTGAGGGCGTCCGTATTCCCGGTGTCATGCGGCATCGACGCGCATGTGTCGAATTCTTGCCATGCTTTGTCGCAAAACACGCCGCTTTCACCGGTTTCAGCCAACACGATCATCTCATGGCAGCAATCGCCGCCAATCTGGCCGCTATCCGCTCGCATCGGAATGGCGCGAATACCGAGCCTGGCAAAGATACGCATATAGGCCATCATCATCTTCATATAGGTCTGCTCAGCAGACACCGCGTCCAGATCAAAGGAATAGGCGTCCTTCATCAGGAATTCGCGCGCGCGCAATACGCCAAAGCGAGGGCGCAGTTCGTCGCGGAATTTCCATTGAATCTGATAGAGCAAGCAAGGCATATCGCGCCATGATTGAGCATGCGCGCGAAAGACATCGGTCACTATCTCTTCATTGGTCGGGCTGAAGATCAGATCGCGGCCTTGCCGGTCTTTCATGCGTAGCATTTCCTGGCCATAGGCTTCCCATCTTCCGCTTTGTTTCCAAGGCTCGGTCGGCTGCAGGATCGGCATGGTGATTTCCTGGGCACCCGCCTCATCCATTCCGGCACGGACCAACGCCTCGATCTTGCGTAGAACACGGTTACCCAAGGGAAGCCAGGTAAATAGGCCAGCTGCATGCTGATTGATCATCCCAGCGCGCAGCATCAGTTGATGGGAAACGGCCACCGCTTCCGAAGGATGGTCCTTCATCGTCGGTAGAAAGAATTGACTCATTCTCATGGGAATCCCCCTATGTCAGGGAAGTTTGAACAAAAACACCAATTTTATGGGGAGTCGCGCATATCCATCCCTAAAGGGATGGTGGCTGGAAACCAAAGGTCATGGTCAAAACGCGCAAAGACGCAGCGCCCTGCCCCAATTGGGGCACAGCCATTTTCTGATCAGCCAAGATGCGATCACGAAGCGCCATAGAAGCCAGACTAAGGGAAGAATGAGTCTGGGGTCAATTCATTCCTGATGGATGCATCCAGCTTCACATGCCTTCAATAGTCTTGTATGCCACATCATAAGGGGCATTCCTGGAGGGGCGGGTTATGACGGCGGATGAAGGAAAGAGATGGGAGATTGAAGCCGAGCGGGTCGCGGCGCGGCTGGTTCAGGCGCGCGAACGAATTGCCGAGGTCATTTTCGGTCAAGAACGGGTGATCGAGCAGGTCCTGGTGACACTGCTATGCGGCGGGCACGGATTATTGGTCGGGTTGCCGGGCTTGGCCAAGACTCGGCTGGTCGAGACTTTGGCCACCGTGTTCGATCTGAGCGCGCGGCGTTTGCAATGCACGCCCGATCTGATGCCCGCCGATATTCTGGGGTCCGAGATTCTGGACGAGGGCGAACATGGCCGCCGCGCCTTTCGCTTTGTGCATGGCCCCATCTTTTGCCAATTACTGATGGCGGACGAGATTAACCGCGCCAGCCCGCGCACGCAGTCCGCCCTGTTGCAGGCTATGCAGGAACATGAGGTTAGCGTGGCGGGACAAACCTATCCCTTGCCCGCGCCGTTCCATGTGTTGGCGACGCAAAACCCGATTGAACAAGAAGGCACCTATCCCTTGCCCGAGGCGCAGTTGGACCGCTTCTTGATGCAGATCGACGTGGATTACCCTGACCGCGATGCCGAGCGGCGCATGTTGCTGGCAACCACCAGCGTTCAGGTGGACGCGGTGGCCAATGTGTTCTCTGCCGATGAATTGCTGGCGGCGCAGCGTCTGGTGCGCGCCCTGCCCATTGGCGAAGACGTGCTGGAAGGCATTTTAGACGTGGTGCGTCAGGCCCGTCCTTCCTTGACCGAGATCGAGGATATTCGCCGCCATGTCAGTTGGGGACCGGGGCCGCGCGCGGCTCAGGCCCTAAGCCTGGCGTGCCGCGCCTTGGCCTTGCTGCAAGGACGTTATTCGCCGTCGCTGGATGATGTGCAGGCTCTGTTGCGGCCTGTGCTGCAGCACCGCATGGCATTAAGCTTCGCCGCGCGCGCCGATGGCGTCGTGTTGGAAGACGTGCTGTCGAGGCTTTCCGAGATTCTGGACTAACTCCCCGCCGAAAAGGTCGCCGATCATGTTGACCGGACACAAACTGGTTCGAAGCTATGAAGGTCGTCGCATCCTGGACGAGGTGGATGTTGAAATCGCGCCCGGCCAAATCACCACTCTGATCGGCCCCAGCGGATCGGGTAAGACGACCCTGCTTCGCGCCCTATCGCTGATCGATCCACCCGATTCGGGTGTGGTGGGCTGGGACGAAACATCCCTTTCCTTTCCCTTTCCAAAAGACGCGCCCTTAGCGCCGCCTTGGCCCTATGTGACCGTGGTGTTTCAACAGCTATTCCTGTGGCCGCATTTGACCTTGCGTGAAAACATCCTGCTGCCCGCGCGTAATGTGTGGGAGGACCAGGACGCCCTGGTTGTCGAGTTGGAAAATCTGGGCCGCTCGCTGGATATGGCGGCCTATCTGGACCGCTTTCCCAATCAGGCATCATTGGGCCAGCGTCAGCGCGTGGCCTTGGCGCGGGCTATTCTGCTCAAACCCCGCTATATCCTGATGGATGAGGTGACCTCGGCCTTGGATGTCGAGCAGGTTCATAAAATCCTGACCTATCTGCCCACATTGCGCGAGCGTGGCATCGGCGTGTTGTTGATTACCCATCTGCTGCATTTCGCCACACACGCTTCAGACCACATCCTGTTCTTGGATGGCGGACGCATTCAAGAATCCGGTCCGCCGTCTATTCTGTTGGAGCCGCAAAGTCCGCGCCTGCGGCAGTTCCTGTCGATTGTGGAACAGGTCAGTTAGGGCATGGCTGGCGTTGCGGGTTGAATCTGCCTAGGATGTCTGCGGCGATTCGCCGGAAATTCGTGCGTCACAGGAGAACCCAGCCATGCGTCCGATGTTCGCAAGCGTGTTGATCTCGGCCATCGTATCGACGGCCATCGCCTTTAGCGCGGTGAATTTGGGTTTATCCGGCCAGGCCCAACCTGTGGCGGCCAAGGCCAAGGAAAGCGCCCATGATCGCGTGATCCGCACCGGCACGTTGCGCTGCGGCTATGCCTTGCTGCCTGTGTTGTTAGAGAGGGATCCGAACACAGGCGCGTTCTCGGGTGTCTATCACACCCTTGTTCAGGAAGTAGGCCGCCAGACCGGGCTTAAGATCGAATGGACGGAAGAGGTGGGATTTGCCAACGCCTTCGACGGCTTAAAGTCGGGGCGTTACGACGCGTTATGCTCGCCCTTTACGCCTACGCCCGGACGCGCGCGGGTGGCCGAGTTCACCATGCCGTTTGCCGCGTTGCCCTATTACATGTACAGCCGCGCCGATGACCGCCGCTTTGACCGCGACTATTCCAAGGTCAATCACCCCGAGGTCAAGGTGGCCTTCTTGGAAGGCGAGATGGCGCAAACCGTGCAGAAAGAGGATTTCTCCAATGCCACGGGCGTATCCTTGACCAATATGACGGACTACTCGCAGGTATTGTTGCAAGTGGCCACCGGCAAAGCCGATGTCGCCATGACCGAGCCGATGGTGGCGGATCTGTTTATCGCCAAAAACCCCGGTAAGTTGCAGCGAGTGCCAGGGGCGCCCGTGCGTATGGAGCCGTTCGGCCTGGTCGTGCCTGTGGGTGAGTCGGCTTTGAAAAGCCTGCTGAACACCACCATCGAGACCATGATCGCCGTGGGTTTTGTGGAAAAGACTCTGGCGCATGCGGCCACGGGGCCTGAGCTATACTTTATCCAAACGCCCGCTTGGCGTTCGGTCAGCCCTCGCTAGAGATGATGTTCTCAACCGTCCTTGATATTTTGTGGACGTATCGCCAGGGGTTCTTGAACGGCCTGGTCGTGACGTTGCAGATGGCCGCGATCATCTGGGGCGTGGGCATATTGGGCGGGGCGGCGCTGGGCTGGCTGGGCGCGCAGCACCGCATGGCCATCGGCCTGCCGTCACGCGCGTTCTCGTTCCTGCTATCGGGCGTGCCGATCCTGGTATTCCTGTTTTGGCTGCATTATCCGTTGCAGGCCATGTTGGATGTGGTGGTCGATCCCTTCATCACCGCCACGCTGACATTCACCATCGTCAATGTGTTTGCCGTCAGCGACCTGGTGCGCGGCGCGATCAACGATTTCCCGCGCCAATACCGCATCTCTGCCCGAGTCTGCGGCCTGACGCCTTCGCAGATCGCCTTCCGCATCGAGCTGCCTTTGCTACTGCGTGAGATTCTGCCCGGATTGATGATGCTGCAAGTGGCCATGCTGCACACCACTCTGTTCGCCTCGCTGATTTCTGTGGAAGAGATTTTCCGCGTGGCGCAGCGCATCAACGCCAGCATCTACAAGCCGGTCGAGATTTATACCGCTCTGGGCATGTTCTTTCTGGCCATCTGCCTACCCATCAACGGCATCGCCCTTTGGCTGAAAGGCCGTTTTACTAGGGATATTTCTGAGCAATAGGGCTCTACATGCGCCAGACTCGCGGCGGCCGCGTCAACCAATCCCGGACACATCCCGGGCTTATGTCGAGACGATAAAATTGATCAGCCTATCGACCAGAAAGATGGTCTTCTTAATCTCCTTGCCTTCCAGCTGGCGTTGCACGGGGGCTTGGGCTTTGGCTAGGGCGGCGATGTGGGATTCGTCAAGGCCCTTGGTGACATGCAGTTCGGCGCGGCGTTTGCCGTTTACATTGACAATCACGGTCACCGTGTCGCTGACCAGCCAGCGCTCCTCGGCCTGGGGCCAGGGGGCATGGGTCAGGCTTTCGCTATGGCCCAGGCGTTGCCAGATTTCCTCGCACATATGCGGGGCGAAGGGGGCCAGGACCAACACGAACATCTCGGCCAGGGACTTGGGAAGCACGGCTTGGCGGCGCGCCAGATTTACGCATTCCATCATGCGCGCGATGGCGGTGTTAAAGCGTAGGGCTTCGATATCGCGCGTCACCTTGTCCACCGTGGCGTGAATCTCGCGCAATAACGCCGGATCGGCGCTGTCGGCGGGCAGGTCTTGGACGGTGGCGCGCATCTGGCCGGTTTCAGTGTCCAGGATCATCGCCCAGGCGCGTTCCAGGAATCCATAGACGCCTTCGATGCCGTTGGTCTGCCATGGTTTGCTGGCCTCCAGCGGTCCCATGAACATTTCATAAAGGCGTAAGGCGTCGGCCCCGTATTCGGCCACCACGTCATCCGGATTGACGACGTTGTATTTGGACTTGGACATTTTTTCGATCTTGCTGACGACCGGCGTATCCGTGCCTTTGACGAAGTTTTGCGCATCGCGCGTTTCGACGTCTTGGGGCAGATAATATTTGCCGTTTGCATCGCGGTGACTGGTGCCCAGGATAAATCCTTGGTTGAACAGTTTTTGGAACGGCTCCTTGGTCGAGACCAGGCCGCAATCGAACAAAACCTTGTGCCAGAATCGGGCATAGAGCAGATGCAGAACCGCATGTTCGACGCCGCCGATATACAGATCCACCGGTCCCCAATATTTCTCGGCCTCGGGGCTAAAGGCTTGCGCGGCGTTATGCGGGTCCATGAAGCGCAGATAATACCAGCACGATCCCGCCCATTGCGGCATGGTGTTGGTCTCGCGCTGCAAGGTCTGGTTATCCAGGGAGACTTCGACCCAATCTTGCGCCCGTGCCAAGGGCGGGCGGCCATCATCGGTGGGGCGGTATTCGTCGATCATGGGGAGCGTCAAGGGCAGGCTATCCGCCGGTAAGGGCAGGATGCGGCCATCGGGATGATGCAACAGCGGGAACGGCTCGCCCCAATAACGCTGGCGCGAAAACAGCCAGTCGCGCAGTTTATAGGTGATTTGACCCTCGCCCAGGCCGCGCTTTGCCAGCCAATCGATCATGCAGCGCTTGGCGGTGGCGGTGTCCATGCCGTCCAGAAAATCGGAATTCACCAACCTGCCGTCGCCGATATAGGCTTCGTCGGCGATCTCGCCGCCGCTGACGACTTCACGAATCCGAATGCCGTAGTTACGGGCGAATTCATAGTCGCGTTCGTCATGACCGGGCACGGCCATAATCGCGCCGCTGCCGTAATCCATCTTCACATAATCCGCGATCCAGATGGGGACGGGTTCGGCCGATGCAGGATTCAGCGCATAAGCGCCGGTGAAAACGCCGGTCTTTTCCTTGGCCGTGTTGATCTCGCGGTCGCGGTCCGAGACGTTGCGCGTCCAGGCGACGTAATCCTCCACCGCTTCCTTTTGATCGGGCGTGGTGATCTGCGCCACCAAAGGATGCTCGGGGGCCAGGACGCAAAACGTGGCTCCGAACAGCGTGTCGGGGCGGGTGGTGAAGACATCGAAGTGAAGCTTGTGATCGCGCAGCGCAAAGCGGACTCGCGCGCCTTCCGAACGGCCAATCCATTGCCGCTGCATCTCCATCACGCTGGGCGGCCAGTCCAGCCCTTCCAGATCGTCCACCAAGCGGTCGGCATAGGCGGTGATCCTAAGCATCCATTGACGCATCTGACGCCGTTCCACCACATCGCCGGTTTCGATATAGCGCCCGTCTTGGACTTCCTCATTCGCCAGCACGGTGCCTTGGGCCGGACACCAGTTCACCGGCACCTCGGCCATATAGGCCAAGCCCATCTCGTGCAATTTCAGAAAAATCCACTGGGTCCATTTATAGTAAGACGGGTCGGTCGTCGAAACCTCGCGCGTCCAGTCATAGGAAAAGCCCAGGCGTTTCATCTGGCGGCGGAAATTATCGATATTGGCGCGGGTGATATCGGCCGGATGCCGTCCTTCGCGCACGGCGGCCCGCTCGGCAGGAAGGCCAAAGGCGTCCCAGCCCATCGGATGCAGCACGTTGAATCCGTTCATGCGCTTATAGCGCGCCACAATGTCTGTGGCCGTATAGCCTTCGGGATGGCCGATATGTAGCCCAGCCCCGGACGGGTAGGGGAACATATCCAACACATAATATTTTGGCTTGGAGGTATCTGTGCCGGTTTTAAAGCATTGGCGCGCATCCCAGATATCCTGCCATTTGGATTCGATTTTCTCGGGATAATAACGATGCGGCATGGTCTTTTCCCTTGGGTCCAAGAACGTCATTAAGCTTTGTTTTACGCTACGCTTAAGAGACGGCGCAAGAAAATGAAGCTTGGACTTTTTAAAGCCGAGCCGAATAACGCGCCACCGGTTATGTCCAACGTATTGAAATAAATGATATAAATTCATGGATTGCGGTAATGGGTTTGTTTGGTGCCGAGCGGCATTATTTCAGGATTTCTTCATATTCCAGGTTGAGAATCGAGGGTAAGAGATGTTCCTCCAAGCCGCGGACAAGCGATATGCAAATTTCTCCCACCCCATCTCAACCACCTGCCGTCCAGACGCAGCCTGCGGCGCACGCGGCTCCTGTGATGCGCGCATCAACGCAAGTCGCGGCCTCTCCTATGACGCGGCAAGCGGTGGAATCCCCTGTCAGGGACAGCGCAACCAACCACGCTCATGGACGGCGCGCGCCGCGCGGATCGATTGTCGATCGGCGGGTTTAGTATTCTCGAGGCATATTATCTCAACAGCCCCTTTTTTATCCGCCGCTGTGGCTGTCAATATGACTTTTACCGACAAAGATCTCCAAACGCCGTATTCATATCTGCGATACCTGGACGAATAAGCCAGAGCGTCTGACATACACTCGCTCCCTCTCATCTTGGAACAAGACACATCCAGCGATAATCCATGGCATCCCCGAATAGGGGGTGAGGCCATATTTATGGTTAACCCAATGTGATGGGTCGCATTCAATTCAAGAGTTGCTATAGCAAGAACGTTTCGTATAAATTAATATAATCTTAACGAAATATGATCCAGGCAGAGGGAGTAGCAAAATGAACCAAAATAAGATTGATCAGGGAATGATAATGCGTGCCCAGATTCGGCGCAGCAGTCGGCGGCGGCGGATGGAGATGGAAAGAGCGCGGTGTCATCAGCGTCAAGATGCGCATGTCCAGGCTTTTGTGACCCGGGAGTACCAGATACGCCGCATGGGTGTGTTGATAGGACTGATGGTGGGGTTGGCGCTGATCTTGGCGGTGATGCCCCTTCGTACAGCGCATGCCTGCGAGGCATCAGAAGGCGTGGCTAGCGCGGTGTTTGATAAAGTCTCGCACGCGGTAGTCGCCGTTGAAGGGCGTCAGGGTAGCAATCAAGTTTTTGGTGCGGCGTTCTTCTGGGATAATCAGGGCACATTGATGACCAGCGGCCACGTTGTGGGTGAGGGTATGGTGGTGCGTCTGGCCGGAGGCCAGACCGTGACCCCCACACTGATCGGTGTTGATCGGGAGAGCGACGTGGCTTTGTTGCGCCTTCCTGCATCGGTGGTTAGCGCGGCACTTCCGGCCACCACAGCCACGGCCAGCAAGGTGGGACAACCGGTTCTGGCGCTAGGGAATCCATTTGGCGTGGGAGTGAGCCTGTCGCGAGGGATCATTAGTGGATTGAACCGGACCATCTCGACCGGCCCTGGTCGTTCGATTATGGGGACAGTGCAGACGGATGCCAGTCTCAATCCCGGCAATTCGGGCGGACCTTTATTGAATATGTGCGGCCAGTTGATCGGCATGAACGCCACCATCATATCACCCGCAGGGGGCACGAATACAGGCGTGGGCTTTGCCTTGCCGGTTGAAAAGTTGCGCCTGGCGGCGGCGCGCATTCTATCGAACGCGAGGCAAACAGCATCGTCGATAGACAATGCGGCCATAGAGCCATCACATGGCATATTGTTGGCCCAATCCGATCCCGTCCATGCGAGATCCTCCATGTCATCTCCGGCGGCGTCGACCAGTATGGCTGCCCCTTTGGGTTTTGTGGGGCGTGTACAGGAGGGGGTACCTGGCGTTATCGTCGTGAAGGTCGATCCTCAATCGCGTGCCGAGCGCGGCGGCAGCCTTCCAGGGGATGTGATCGTCTCGGCGAACGGCCGACATGTGCGTTCACACCAAGACCTCTCCGCCGCCTTGAATGAGGGCGCGCAAGAAGTGGTGCTCGGCATCCACCGTGCCGGTCAGACGCACCAGTTACGGATTGGGGCGGACCCCGTGAGCTGGACAGAGGCTGGGCGGAATTAAGAGAGGGGCTCGCGCCACAAGATCACTCGTTATCTGTGCGAAGCATTTTGAGATTTTTTTGATTCTTAACGGGTCGCGGGATGCTGTTTGTCCCTCGGGGCATCCAAGGCCATCGGCCCGCCGATGCGTTCGGCCAGGGCCTCGCGGGCCAGATCGGCCGCCGCGCCCGAAAGACCCACGGCCCGCAGCGCCATGATGGCCCGCGCCGTTATGAAGATGGGCGTCTTGCCGGGCCCCTCGCGCAATAGACTAAGAACCAACAGCACAGTCTGTCCCTGTCTTCCTGCGGGAGCGGCGCGAGCCAACATCCCTAGTGACGTGGAAATCGAAGGCGAGAGCGAGGATTCGAGATCGTCATCATTCCGCGCAGCTTGGGCATCAAGCCACATATCGTCAGACACGCCAAAGCCCAGCGCCTCGAACACGGTCAAAATATCAGCCAAAGGCACCGCGCGTCCGCCGCCGGATTCGCGCGTGACGCCTTCTGCCCAAGTCGCCATGTCGTCCTGGCGCACGAAACCCGCCAAAAAGGCTAGAGGCCAAAGGGCGTAAGCCTGTTGTCGCGCCTTGGTGGAGGTCGCCCCTTCCCGAGCGAGAGCTTCATACCAAGGCCGCGACGCAGCCATCCGGCCACGAATCAGCAACACCCGCGCAGCATGGGAGTTTAAAGACGATTCCTCATCGTCCGAGGGAGCCTGGCCCTCTAACAATGTCTCGGCTACCTCGCCAATGGCGCTTTGAGCCTCGGCAGGTGAGAGAGAGGTAAGGAACGCCGATGTCACCTTACCCTTGGTGTCGGCATCTTTGGCTGCTCCTGCAGCTTGATACAAGGCCGCGCGCGCCATGGCGTCCTGCGCCTTGCCGGCCAAGGCTTTGCTCAACACATCCGGCTTGACCACATAATCGCGGTACACATTCATCAGTTCACGCGCATCAAGCCCCATATGCAAGGCCATACGTTCGGCCGCCAATACGCGCGACGCGCCATCGGCGGCGCGCATGGGCAATGCAAAGCCTAAACTCTCCAGGCCGACACTCTGCCACGCGCTGTGCGGCAAGGGCAGGTCAAGCAGACGCAAAAGCGCCACATGCAGGGCGTCAAGCGGCGTCTTTCCACTGGCATCGGTCACCGCGCGCGGCAAAGCTTTGTCTGGCAATGTCAGGGCATGGGCCAGATCGATAAACGCCAAGTCCGGAGTGCTGGAATCGGCCAGCAGAGTCGCGCCCAATTGCGCTTCGCGCAATTTGCCCACGCGCAAATGGCACAGCACCGACAATTTCCCCCAGAAGGCTTGCTGGAAACGCTCAAGAAAATCAGGCAAGCGGTCACACGCAGTGGCCGCTTGACCTTCCAGGATCGAGGCCGTGGCCCAGACGCGCCACAAAGGCTCGTCGCCTTGCGTGTCGGCAGTCCCGCGCGGCAGGCGTTCGGCCAGCGCCTTGGCCATATCCGGCGCGCCGGTGCCAAGCAGCCACTGCGCGCGCAACGAGATCAGACTGCGCGATACGCGCTCGTTCGCATCACCCTCAGGCGGTGCGCCGGTACTGGCGGCCAATCGATGCGCCAATGCCCGCCAGAAAGGGGACGGGGGGGCATCCAGTGTCGCCAATTCGTTCAAACTGGTTTCCACGAAATGCCGCGAGGTATCACGCCACAAGGTGCTTGAGAGTCCCCCTGCGGAAGGATCTAGCAACCCGGCCGCTTCGGCCAAAGGCGGGGCCAAGGTCTCGACCGCGATCTCCCGGCTCTCGGGAACATCCGCGCCGCGCAAACTGGGCGTGGACGCGCGCAACTGTGCCGCGGCGGGCGGCAAAGGCGGCGGTAATGAAGACAGATTATCCTGTCCGATGGAAACTGAATTTGTCTTAGGCAACGCTTCGGGAAATACATCCACCGTGGAGGGGGAAGGTGATGCGGTTTCGACCGCAAAAGGAGGCTCGGCCACAACCACTGAAGGGGGAACAGCGGGGGCTTGGGTGGCTGCCAGGGCAAGCCCTGTCATCATCTGGCATGAAAGACCCCATCCAACGGCCAACGCCGACTGGAGCCATAATTTGGAAGACCGCCGATTACTCGACAATGGCCGACGACAGACGGTCATTGGACAAGCTCCGCTCGATCTTGGCCAAAACGGGCGCGTGATTCTCTGTGCGGTACCACAGCAAGCCCACACCCAGAACGGCCACCACCAGAATCGCCCCCAACACATAACGCAGCATGTTTGAATCCCTTTTCTCCGGATGTCGCCTCGTTCGTCTTAGCATATTAGGACCCTGGATGCATCTTGGCTCAAGACTATGTTATAGCCAGAGCGTGGTCGAATGAACAGTCGGAACGAGGGCATTCCTATCTTGAGCTGGTTTCCTAAGCGCAGCATTGTCCTTGTCGGTCTGATGGGCTGTGGAAAAAGCAGCATCGGGCGGCGTTTGGCTGCGCACTTGGCGCTACCCTTTTCCGATTCGGATATGGAAGTTGAAGAAGCTGCCGGATGCTCAGTGGAGCAGATATTCGACCACTACGGCGAGGAGGATTTTCGCCGTGGAGAACGCCGCGTGATCGAACGCTTGCTGGAAGGTCCCTTACAGGTCATTGCAACCGGAGGGGGCGCATTCATAGATGTTCACTCGCGAAAGATAATCAAGGACAAAGCGCGCTCGGTCTGGCTAAAAGCGGAACTGAACGTGTTGGTTTCGCGCACCACTCATGGCCCACGCCGCCATACACGGCCTTTGTTGAACGAGGGCGATCCCGTCAAGGTCTTGGAGCGATTGATGGAGCAACGGTATCCAATCTACGCGCATGCCGATATCACCGTTGAAACCTGGCATACGCCCCCCGAAGAGACGGTTCAGCGTGTTTTGAGTGCCCTACGAAATTTTAACGAGAAAGCGATAGAGCAAACCGCTGCATCTTAACGGCTCGCCTCATGCCGCAGATGCGCCTGGCCCACTTGCAAAGCCGTGCGCCGGTTTTCATGCGTTAGCCAGGTTAATTCAGGCAATCCGCCGCCATGACCAGCGCGCAAATGTCCCTCTTCGGTTGCCGCTGTGCGAAAATATGCCATCACAAACACGCGAATCGCCGCCGTCAGCGACGTGCCAGACCGCCGATGTTCATCAATTAAAGCGCAGATACGGTGAATACCGGACCTTTCCCGGCGACATATTTCCTGCAACGCAGCCCACATCTCCGGCTCTAACCTCACGCTGGTGCGTCGGGAAGCCAGGCTGATATTGCGGCTGACCAATGTGCTACAACGCACAGACGCTCCCTTGATCACCGGACCTAGCGCCGCTTCGACATGTGCTTGATCATGAACCATTGCGTCTTCCCCTAGCAAGTCTGTCGCGTCCTCATAAGGTTGTATCGCCAATTCTTAAAAAAACTTGAAGTTGTATATACCAAATCATCATTTCTTGGCAAGGCCCTTCGCTTGTGGCATGGCGGCACATTTTCCCAGACATGGTTGCCCTTACACGATAGGAATTATACTGATCCGATATGGCCGCAATCTGCCATATTCTATCACGACAATGGAATTGTTATTTTTGCGCATTGCTTAGATGGCTGGCTTGTTGACAAATCAAAGGTGAACTTGTTTCTTGATGGCAGATCACCCCATTCGCAACCGCTAGGGTCGTATGTCTATGCTTCAAGATTTACAACGCCCCGCCGCTTTGCGTCCTGGCGACACCATCGGTGTTGTCGCGCCCTCTTGTTGGCTGGATGAGGGCAAGATCCAAGCCGCTACGGCCTTGCTGGAACAGGCTGGATATCGCGTGCATGTGCAGCCTCAAGTGCATGCGCGGCACAATATTTTTGCCGGCGATGATGCCACCCGCGCCCAAGGCGTCATGGAAGCCTTTTGCAACCCCGAGATTCGCGCCATTTTATGTGCGCGGGGCGGGTCGGGAGCTTATCGCGTCGTAGATTTGCTGGATTACGAAGTCATCGCCAGGAATCCAAAAATCTTCTGCGGCTTTAGCGATATGACGGCGCTGCTGCATATCCTGCAAAGACGCAGCCGATTGGTGACCTATCACGGTACCATGCTTTGGGGCCTGGTGACCCATGCCGATCCACGATTAACGCAACATCTGCTGGATATGTTGGCAGGGAACGTCCAAGACTTCCCGATGGACCAAACCCATGTTCTGAATTCGGGCACGGCGCAAGGATGCTTATTGGGCGGCAATCTTTCGGTCTTTCTCACGTTGCTGGGCACGCCGGACCAACCCGACCCCAAGGGTAAAATCTTATTTTTGGAAGATCTGTGCGAAGAATATTATGCGGTGGACCGTTCACTGCACCATATGAAGCGGGCCGGGATGTTCGAAGGCATAGCCGGTTTTATCCTAGGTGAGATGGTGGATATGCATGACAAGGCCGATAACGGCCCCTATGGCATTTCCTTGGCACAGATGCTGCATGACGTGCTGCCGCCCGGCATCCCCGTTGTCATGAACGCGCCATGTGGGCACGGCTCGATGCTGGCCACCTATCCGTTAGGAGTCCCTGTGCGATTTGAAGCCACAGCCAGCGGTGCAACTTTGCGCCTGATGGAAGCGGCTGTTGGTTGATGAAACAGCCATCATCTGGCGGATAATAAAAGTTTACTAGGACTTGTCGCCACGGTCGATACGCCGCCGTGCATCGGAGATATCGTTTTCCAAACGCCGCTCAATTTCCGCTTTTTCCGACACAAATTTACGACGCATTTCTTCGATTTCGCCGATCTGGCGCTGTCTCTTCATCTCGATCTCGCCCATGATCTTGCTGCGCATATTCAGCAACTCATCGATTACACGAAAACGCATCATACGGATGCGCTGCTGGTCAAAAAAACCTTTGGCCTGTTGGCCGCGCAAACCATAGAGCGACCCACTATCCTTGATAGCTTGGGCATCGCGCGCTGCCTGTTCAAACAACCCGGGACGACCCTCGGGAATGCCTGGGATGCCCAGGCCCGAGGGTGGCGGCACCTCCGTCTGACCGACCGTTCCACCGGATTTCTTAGTTAAATCGCTTGGCGAAGATGCCTGTTGAGCTACGCCTGCATCTGGCGGCGTGGATTCGGTCTGTCCTCCACCAACGGCTGACACGCCGCTGCGCCCTTGATATTTCGGCTCCACTCCGCCGCCGTTGGCACCAACGATGGCAGGATTCCCTTCGCCGTTGGCGCCAGCGATGGGAGGTGTATGCAGCGAATGCACCCCTGTCGCCACTTTTGCGACTTGGCCAGGTGTGCTTTTGGGCTGAGTAGCCTCGGCGCGCGTGGCATGCTTGATATCTTTTACAGGCATGCCCGAGAGATCGCCGAACGCCACAGGCTGACTAAGCGACACCGTTCCACTGGCCCCCGCACCATCGTTGGTCTTATGCACTCTACGACGTACGGGGGCAGCCGAGCTGTTGAACTTGCTTTGCCTTTGACTGACACCGCCGATTAGCAGCAGCACCGTCAACGCCACGACGCCAAGAAACACCCACGTCAAGATCTGTATCAAGATCTCAGAGAAGGACATATCCGCGAATTGTTCAAACCAGGAATAAAGCATGACATCCCCGTATCGCCGCTCGTTCAGCCTAGGCGACCAGAAATATATTAGCCAATTGTGAATTTTTATCCAAGCAGTGCCACCAATTCGCTCAAGATGCCGCGCGCGGCATAGGCGCGTTTATCAAGATTCTCCCATGATCCTAGGATGCTAAGGCGTTGGTCGGGACGCAAACGGACCCGCCCCGCCTGGGCCTGGATCCAGGCGACCAGACGTTCCGGAGCAGGAAAACTGTCTTTGTGGAAGCCGATCACCGCGCCGGTAGCACCCAGGTCCAAGCGGGCGACATGGGCGCGGCGGCATAATTCGCGCACGGCGATCGTCTCGATCAGGTTTTCCACCTCGTTCGGCAAAGGACCAAAGCGGTCGATCCATTCCGCCGCCACGGATTCGATCTCGTCTTGCGTACGAAGATCGGCCAGGCGTCGATACAGCCCCAGGCGCAAATCCAAATCCGCCACATAATCTTGCGGAATAAGAACCGGCAGTCCCAGATTGATTTGCGGCGTCCAAGCCCCCGGCTCTTCCACCGGTGCATCCCCCGGCGCGGCGCGCTGGCGGGCGCGGGCTTCCTGGACAGCCTCCTCCAACATGTTCTGATACAGCTCGATCCCCACTTCGCGGATATGGCCCGATTGCTCCTCGCCCAACAAATTGCCCGCGCCGCGCAAATCCAAATCATGGCTGGCCAACTGAAAGCCCGCGCCCAGCGTGTCCAAGGCCTCGATAATCTGTAGGCGCTGGCGCGCGCTGTCGGACAATGTCTGCGTGGATGGCCAAGTCAGATAGGCATAGCCGCGTTGCCGTCCACGCCCCACGCGTCCGCGCAGCTGATATAACTGCGCCAGGCCGAACATATCCGCGCGGTGGATGATGATGGTGTTGGCATTGGTGAAATCTAGGCCGGATTCGATGATGTCGGTCGCCAACAGCACGTCAAAGCGCCGGGCGTCGAACCCTGTCATCACGTCTTCAAGAGCGGTCGGCGTCAAACGGCCATGAGCCACCGTCACGCGCAATTCGGGCACCATGCTTTGCAAGGCCGTCTGGGCCTTATCAAGGTCCTCGACACGTGGACAGACGAAAAAGCTCTGCCCGCCGCGCCCGTGTTCGCGCATCAACGCCTCGCGCAGGACAACCGGATCGAAAGGCAAGGCAAAGCTTTGCACCGCCAGACGATCCACCGGCGGGGTGGCGATCAAACTCAGACTGCGCACGCCCGACATGGCCAATTGCAAGGTGCGCGGAATAGGCGTGGCGGACAAGGTCAGCACATGCACCCCGGCGCGAAGCTCCTTCATGCGTTCCTTTTGCTTGACGCCGAAATGCTGCTCTTCGTCGATGATCAAAAGGCCCAGACGCTTAAATTGAACCTCTTTGCCCAGCAGAGCATGGGTGCCGACGATGATATCGATCTTGCCTTCGGCCAGTTCGGCGCGCACTTGTTTGGCGTCTTTGGCCGTCACCATGCGAGAGAGCTGCGCCATACGCACCGGCACGCCGCGAAAGCGATCGCGTAAGGTGCGCTCGTGCTGGCGTGCCAGCAGGGTCGTGGGCACGACAAAGGCCACCTGCCACCCCGACATGACCGCCACATAGGCCGCGCGCAAAGCCACCTCGGTCTTGCCAAAGCCCACATCGCCGCAGATCAGGCGATCCATGGGCCGACCCTTGGCCAGATCGTCCAGGACATCATTGATGGCGCGCTCTTGATCCTCGGTTTCGGCATAAGGGAAACGCGCGGCGAATTCTTGATAAATTTCGGTGGCAACCGCCAAAGGCTCGGCTTCCTTCAATTCGCGCTCGGCGGCGATTTTCAGCAGGGCTTGGGCCATGTCGCGCAGGCGTTTCTTCACCCGCGCCTGGCGCGTTTGCCAGGCCACGCCGCCCAGCTTGTCCAACACCGCCTCGCCCGCGCCATAGCGGCTTAGGACATCTAAATTCTCAACCGGCACGAACAGACGGTCGCCGCCGTCATAGACCAGCTTCAGGCAGTCATGCTTTGCGCCGCCGACCTCAAGCGTCTCAAGCCCATCGTAACGCCCCACGCCATGCTCGCGGTGAACCACAAGATCACCGGTCGTAAGCCCCGCCGCATCCATAATCACACGCGCGCCGCGACGCCGCGAAGAGGGCCGGGCCTGTTTGTCGCCCAAAATATCCGTCTCGGTCAAAACGGCCAAATCCGGACTGATGAATCCATGATCCACCGGCAGCACCGCCAGCCCCACCACGGCGCGAGGTTGCTGTATCAAATCGGCCAGACGATCAATGCTGACCTGCGCTTGCAAGCCATGCTCTCGCAGCATATGGGATAGGCGGTCGCGCGTGCCGATGCTGGCGCAAGCCAAAAGAACACGGCGGTCTTGGGCTTGCCATCCCGCCAACAGCTCGATAACGGCGGCATAAGGTCCCTCGGGCTGCGCACGTTCGGATGCGAGGGTGCGGCCCGGGCGTCCGCCGCCATCCATAGTTTGCTCGGCCTGTGGGGCTGGCGCGAAACCAGAAAGAGTCACATGCCGCCTTGCGCGACAAAATGCGTCCCAATCATGGCCGGAGATAAAGAAACTCTCGGGAGCGACCGGACGATAGGGCGCATCCCCCGTCAATATCCGCGATCCCGCCGCCGCCTCGCGCCGCGCGGCATACAGATCGCTCACCTGCTGTTCTCGGCCGGCCAGCACCTGGCCGGCCTGCTCGTCTTGCACGATCATCATGCCCGCAGGCAGATAATCCGGAAGCCATGCCGTGGCCTCAAAAAACAAAGGCAGCCAATGCTCATGCCCCGCATAAGGACGTCCGGCGCAAATATGCTCGTAAATCGGATCGCGCGTCGCTTCGACGCCAAAGGCTAGGCGATATTTGGCGCGAAAGCTGGCGATGGTCTCCTCGTTCAGCGGCACTTCCGAGGCCATCATCAAATCCAGATGATCCAGGCTTTCCAGACTGCGCTGGCTGGCCGGATCGAAATGACGGATGGACTCGACCACGTCGTCAAAGAAATCCACGCGCGCGGCCTTGTCGTGGTGCGGCGGGAAAACATCCACCAGACTGCCACGAACGGCATATTCCCCCGCCTCGCGCACCGTGGCCACGCGCCGATAGCCATGGGCCGCCAAAAACGCATGCAACGCTGTCCGCGAAGCAACACCAGGGGTCAAACGCAGACAGGATCGCGCCACCATCTGCGGCGGCGGCAAGCGTTGCAGCAGGGCCGCCGGCGTGGTCAACACCACGCGCGGCATGTCGAAACCGGCGGATAGATCATGGAGCGCGGCCAAACGCGCGGCCATCACATCGGGTTGGGGGGAGGCGCGGTCATAGGGCAGGCAGTCCCAAGCCGGGAACACCAGAACCTCGATATCCGGCGCAAAGAAAGCCAGACATGCGCGCAAAGAATCCACGCGCCAATCATCGGCGGCGATATGCAATACGCCATCAGACCCGGCCAAGCGCGCCAAATCGGCCAGCAAACGGGCATCATGTCCTTCGGGCGCACCGGCCAGAGTCTGCGCCTGTGTCCAGGAATCCAAAGGGGGCCATGAGATCAATGTCTGGGGCATGGTCGCTTATAGACGATCTTTGACGACCTCGAAAAGAACCATGCCGCTTTCTGGCGGCAGAGACATGGGCTGCAGCCATTCGGGCACGTCAAGGGCCACAAGCCCCGAACGCTGCATCACCTGTTGCAAAGCCAAAGGCGTCTGCGCCCAATGCGTCGGCAGTTTCGTATAGGTCAGGCGTTTTTCCAAACTATTGTCGTTCTGGCCCATCGGAATAGTCACCGCCCCCGCACACAAGGCCACAATATCCACACCGCGCTGGCGCATGATCTGACGCGCCCGATTGTCTTGATCGGGCGTGCCCATTAACGCCAGCAGGGCGTCTCTATTGCCCTCGACATTGCGATGATAGGGGGCGGCCAACACGCTATGGCGCGTGCGAAACAGCAATTCAGGACCCAGATCAATATTCGCCAGGATCAACCGAGAACGATCCCCCATGCCTCGCGGATCATTCAGCACCAGCGCCAATGCGTCCACCGAACATGCCGGCGCAACCGTCTTGGGCGGCGGCAAAATAGCCGAGAGCAGCGCGCGCGGAGGCATCACCACCAATACGGGCGAAAGCGCGGCCACCATCCCCACCTTAAAGGCCAAGAGTTGCCCTGATGACAAGGCCAGACGATCGCCTAAGCGAGCGAAAGTCTGCAAAGCCAGCGCGAAAGGCAAAATGGCAAAGAATTGCGCAAAAGCCGTAAAGCGCGACTGATAGGCCATGGCACAGATCATGCCGATGATCAGCGGCACACCCATAATAACCAATGCCGCTAGATCGGGCGCTTGTCGCCCAGGTTGTTTCCAAGCCTTTGCCCCCCGCCAGATCAAGATGATCAACGCCACAGGCACGGCCAGATTCGCAGTCGCGGAGGTGATGTGATCGAATGCGAGGATTAACCCATCTCCCCGCATCAGCATCGCCCATGGCGAGGTCACCTCATTGATTCGGCTGAGCCAATATCTGGCCAGCAATGGGTCTAATCCCGCAAAAGGGTCGCGGAAGAAAGCCGGGAACGCTGCCGCCAGCATCGCCAGCAATCCGCAGCCCAATCCGCTCGTCACGACCAGTCGCGCGCGCCAGCTCCAGCCCCATCGAGATCCGATAGCCAGAAGCGCCGTGACCAATAAGGCCGCCCATAATCCCGCGATCACCGGCAGGCACAGCACGTCCAAGCCGCCGGTCCAACCATAGATCGGCACAAACTGCGTTCGCCAAATCGCGCACGCTGCCAAGAACAGAGTCAAAGCCCAGATCAATCCCGCCGAGGCCATCAAGCGCCCGCGCCATAGCATCAAGCCGCCCAGAATGACCAATGCCACCGCCGCCCAGGGCAGGACCTCCAGGCTCTCCCACAACCCCATGGCCAGCGCTAACCCGCCCGCCACGGCCCAACCCCAAGCGTGAGGACGAGCCGCCAGACGCAACAACGCCGCGAAGGCCACGGCCAACATGATCAAACTGAATGAATGATGATCCACCCGCCCGGGCTGGAACTGGAAGATCGTGCTGCGCATCGAGATCAGGGCCAAAGCCACATAGAGCAACGAGGGCGTACCCGGAAAGTTCCGCCGCATACGGTCCAGCATCGCCAGCAGGATCAACAGCATCAATAAAGGCACAACCGTCATGGCGACGCGCAACGGGTCGAGATGTCCGGGCAGATGCTCGACCACCGTCATGACACCCGCTATGGCAATATCCGGCAAGCGGCCCCAATGTCCGCGCACGCCTTCGGGCGGGTTCAGCCGTGGTTCGCGCATATCGGACCAGTCTTGCCCCGCGCGCCACCGTTCCACCTGGACCAGACGCATATAGTCGTCGGTATTGACAAGCTTAAGGTGCAGCACGCCTTGATAGGCGTCCCAAAATGCCGATGCCGCCAGCAGCACCAGGACCATGCTCAGCAGCCAAGGCCGCATCGCATGCCCCCAAGAATCGCCCTTTTCCAAAGACCGCCGCCTTATCACCTGTTGAGTCAATAATGGGCCACAAGCAGATTGCTTAACGTGTCCATCTCCTCCAAGGCGCGGCCCGTGCCCAAGGCCACACAGTGCAAGGGATTTTCAGCCACCGAGACCGGAAGCCCCGTGGCGTGGCGCAGCACATAATCCAGCTTACGCAGCAAGGCCCCGCCGCCGGTCAGAACGATGCCGCGCTCGACGATGTCGGCGGCCAGTTCGGGCGCCGTGTTCTCCAGTGCCACCTTGACCGCTTCCAAGATGGCGCTGACCGGCTCGGTCAAGCTTTCGGCCACTTGGCGTTCGCTGATACTGATTTCCTTGGGCACGCCATTGGTCAAGTCGCGGCCCTTGATCTGCATCACGCGGCCCTCGCCTTCCTCGGGCGCGCAGGCGCAGCCGATTTCCTTCTTGATGCGCTCGGCCGAGCTTTCGCCCACCAGCAGATTGTGATAGCGGCGGATATAATTGACGATCGCCTCGTCCATCTTGTCGCCGCCCACGCGCACCGAACGCGCATAGACGATACCGCCCAAGGACAACACGGCGACTTCCGTCGTGCCGCCGCCGATATCCACGACCATCGAGCCGGTCGGCTCGGTCACCGGCAATCCCGCGCCGATCGCGGCGGCCATCGGTTCTTCAATCAAGAAGACGCGCCGCGCGCCGGCGGACTCCGCCGATTCTTGAATGGCGCGACGTTCCACCGCCGTCGAACCGGACGGCACACACACGATGATTTGTGGATTGGCAAAACTGCGGCGATTATGGACCTTGCGGATGAAGTGCTTGATCATCTCTTCCGCGACCTCGAAATCGGCGATCACGCCGTCGCGCAAGGGACGAATGGCCTGAATATTGCCCGGCGTGCGGCCCAGCATTTGCTTGGCCTCTTCGCCCACCGCCAGCACCTGGCGCTTGCCGCGTACCTGGGCAATGGCCACCACGGAAGGCTCGTTCAGGACGATTCCCCGTCCCTTCACATAGACGAGAGTATTGGCCGTACCCAGGTCAATCCCCATATCCGCCGACAACCATCCCATGATTTTGTTCATCATTCCCAGCATCGCGTCCGCCTGTTCTGCCTGTTGAAATCCTTGGTCCGCTTTGCTTAGCGCACCTTCAGGTTTTTTTCTAGTCGCCATCCGTCCCAAGAGACGAGAAGCCAGTGATGGCCATATCTGTCACAATCATGCAACAGCTTGACGTTCGTTGATTATGGTTCCATTATCACAACGGATTGCCTCTTGCGGAGGTTGCGTGAGCCGTCACACAATAGCGACGAATCAACCCCGGCCCCGGTTGTTTTTTGGGCCGATCTAAACTGAGGAGGATGACCTGTGAGCAATGACCTTCGTTCCTTGGAAACCTGGCGCGCCGTTCAAGTCGCCAGCGTACGGAGCGACATGCCCGACCTGTCGTCGCGTCAATTGGCCCTGCTGCTCAACGTGTACTTGCTGGACAAGCCGCACACGGTGCGCCAGTTGGCCAAGGACCTGAACGTATCCAAGCCTGCCATCAGCCGCGCGCTGGATCGCTTGGGTGCATTAGGGTTTGTGCGTCGGCGCCGTGATGAGCATGATCGTCGTAGTGTGCTGGTTCAGCGCACGATGAAAGGCTTTCAATACCTGACCGATTTCTCGCAAATGGTCGAGGATGCCGAGCAGACGACCCGAACAGCCCCTCCCATCACGTTGGAGTGGCTGCGCGGTATTGCCGAACACGACGAAGCAGAGAGCCGTCGCGCCGCCGCCGCTTGATCTTGGGTTCCCTTGCGGGGTTCAGGTTCTGCCTATCCATGCGGGCGCCCGTTCATTCGTGCGCCCGTTTTGGTATGGGTAGCGGAAAATTGGACAGCGGAGAGATGCTTCGCGTATTCTGGCGCGAATCACACAGTCGGAATGGCCAGTGATAATGAGGCCCTAATTAGGCTCTTAAAAGGAGTGTTGTCCTCATGACAAGGTCGGTCTTTGGTAGCCTCGTGGCTCTGGCTTTTCTTAGCGTTATAGCCTTACCCGATCTCGGTCAGGCACAAACTCTGCCGCCGTCTTTGGATTCTACCGCCCGCATAGCAGCCCCCGCTTCCTCCTCGACTCAGGCCCTGCCTGACGAGACAACGGCCCTGTTGTCTAAGGACCCGCCGCCGCTTTCCGCCCCGCAAGACCATCATTCTGCCGATGGGCAGAAAAAGGTGGGCGCGCCCGATATTCAATTCGGGTTTACGCCCAAGACTTCCGCCGCACCCGCATCTGGAAAGATGACCGTCCAGACGGCCCGCTCTAAGAAATCAACTGCCAAAAAGGCCCATAAGTCCAAGCGCGGCAAGGTAACCCGGGCACGTAAATCGGCCCAAAAGGGATTTACCCCTTATCGAAATCACAAAGGCGAAGCCAAACAGATACCCTATAAGACTCCTTTGCCCGATCCCTTGATGCCGGGTGTGCCTGTGGAAGTGACCGTGCGCACGGTGTTGCAGCAATGGGGCAAAACCTATGACGAAAAAGCCGTTTCCACTCAGACCTATCACCTTCCGGTTGAAGACGTGATCGTGTTTTCGATGGCAACAAATGATCCGGCTTGCCCATTGGAATATTTCATTATGTCCTCGATCAACGGCCAAGCCTATACGCCCGCGCGGCGCATCGGCAATTGTGCCGGCAGCTACGGCTTCGATATCCGCAACGGCGTGCTGTATCTGATCTTTCCCCAAGCCGATAGGCGCGTCGAATTCGCCGATCAATGGCGCTATACGCACGGCGTGCCGCAAAAGATTCAACCCTGCTTGGATCCGCCTACAAGTGTTCAGCCGCCCGAACATCCGCGATGTCGCGGGTAATCTGATCGCGCAGTGCCTCAAGATTGGGAAAACGCTTTTCATCGCGCACAAAGCGCCGCAAGGCCACACGGATGGATCGTCCGTAAATATCTAAGTCGTGACCGAAGATATGCGTCTCAAGCAGATCGTGGCTGCCACCCACGGTTGGTCGCGTGCCCAGATTGGCGATACCTGAATAATCCGCCGTCTTATCCTCGACCTCCAAGGTGACGGTGACGGCATAAACGCCCCGTCTTGGGCGCAATTCCTGATCCAATCTCACATTGGCCGTCGGCACACCTATCTGATGCCCCAGACGATTCCCCGAAATCACCGTTCCTTCAAGGCTCCAGAACCTCCCCAAAGCGCACGCCGCATCCTCGGGCCTGCCTTGGCGTAATGCTTGACGAATGGCGCTGGCTGACCATTCCGCGTCATGGCCGCTCTGGCGTGAGATGACCTGCACACGATCCGGCCCCAGCATCTGGCGCAACAATTCCACATCACCCATCTGCCCATGGCCAAAAGCAAAGCCCTCGCCCACGACAACCCGCCCAGCGCCTAACGCTTGATCCAAAACATCTGCGACAAAACGCCGCGCCGACAGAGTTGCCAGGCTCGTGGTGAATTCGAGGCATACGCACACATCAATCTTTTCCGCCGCCAACAGCCGAGCCTTAACCGGCCAAGGCGTCAATCGGAAAGGCTCTCCATTCGCATGTAGAACGCTGCGGGGATGTGGTTCGAAAGTTAAGGCCACAAAAGACCGTTTTTCCACCGCGGCCAAGTCTCGCGCTTGAGCCAAGAGATAACGGTGCCCCATATGCACGCCGTCAAAATTTCCTACCACCACCACGGCATCGCGGTGATGTGTCGGAAAATCGTTGAAGTTGGTTAGCGTTTGCATATTTCCTCAATTCCATGGGCTAAGAGCCATATATCCCGATCTTTTCCCGTGCCTTGGGCTATAGACGCTTCCCGTCCCCGCCTCAAGATCAGAAGATTAGGGCTGTGGATAGAATAAAGGTGTGTGGATAAAATCGTGTGGGGCATTAACGGGGTTTTAGGGTGTCTGCTTCATGATGATCCTCGTCGCGGCTGATAGGGAAAACAACCCGCAGCATCATTCAAGGAGGGGGCAATGGCACAAGAATTCGGAATTCTCGAAGCGTCCTGCGGCAAGAGCTCGGTTCAGGAGACCCTGGAACGCCTCGTGGCCATGACCATCCAAACCAACTTAGTTGCGCTGGACAAGACGGTACATGCCGTCCGCCGCGCCGATCCCGATTACGCCCTGGCCGCCGCGCGCGTCAGCGGCATCCGCGAGCGTCTGTTGCGCGCGGTATGGGAAGTGGGCGAGACCCTGCGTGAAAAACAGCGTTTCGACGCCGCCCGCGCCAAAGACCAAGCATAACCCCCAGCCCCTTGCGCCCACCCGTCACATTACGACAGTGATCCATCCGACATCGCGTTGATGAACGCCCAGTGCTGGGCCGTCAGCGGCACGACGGACAGGCGGGACTGACGCAATAATGACAAATCCGCCAGAGCCGGAGCCAAGCGCATCTGCGCCAAGGTAACCGGCCTGGCCATAGGCCCCACCGGCACCACATCCACGGCCACAAAGCGCCCAGTGGTATCCGTGGGGTCGGGATAGGCCGTTTGCACGATCTTAACCTTACCCACGATCTGCCTTTCCTTAACCGAATGGTAAAAGAACGCCAGATCGCCCAGATGCATCTGGCGCAAATTCCGCGCGGCCTGATAATTGCGCACACCATCCCATGGCGTGCGACCTTCCTCACGCAGCTTTTGCCATGAAAAAGCTTCGGGTTCGGATTTAAGCAGCCAATAAGCAGTCATCGATTTGTCCTCTTAGCGCCTATACGTCCGGAGCGGTTGCCTGCCACCGGAGCGAAGAAACGTTAAACACGGTCGGAGCAATTGGTACAATCAGCAGTACATTTAAGCCACAGCGCATTTCTCCAGCTTATACGATCAGCTTCTGGGTTTAGCATGACAAATAGTCACATTTTGGCAAATGGGTCTGGAGAGAAAATGGTGCCCAGGGACGGAATTGAACCGCCGACACGAGGATTTTCAGTCCTCTGCTCTACCAACTGAGCTACCTGGGCTTACCGCGAGACCGCGTCCGCCTTGTATAGGCAAGACGCGCGCGACTGTCTAGAGGGAAGTATATCTTCAAGATTTATACGTTTCTGGAGCGGGTGAGGGGAATCGAACCCCCGTAGCCAGCTTGGAAGGCTGGTGCTCTACCATTGAGCTACACCCGCGCGCCAGAAACCGTTAGGATCGGATGGCGGTCGCGATTCTGCGGCATGTCGGGATGAAAGGCAAGCGAAGTGGTGCGTCAGCCTGTGGACCCTTATCCGATTGGCCTGTATCCGGGGACGTTCGACCCGGTTCATATGGGGCATATGGATATCATCCAGCGTTCCACGAAATTCGTGGGAAAGCTGATCGTCGCCGTGGCCAGCAATGCGGGCAAAAGCCCCATGTTCACGATCCGCGAACGCTTTGAGATGGTGCAGGAGGAAATCGGCCGTCTCAAGAATCCCCGTGTCGAGATCGAGGTGCGGGTGTTCGACGGCCTTTTGGTGCGCTTTATGAAGAAGGTCAAGGCGAATATCCTGATTCGCGGCCTGCGCGCGGTCTCCGATTATGAATACGAATTTCAGATGGCGCGCATGAACCATCAATTGGATCCCAAGGTCGAGACGTTGTTCTTGATGGCCTCGGACCGCTATCAGTTCGTCGCCTCGCGCGTGGTGAAGGAAGTCAGCCTGCTGGGCGGCGACGTGCATCCCCTTGTGGGACCGCGCGTGGCGGCGCGTTTGGCCGAGCGTTTCGCCGCTCAGCGCGAGACCAGCGATCAATTGCGGCGCGATTTGCTGCGTTTGCAGCAGGGCGAAGATGTCACCTTGCGTCCTTATACGAAAGCCGATCAGGCTGGGGTGATGGATTTGATCCTAGGGATTTTGAGCGAGGAATTCAGCCTGGCCAGCGATGCCCAGCCGGATTTGACGGATATTCGCGGGGTTTATCAGCGCGAGTCCGGCCAGTTCTGGGTGTCCATGATGGGCAATAAGGTCATTGGCACGGTGGGTTTGCAAGATATCGGTTCGGGACAGGCAGCCTTGCGGCGCATGTTCGTGCATGCCGATTATCGCGGACAAAAATTCGGCGTGGCGCGCAAATTATTCGATGCCATGCGCGCGCATGCGGCGGAACATGGAGTGACTCGAATCTGGCTCTCCAGCGCGTCGCGCTTTGCCGCCGCCAATCGGTTCTATGAAAAACAAGGCTTCGCGACCGTGGATAAAACCAAGATACCGCGCGGCTTTCCGCGCGTTGCCAAAGATAGCCGTTATTACCGATTGGATTTGTAGGCACGGACATGACACAGCAGGCTTGGGGAATCCTTGGTGCCGGGGCCTGGGGCACCGCGCTGGCCCTGGCGTTGCGCCGCGCGGGGCAGGATGTGCGTATCTGGGCGCGTCGCGCGCAAACGGCCCGATCCATCACGCATGATCATATGAACCCCGACCGTCTGCCCGGGATCGCCCTTGATCCGGCCATCACGGCCAGCGATGATTTGGCCAGTCTTGCGTCTTGTACGCGGATCATCATGGCATGTCCGTCGGTGCATCTGCGTGCATTGAGCGCGGCTCTGGCCCCGCATGTGACGACGCAAGTCGCGGTGGTCTTGGCCTGCAAGGGGGTCGAGGCGGGAAGTCTGAACCTGCCGCATGAGGTGGCGGCCCAGGAAATGAGGCATGCGCGTCATGCCGTATTGTCCGGACCAAGCTTTGCCCATGACGTGGCCTTGGGATTGCCCACGGCGTTGACCTTGGCCTGCGCGGATATCGAGCTGGGGCATCTTCTGGCACATGAAATCGGCACGCCGCATTTCCGGCCTTATGTCAGCACGGATGTAATCGGCGCATGCATGGGCGGGGCGGTCAAGAATGTGCTGGCCATCGCCTGCGGCATCGCAAAGGGGCGCGAATTGGGCGACAACGCCCGCGCCGCTTTAATCACGCGCGGCTTTGCCGAAATGTCGCGCCTGGGGCTGGCTATGGGCGCGCGCGCGGAAACATTGATAGGATTGTCTGGCCTTGGCGATCTGGTGTTGACGGGTACCAGCGGACAATCACGCAATTACAGTTTGGGTTTTGCGCTAGGGAGAGACCTAAGCCTAGAGGAAGCTATGCCGCCGCATGCCGGGGTGGCCGAAGGCCTATTCTCGGCCCAAGCCGTGGTCGCTCTGGCCCAGCGGCACCATGTGGACATGCCCATCGCGCGCGCGGTGGATGCCGTCGTGAACCAAGGCACAGGCGTGGGGCAAGCCTTGCATGAACTCTTATCGCGGCCTTTGCGCGATGAGGTGGGCTAGGTCAGGTGGCGCATGTCTTTGTAGGTCTGAAGGCATTCCTTTGTCTTCCGTCCTCACTACTCCGGCCTTATCCAACCTCAACCGCTTGTGTCGGGTGCTATGGAGATAGCCTATCTTTGTTCTTGTTAAGCGCTCTTTGGTGCTTTGTGTGCCAACGGATGATGTTCGGCCAGTGCCTGGCTTAGACGGCGCGTGGTGACATGGGTATAGATTTGCGTGGTGGCGATATCGGCATGGCCCAGCAGATGCTGCACACTGCGCAAGTCAACGCCGTGATCCAGCAAATGCGTGGCGCAGGCATGGCGCAGGCTGTGAGGACTGATTCCGGACGGATCCATCCCGGCGCGCCGGGCCAGGTCGCGCAGCAATTGGAACATGCGTTGGCGCGTCAGGGCCTTGCCACCACGCCCGGGGAACAGCCATGGCGAGGCGGCGACCTCGCTTTTTTTTCGGGCTGCGCCATAGGCTTGCAAGGCTGTCTTGGCGCTTTCCGTCAGGGGCACGCGCCGTTCACGTCCGCCTTTACCTCGCACATGCAGCCAGGCGGGAATCTTAACCAAGATATCCGCCCTCAGCGCCAGCACCTCGGAGATGCGCATTCCGGTGGCATAGGTTACTTCCAAGAAGGCCAAGAGTCGTTCATGGCTTGGCGAGGTATCTTGCGCTGCAACCTCGATCAAACGCAGCATATCCACTTCGGACGGCACAACGGGCAAGTCACGTCCGGCATGGGGGCGCGTCAGCAATCGCGTGGGATCGTCCGGACGATCATTCTCGGACACCAAAAAACGATAAAAAGCACGGGCGCAGGAAAGTCTGCGGGCGACCGTGCGCGGGCTAAGATGGCTTTGGGCCTGTTGCCATGTCTGCCAATCCTTGGCCTTGGCCGATAGCAGGGAACCGCCGCGCTGGGCCATGAAAGCAGCCGCGCTTGCCAGATCACTGGAATAGGCCTTGCGAGTCATGACAGAGGCACCGCGCTCGGCGGCCAGCATGTCTAAAAACGCCTCGATTCGGCGCTCATCAACGGATGACAGGGATCCCGAGGAATCCTGGGAAGAATTACGAACCTTGCTCTTCGTTTGCCAAGCCACCGTCCAGCACCTGAAATTTAGGCCGCTTGTTGGGAACGGGCGGCGGCCCCTTGCGTAGCATGGCATCCAGACGGGTGATCCGGCAATAGAGGCTTTCCGTGCGTTGCAACAGGCTGATAAGTCCAGCCGGCATAGGATTGGGATCGCAAGCCTCGATCTCGCCGGGGAGAATATCATCCTCGTCCAGCAAATAGGGCGAAGCGATCAGCTCTTCGCGCGTGATCTCGCCGCTGTCATAGGCCTTCATCGCCATCAGCCAGGTCAGCACCTGGACCAGGCGGGCGGAGATGCGCGTGTTCTGATAGCCGATCGCCAAGGCGTCGGGCGGCATGCCTCGGCCAAAGCTGCGCTGCTCTTGATACGCGATGTAATTGCGCGCCTCGACCGTCAGAGCGACGCTCTCGGCCAGGGTACGATCGATCAAATTCGCGGGTTCGGACATGATCTGGTAAAACTCCATGCCAGTGTTCATCCCGACTTTCGCACGCGAAGTTTTAAAAATCTGTTAGCATCCTCCCCGGGCAAGCCTTGCCCGAGACCATTAACCTTAAATAGTTGCGAGTCCGATGATACCTGCCGCCCGTCTGCAATCCGCCCTGGAAGTCCTGGAAACCATCGATAGCCGGCCACAACCCGCAGATTCGATATTAAATCAGTACTTTCGTGCCCATCGCTTTATGGGGTCCAGCGACCGCGCCGTCGTCGCCGAGCATGTCTATGGCACATTGCGCGCCTGGGCGCGTTTGGGTTGGGTGCTGGAGCAACAAAAAGCCGAGCCATCGCCCCGTCTGCGGCTGATGGCCAAGCTCATCCTGGTTGATGGCAACAAAGCGGATTCGGCGGCGGGTCTATTCAACGGCAGCCAGCATGGCCCCACTCCGCTAACGACCCAAGAGCGGCGCTTGTTGCACAGCCTGCCCGATACTGTGTTAGAGCCATCCGCCATGCCTCAGGCCGTGCGCCTGGAATGCCCGGAATGGGCGGAAGCGGGGATGAAGGCCACATTGGGCGAATCTTTCGAGGCCGAGCTTCGCGCCATGCAAAGCGCCGCCCCCATGGATTTGCGCGTGAATACCCTGAAAAGCACGCGCGAGGCCGTCTTTGACCAATTGCGCACAGATGGCCTGAAGGTCGAAATGGGTCGGCTGACTCCTTGGGCTTTGCGGGTACAGGGCCGTCCGCCTTTGGTCGCGCATCCTTTGTTTCAGCAAGGTGCCGTCGAGGTCCAAGACGAAGGCTCGCAAACCATCGCTCTGGCTCTAGACCCGCAGCCCGGTGAACGGGTGGTGGATTTTTGCGCAGGCGCGGGCGGCAAAACCCTGGCCCTGGCCGCCATGATGAACAGCAAAGGCACATTGATCGCGTGCGATATCTTGCCGCGCCGCTTGGCTCAGGCGACATTACGTTTCCGCCGCGCGGGGCTTTCCAACACCCGCACGCAGTTACTGACCGGGGTCAGCGACCCTTGGATCAAGCGTCATGCCCAAAGCTTTCACCGCGTCTTGGTCGATGCGCCGTGCAGCGGCAGCGGCACATGGCGACGCAACCCGGATGCCCGTTGGCGTCGCTTGGGTCCCGACTTGGCCGAGCTGATCCAATTGCAAGCCCAAATCCTGGCCAGCGCCGCCCGCTTGGTCCGCCCGGGGGGCCGATTGGTCTATGCCACCTGTTCGCTTTTGGTTGAAGAGAACGATCAACAGATCGACAATTTCATCATGAATAACAGTGAGTTCAAGAAAGTTCCTATCTCTTTACTTGATAAGGAGCATACCCCTTTGCGGCTCTGGCCTGCCCGCAATGGCACGGACGGATTCTTCGCTGCCGCCTTGCAACGCGCGCAGGAATAAAACACTCAGGAAGTAAAAAAGTGGGCGGTTATGTCTTAGGGTCGCCCAGCCCACATCTCAGACACTTAGATTTTGTTTGCGATAAGCGGTCTGATCCCGAATACGCTGCGTCATTTCGTGCAGTTCATCTGTGGGGCTGAGCGTGGGGCCGATAGGAATATGTGAAGATAAATATTTTTAGTTACAATGCATTGTTTGAATTTAATGGCGGACAGGGGGGGATTCGAACCCCCGATGCCCCTTACGAGGCATTCCGGTTTTCGAGACCGGCGCGTTCAACCGCTCCGCCACCTGTCCATTGGGCTGCAGGGCATCAGTCGTCTGGAAACAGATACCAATTTTACAGGTTTTTCAACAGATATTGTCATGCCGCCTTGCATGTGGGCCGAGATATTGATCCCCAAGCGATTTTTGGCCCACTTGTTGCAAGATTTGCACATCAGGCACTGCCACGCTATACAGGGGCCTCGGATCCACAACGATGGGGTCGGTCGATTGAGTACCAGAGATGTTTGTTCGCGGCGGCGCTTCCTGGCCTTGGCGGCTGGTGGTGTGGCTCTGCTAGCCTCTTCCCGCCCCGCTTTGGCGGCATTGCCCAGAATGCCCGAACTGCGGGTTCTGGCCATGACCAATACCCATACCGGCGCATCAGCCAGCGTACCGTTCCGTAGCGGGGCGCGCTATCTGCCCGAAGGGCTGACGCAGCTGAACCATCTGCTGCTTGATCATCGTACCGGCGACACACATACCATGGACCCACGCCTGTTTGATTTGATCTTCGATATTCAGACCGATCTGCGCCGCCGATGGCCATCCGTAAGCGAGATTGAGATCATCTCAGGTTATCGTTCGCCACAGTCCAACATGATGCTGGCCTCGCATTCATCTGGTGTCGCCAAGGGCAGTTACCACATGAAGGGCCAAGCCATTGACTTTCGTATCCCCGGCACTCCGCTGGAACAAGTGCGCGCTGTGGCTATGGATCAGCGTGTAGGTGGCGTGGGCTTTTATAGAGGGTCGAATTTTGTCCACATAGATACTGGCCCCGTGCGGCATTGGTAAGGCCGGTTCCTGCTTGAAAGACGGACTATTCCTGAACGCTGCGCCGGGGTAGCGGCTGGCTGCCCCACAACATGGTCTGGGTTTGATCGGATACGGCTTATATCTGTCTACGCATGGCCTCACTAAAGGCAAATACACTATGGCTTGGCGGCGGGAGGCTCGGCGTTGGGGCTGGGTGATCCTCCCATACGAGATAGTTCCTGGCGCTTAGCCAGTGCCATGGTGATCTCACGTGCGCGGGTCGGGTCCATGGCGGCAAGGATCAACGCGACTTTTTGGTTCTTCATCGCTTGCATGACGTCAAGCAGAACCGGCATATCCATGGCCGATAAGATCTTGGACGCCTCCTGCGGTTTCATCTTTTCATAGATGCTGACCAGGCTGTCCAGACGGTTCTTTTGTTCTTGTTGCAGCTTGTCGAGAATCGCATCCAATTGCGTTTGCAGGCCGCGCAACTCGGCCAGCTTTTGATCCATGCGCGTTTCGGTAATCTTGAGCAGAGCTTCACGCTCATCCAGGGCCTTGGCGCGGCTGTCCAGCTCCTCTCGCCGGCCGGTCAGAGTGCGCAGAACTTCCATGCTGGCTTTTTCGGGGGGCATCGGCGGGGGCGGAGCCTGTGTGGGGGCAGGCTTGGGGCCTAGGTCATTCTCTCCAGCTGCGCCGTGCTCTTTTCCCTTCTCTTTCTCTGAGTTCTTGTCGGTCTTGGCTTCTTTATCCTTTGCCTCCTCCTTGGACGCGGTCTCATTGGCTTGCGAGGGGGTCACGCCAAGGCTGGGCATAGGAATGTGCAATTGAATCTCGTGTACGCGGACGCCGAAAGTCATCACGCCCACAAAGACCAGCAGAGGGATCAGACGAATACGTAAAGGCCGATGCAAGGGAGGGTAAGGCATGCGCGGCATTCTAGGACCTCTTCATCCGTTGCAACGCTTGGGCTAGGCGTTGCTCGGACATGGAAAGACCTGGCATGTCCTGATCGAATGGATCGTCCATGATGACCGACTCGCGTCGTTTGGAAGATGCCTTGCTGGAAGCTGAATCCTGCCGGTTGGCAGGAGAGAATTGATGAGACAGGCGTTCGCATGCGGCATTGGCCGATTCGACCATAAAGCCCATCTCGCCGCGTAGCTCTTTAGCCTTGTCGATCGACTCGTCCAATTGTTTTCCGGACAACTCGGTGGCTTGCTTTAACCTGCCGATGCTGTCTTCGGCGCGCATCACGATGCCGCCGAATTCATGCACCAGTCGTTCCATATCCTGACGACTTGCCTGCAGAGCCTTGAAACGGCGTTCCAGGCGCAGGGCATAATAGATGCCTGTTCCCAATAGGCCGATCAGGACGATATCCATGACCAAGCTCAGCGAGATTCCGCTCATGTCGTGGCCTCCCCATGTATTAACAGATCTTTTTCAACGCATACGGCGATATTGCCGCTGCGGCGTCCCATGCGGCCTTGACACAGCGGTACGCTGCCGCTGCGCAGTTCGATGAGGTCTTCGGGCGTGATATTCAGCATGATGCGCGAACCGACTTTCCAATTCAGCACATCGCGCAAAGTCATGGTGGTTTGACCCAGCACCGCGCGCACTGGCATCACGGTTTGCAGCAGCTCTTTGCCCAAATGCATTTCCCATATCGAATCACGGCCAAATTTTTCGCCCATGAACATCTGCAAGAGCATTTCTCGGATCGGTTCCAAGGTGGCATAAGGAATTAATATCTCGACGCGTCCACCTCGATCCTCCATGTCCACGCGTACCTTGGCCAACACGGCGGCATTGGCCGGACGTGCGATGGCGGCAAAGCGGGGGTTGGTTTCCAGACGATCAAATCGAAAGGTAACGGGGGATAGAGGGTCGAAGGACGCGCTCATATCTGCCAGCACCAGACGTACCAGACGTTCCACCAAATTGCGTTCGATGGTCGTATAGGGGCGTCCCTCAATGCGCATGGCGGCTGTGCCGTGCCGACCGCCTAGCAACACATCCACGATGGAATAGATCATGGCGCTGTCCACGACCATGAGGCCTGAATTGTCCCATTCATCGGCCTTGAACACCGCCAGCATGGCTGGCAGGGGAATGGAGTTCAGATAGTCGCCAAAGCGCACGCTGACCACCTGATCTAAACTGACCTCCACATTGTCGGATGTGAAATTTCGCAAGGACGTGGTCATCATATACATCAGACGATCGAACACCACTTCCAGCATGGGAAGGCGTTCATAATTGACCAAGGCATTGTTGACCAAGGCCATAATTCCGTTGTTCTCACCACCTTTCTTTTCGCCAAACCCCAACAGGCTGTCGATCTCGTTTTGGTTTAGAACTCGTTCGCCTTCGCCTGTGGTGCCTGCAGCCGCATTGCTCGTGGCCGCCCATTCGGCGGCCATTTTCTCATCATCCGAATTTTTTTCTGCGGCAGAATTGCCTGCATCGACCGAGGCTGCCCATTCGGCAGCCATCTTGTCCTGGTCAATTGGGGCTTCGCCCTCGGTGTTCTGTTCGTCGGCCATGGTTTTTGAACCTCTCCTTACTGGCTGACCAGAATTTCTTGGAATAACACATCGCGCACCTTGATAGGTTTTGTGACGGCGTTTGTGCGCAAGACCAATTCCTCACGCAGTCGATCGATGCCCGCAGAGCCACGGAAATCGTCCATGCGCAATTCACGCAGATAGATCTGGAATTGGTCCACGATGCGGGGCTTCATCTTCTCCAAAGCCGCGGCTTCTTCGGGCTTACTGACTTCCATGCTAATCTTGACCTTCAGAAAGAGACGGCGATTGCCTTCGGTTGACAGATTGATGATAAGATCGCCGAGACTGAAATAGACTGGATCCGTCTTAACGGCATGGGCCTTGTCGCCGCCTTCGGTGCCGCCCGATTCGCCGCCTTCGGCGGCGGGTTTATCCTTGTGTCCGCCGATGACCCCCGTGGCCACCAAGCCACCCACGCCACCTCCCAGCAAGACCACCAAGGCCACGGCGGCAATAATGATGAGCTTCTTTTTTTTCTTTTTTCGCAGAATCTCTTGGGCTGCGCCCTCGGCTTCCGCCTCGCCGCCTTCGCCTTCCTTGGCGCCTCCTTTGGAGTCCTTATCCCCGGCCGATTTGGCCTTGGGGTCGTCGGCTTCCTTGGGTTCTTTTTCTGCTTTCTTATTAGCCACAGCCTACTCCCATGCGCAGTTGTGCGCGCGATCCACGCCCTCTTATCTTTCTTGATAGAGGTGAAATGGTTAAAGCGGGGTTAGGATGAGCAGGCGAGCCTCAAGAATTTCCGTTGCGCCATTTTTCCAGCCAGGCCGGGAAATCCTCGGGGGGCATGGGGCGGCCCATGTAATAGCCTTGGGCTAGATCGCATTGTCGTTCGGCCAAAAGATTCCAGACTCGGGCATCTTCAACGCCTTCGGCTACGATCTCAAGGCCCAGATTGTGGCCCAACGCGATGATTGTGTTCACGATGACGCTGCATCCCTTGTTGCTGGCCATATCCAGAACAAAGGACTTGTCGATCTTCATCTCGCTAAAAGGCATGCGCTGCAGCTCTTTCAGAGACGAATAACCAATGCCGAAATCATCGATGGCCACGCCGATGCCGCGTAGGCGCATCCGCACCAGCACGTCCAGGGTCCTGGTGGTGTCGCGCATGGCTTCGGTTTCGGTGACTTCAAGAATGATCCGCTCGGCAGGCAGATTGTGTTGCTCACAAAGCAGTCCTACCCTTTCGGGCAAACTCAAATCCAACAAGGCGCTGGCGGGCATGTTGATCGAGACATTGATAGCCTCGCCTTGGGCATGCCATTTGGCGGCCTGGGTAATTCCCATCACCATGACCCGCTCGGTCATTTGTCCCATCAGTCCTTCTTCGCTGATCTGATCCAGAAAATCGGAAGGAGGCAGAACCCCGCGCGTGGGATGGTTCCAGCGCACAAGGGCCTCGACCCCACGGACTCGCCGCGTCGCAATTTCAATAAGAGGCTGGTAATAAAGAATAATTTGTCCTGTCGCGATGGCTTGAGATAAGTCCGCTCCCGGCGGTGCTTTGGTGTCAGAGCCGATCAATTGATCCAAAGTGGCGCGCAGCAGCGTGATATCAATGGGTTTTTCGAAGACAGTTACAACATCCAGTCCGTGGGCGCTGCCCAGACGGCGTGCGCTGTTCAGTACGCGAGGATCGCTGCCGCTCATCAGAATCACCTTGGCACTTTTGACCTGCTCGGCCAGATAGCGCAGCATTTCGACACCATCCGTGCCAGGCATCATCAGATCCAGCATGATGGCATCGGGAGTGAAGGATGCCAACAGGCCGGGGACGGAGTCCGGATTGCTCAGTGTTTTGACCTCAACGCCACGGTCGGCGGCGATCTCCGCGATGGTTTCGCAGATATCCACTTCGTCATCAATGACCAAAAGGCGCAGAGTTGTCATGGTCGTCTCCACCGGCCACATGCGACCGGAGCATCAGCCGAGTGTGACCTGGAATCGGTTAGCATTCGGTTTACAACCGAGGGCCTCATCTGCATTTTATGTCGATCCTTGGGGGCTTGAGGGAAGATTCTCCGCTTCCTGGAGCTGCCTGGCGATGGCGCGCCGGACATCTTGGGGCGTATAAGGCTTATCAATGACCGGCACCGCTGTGCGCGCCAGAAAATCGTGGACATGTGGGCTGAGGGTGTCGCCGGTTGCGAAAAGAATGCGGCGTAGATACATCGGAAAGTTTTTTTGTAATGCGTCATATAGTCCCGGTCCATCCAAGACAGGCATACGCAGATCGCTAACGATGAGGTCATAGCCGTTCGTGGCCAGTTTTTGTAAGGCAACCTCGCCATTTTCGGCGATATCGCAGCTGTGTCCATCGGGCGCGAGCAAATCGCTCAGAGTCTGGGCAATCTCTATTTCATCGTCAACCAGCAATAGACGTTTGGGGGACATGCTTGCGATGGGGGCAATGGCGGGTTTGGCCGCTTCGACATCGTCGCCATAACTATCCTCTTGGCCGTGATAGACGGGCAAGCGGATGATGAAGGTGGCCCCGCCACCGGGTGTTTCATCCAACAACAGACGTCCGCCATGGCTTTCGACGATATTCAGGCTCAGCGACAATCCGATACCCGTCCCCGAGCCTGCGGGTTTGGTGGTGAAGAATGGTTCGAAGATGCGCGTACGAATCTCGGGAGGAATACCAGGGCCATTATCCGAGACGACGATCTCTATCTCGCCCGTCTGAGGCAGACTTCGTGTGACGAGGTTCAGCGTGTGGGCACCTGGCAAAGCTTGCATGGCTTGCTGTGAGTTGACGACCAGGTTGGTGACCACTTGGCTAAGCTGGTCGCCATCGGCATAAACCGTTGGAAGATTAGGATCCATTTCCAATTTTAGGGTGACGTTGTTGGTGCGCAGTTGATATCCCAGCAGTTCTACCACGCCCTCGACGATGGGATTGAGTTTGACCTCGTGGCGCTCGGGCGGTTTGCGCCTTGCCAGGGCCAGGAAGCTACGCACAATGCGGGTACAACGCTCCACGGCCTTCTTGATCTTCTCGGCGCGACCGATGATCTTGGCATCGCTGGAGCCCTCCAACAGCAATGTCGCCTGCCCGACGGCCACAGAGAGCGGATTGTTCAGTTCATGCGCCACGCCAGCCAACAGGCCTCCCAGTGCCGCCATTTTCTCACTTTGCAGCAGGGCTTCGCGCTGCTTGGCAATTTCTTCTTCGGCGTGTTTGCGTTCGCTCAGGTCATTGATTCCGACCACGGCTGCAGCCTCGCGCTCATAGATGATCGGACGTCCCAAAAGCGAGGCGGGCAGGGGGGTGCTATCGCTGCGTAGCAAGGTAATCTCTGGCAATTCCGCAGGCCGTCCCGAAGCCAGATCGTGCAACATCGGTTGCAAGTCTTCTTGATTGGCGCAGAAGTGACGCAAAGAATGCTCACGCAAATTCTCGATAGGAATGCCGAACATGACGGCCGCGCTTTCAGTGGCGAAGAGCAAGGCGCCGTCGCTGCTACGAATAATGATAACTGGAACAGGGTGCGCTTCGGCTATGCTACGAAAGCGTGTTTCGCTGGCTTTTAAGGCGACCTCGGCACGTTTCTTTTCGCTGATATCTCCCGTCGATCCGACCAGGCGCAAGATGCGTCCGGTGCTGTGATCGCGTAAGGCCACGGCGGTGGTGTATAACCAACGCTGGCGGCCATCTTGGCGAACAAGACGATATTCGATGCTGATGGACCGGCGGTTGCTGCGGCGAAACTGACGCCATATCCGCAAAACGCGCCGCGCATCGGGCGGATAAATCAGATGTAGCCAGCAGCGCAGACCGGCAAATCCCGGCGGCAGACTGCTGCCAATGATGGATTTCAAGCGGTCCGAGAAATAGGTGTTGCCATCTGTCAGGTTCCATTCATACAGGCCCTCATTCGCGCCCTGAGCCGCCAATGAAAAGCGTTCGTTGCTAATGGCCAACGCACGCTCCTTGGCTTCTTGTCGGTTGGCGAACTGGCTGGCGATGACCACGGCAAAGACCATGGCGGCCAAAGACGTGGTGAAATGCATCAGATTCAAATTGGCGAGATGGACGTTTAACAGCCCCATGTCTTTCAAAGGTGCTTCCAGCATACCGACGAACAAGATGGCGAAGGCCAATAGATGCGTCTCACTGCTGGGAACGCGGTGAATAAAGGCCAACGCTCCTGCCCAAAGGATCACCAAGCTGCCCAAAATAATGGCATATTTCAAAATACCAATATTGATATAGAAGGACGGACTGAACAGAATTGCCCACATGAACAGAACGATAAACATCAGCAAGGCAATCTGCAGCACAATCTGCATAGGGCTGTTCTTATTATAGAATTCTAAGAATTTCATCGTAAAGACAACGCTTGAGGCGTAGAACAAAGCCATGGCCGCCTTTTTGATGATCTCTTTGCTCATGGTTTCGGTATAGCTGTTCTCGCCCATGAACAAATCTAAGGCCCCCATATTCACAGACAACGATAAAAGCATGGAAATCAAAAAGATATGGCTGCTATCGCGCACCACGATCCAGATAAAAAACAAATACAAGCACGCTGTCAGCATAATTCCATAGAAGATTCCTAGCGTGAAGGCGGGTGAGGCCACAGAGGACACGCTGGGGATATGCACCATGGATTGCGCCCATGCGGCGGTCGGGCAAATTCCGGCCAGCATCGCCAACCCCAGCAGGACTAGCCATGTTCGAGCACGGAATTCGGGCATGACGGAATAAGGATCCCTCATGCGGGTTAATGTCGCCGCAAAACCTGAAAAAAGCTTGAAGATGGAATGCCAAGTCAGTGGCTTTGCCGGAAAAAATCCTTCAGCAAGGCGGTGGGCTTGGGGCAGGGGATGGCGGCAATGCGTGGATAGCCAGACGGGACCGGGGCCATTACATGATTCGGAATCTGTTGCGCCTGGGCCGCGCACAAAACTGCAAGGATATGTTGACAAGCCGTGCTTGGCGGCTTATCAGAAGCGGGACAAGCTAAAGCGCATCCGTCCCTATCGGTCGGGCATTGCTTTAGGCCCAGGTGGCGGAATTGGTAGACGCGCAGGTTTCAGGTACCTGTGGCAGAAATGCCGTGGAAGTTCGAGTCTTCTCCTGGGCACCATAATTGAGTTATCGGCACTCAAGAGCCGAAAAAACCTGAAAGGACGGGAGGTTAGCACAGTTCGATAACCCTCGTTTTTTCGGTATCTGAGTTTCTCGTCAAAGGCGAGTTTTAGGACTGTTTTTTGGGCTACGAGGTCGCCAGAAACCCAGAGTTTCTGCGGATTTTCGAGAAAATTAAGGGCAGTTCTATAAATTTTCTGAAAACGTCGTGCAAATCTGATTAAGGGGTTCTTGTGGACATTTTTTCAGCCATTAAAAACCGCAGAAGTTCTCGAACTTTTATTGAGAAAAAAATATCTCAGGAGATGTTGGAGAAATTAATTTATTATGCTTCTCTCGCTCCTTCGCCCAAAAACAGACAGCCTTGGAAAGCTATTTTGCTACAAGATAGCTACAAGGACGAATTTGTAACCTTCTCTTTTGCGTGTATTGAATCTCTGAAAAAACAAGAAAGGAGGTTTGGAAGTCTGGAAATCAGTTTAAACGCGATGAAAGAAGCGGATAGTCTTTTTATCATTTATAATCCTTTTTGGGAAGAAAGCCCATCAGAAGAAAAGACCCGTTGGCAGGAATGTGATCTACAAGCCATTGGGGCTATGGTTGAGAACTTAATACTGTCAGCAACGGCCTGTGATATTGGTTCATTATGGATCAATGATTTTCGGTTTATTAAAAAGGAAATTCAAGACTGGCTTGTCCTACGAGAAGATATTATAGCTATAGTTGCACTAGGTTATATGCCATCTCTTCCTTTTTCAAAACGCAGGAAATCAATTCAAGATATTCTCGAAGTCAGGCAGAAAAAGCAGTGATTGCGCTTTCGTTTTTATAGAGAGCCCTTTAAGAACGGGCCCCACTCAACCATTGTGTTAATCACTTCGTGGGCGCCCTCATAGTTTGATATAATTCCATTTGGGCGCACCAGCCTTCGCTCACTGCGTGAGCTACGGCTCGGCTAGCCAATACTATCCGGCGCAGTGAGCGAAGGCTGCCGCGCCGAAGTTGCGATTTGCCGCGCCAGGGCGTTGCCATCTTTCCGCAAGACAGATACTCTCCCTTTATGAAATATGTCTATATCCTGCACAGCGAAACAGGCGAGCATTTTTATGTCGGCGTAACGGACGATTTGCGGGCAAGGCTCAAAATGCACAACGCAGGAAATGTTCCACACACATCAAAATATAAACCATGGAATCTAAAAACCTATACGGCGTTTTCAGATGAAGACCAAGCTTTTGCTTTTGAGAGGTATCTCAAATCGCCATCAGGCAGGGCGTTTGCGAAGAAACGATTGTGATTGGAACTGAGTCATAAAAATGGGAGAATACAAAATGCGGAATCTTCTTGAAACGTTTGAAGAAGACATGAAGAGTTGGTTAGAAATAAGCGAGTTTTTACGGCGATATGAAGAAGTACACTCTTACATTCGAAGAGATCAAGATGGGATTAAAAATTTTAGATTGGGGAAAGGTTGCTTAAAGAAATTTAGAGATGAGCTTACGCCCTGCAAGAGATTCATCAAAACCCATCAAGAGCAATACGTACAAATCAGATCTCCTTTGAACAGCATCTACCCAGATTGTTTTGTTAAGGACAGAAATGGTTCAGAAAAAGAAATTGAAATCACTATTACACAAGGGGCTGAACGAACTGTTTTAATGCAAGAGTTGAACGAAAAAGGGGATGGTATAGGGTTTATGGGCCTTACGGATGAAGAACCATACGCTGCTCACAGAGAAGCAATGAAGCTAGAAGCAATGGAGCAACACCAAAGCGCATATTCTACGGAGCAGGCAATACAATGTGCTGTTAAATCAATACATATATGTGTTAAAAAAAAGAACAAGCCTAGAGCAGATGGGCTTGTCAGGAGAAGAGACATTTTACTTATCGAACATCACCTTCTTACTTTGTCTCTCGCCAATTGGAAAGTTAACATGTCAAAACTTAAGAAAGCGGCGCAGTCATCAGAATTTAGAGAGGTTTATTTAGTCGGGTTGACTGGTGAATGCGGAGATACTTGTTGGCCTTTAAAATCTTAACAATTTGAATCCCTGATTGGAACCTGACCCCGCGCCGCTCTAAAAAACGGGCGCGTTCATAGACGGCGGATTTTGCTGAAGATTATTTAGGGTTGCTCCACACTCAACCATTGTGTTAATCACTTCGTGAGTGCCCTCATAGTTCGATATCATTCCATTTGGGGGGCACCATCATGGTTCATCCAGCTTGGGTGCGGCCTTTCTCAGTCGGGCGTTGCCGTATAATTGCATCCGCATGACTTGCAGCGGTAGCGTTGCAGACCTCGCACAAATCCATTCCTGACATGCTCGGATGATCCGCATTTCTTGCAGGCTATTTCCATCATGGCTCCCTCCTGTTTCGGGCTTCATCCATGACTTTCTACCAGCCAAATCCTTTTGTCTATCTTAAATTAACACTCTCATATTTTTATATCTGCGACAGGGGGTTAAGTAGTTCAATTCCATTTGGGGCTCTACTCAAAAAGCAACAGCAAGTATATCGGGGTTCCATAAAGGAACTTGCCGCCGGACAGGTTCCTGCATACCGTCCCGCCAAAAGGTATAAGTCGCTGGAATTTTGCCCCCTTCGAACCCATAACCTGCGACACAGCAGCCTTCTTGCGATGCGGCATGAATGATAACGGGGCCTTTATGTCCGTTATTTATGGCGGCAACAACGCGCAACGCTTTGTTCACAGCTTGGTCAACAGATAGACCGTCTTCCATATAAATGGCTGTGCGTGCAGCAAGAGAAAAACGTGTTGCTATTTCCCCTGTCCATGTACAAAAAACGGCACCCTTGGGAAAAGCACAAAAACCCGCACCTGCTGTACAAGAATCTCCAAGTCGTCCTGGCAATTTTCCTCCCCATCCTGACGTGCTTGTTCCAACAAACCATTGATCTTGACCATCCCAACTTATGCATCCAACTGTGTCATGTGTTAGCGGAGAACGATCATCTTTATTTTTTTCTGACGAGTTCGCTTTTTTTGCTTGGACGGAATCGGCGAATTTGTTGGCGCCAATTCCAACTAAATAATTATGAGGCGTTACACCTTTTTTTTGCTGTTTCCAAAGTTCTTGTGCAACAAGAAAAGGGTGTTGATAGCCTTGAAGGCATCCAACGCCAGCAGAAAGGAGATTTTGTCCAGACATAAGGCCCGCATCAAGCGTCACGTTCCCATCTCTATCGGGATAACCCGTTGTACCGACCGAATCCAAGCCCGCATCTTCAACGGCGCAAATTCTTGCCTCAACAGCCTTAAGGGGATCTTTTTTTTGGGTTAGAATTTCTATGGCGCTTTTAAAGCCTATAAATTCTTTCCAACTTATGTCATCACAAGATAAGAGTAGCAAAGTAATCTCCAGTTCCAGTTATGGTTGGCTTGCGAAAAGGATAGATCATATTTTAGAAAAAGTCATTTCTAACGATGCTGAACTTCGCTAAATCGTTAAGATTTTAACCAAATTCAAACTTAAAAGGGAAGGCAAACTTATGTTCTTCAAAAAAAGGCTTCCGCATTAGACGGCGGATTTTGCTGAAGATTATTTAGGGTTGCTCCACACTCAACCATTGTGTTAATCACTTCGTGGGGGCCCTCATAGTTCGATATCATCCCATTTGGGAGGCACCATCATGGTTCATCCAGCTTGGGTGCGGCCTTTCGCAGCCGAGCGGCTGTCGATAGGTGCCCCAGCATAGCAGCGGGGCATCTTCATCATGAAAGTCACATTACACGAAGGCGATTTGCCCGATGGGTTGGACCTTGGCTCGTGCGTGGCCATGGATACCGAGTCCATGGGCCTGAAGCCCAAACGTGATCGGTTGTGCTTGGTACAGCTTTCATCGGGCGATGGCACGGCGCATTTGGTGCGATTCAAACCCGGTCCGCAGCCTTATGACGCGCCCAATCTGCGCCGTCTGCTGAAGGACCCCAATGTTACCAAGATGTTTCACTTTGCCCGCGCGGACCTGAACGCCATGCGGCAGTCGTTGGGCGTTCTGGCTGCCCCTATTTATTGCACGAAGATCGCCTCGGTATTGGCGCGCACCTTTACGGATCGCCATGGTCTGCGCGACCTGTGCCGCGATTTGTTGGGTATCGATATTTCCAAGGAGCAGCAAACCTCCGATTGGGGCAATCCCAATTTGTCGCAAGCGCAATTGACCTATGCGGCCGGAGATGTGATGCATCTGCATGCGTTAAAGCAGAAGTTGGACGATATCCTGACTCGTGAAGGTCGCTTGCCCCTGGCTCAGGCCTGTTTCACCTTCCTGCCCGTGCGTGTGGAATTAGATCTGAACGGCTGGGAAGATTCGGATATCTTCGCTTATCGTCCCACGCCGCGCAGGGATTGAGACCGGCGGGCTTGTCAAAAGCCTACGGATCATGAACGCCAAAGGACAAATCCACCGTGAAGCTGGTGAATGTCGAGCATGATGCGGCGTTGGTCTGTGTAGCTTTTGTCCCGTTATGCATAGGGAATATCACACTTCTCACTTAAAGATGTCTGGCCTCGTGCCATGACCATCCTCGGCGCGTTCGGGTGATTTCGGCTAGGCCCAATTTGGACAGGCCATGCACATGAACCCCGGCGGGATCGTCGGCGAAGGTGGATTTCAGCAAATCCAGCAAAGAGGCGCGGTTGGCGGCGTTGGTGATTGATCCGGCGCAATCCATGACGATCAGGCCGCATAATTGCCGCCAGCGCATATGACGCGCCAGGGCCTTGACGGCGGCGGCGTTGACGGCGTTCAGGCCGCGCATGGATCCGGCATTCACATCCACCGCGACCAGCGCGGATGTCGGTTCGATCATCAGGCTGCCGCCTTCGGGCAGGGGCGCATAGGGGGTCGAGATTTCCCGCAAGGCGTTCTCAATCGCGGTTTCGTCTTCCTCGCTTGGGGATTCAAGAATGATCGCACCGGGATGATCCTCCAGGGCGCGTTCAAGGACGGTCAGAGCCGGTCGCGTTTCTTGCGCGTCATCCTCCGCGCGTAGAATTCGGGGCAGTTTCCCAGGCGCGGCCTCGGCCACCACACGCAGTTTCAGCGTGTCGCCTGCCGCCATATCGCCAGGGGTTGGGGCTAGCCAAGCCTGCCCAGCCGAACCTATATCCACAATGGCCGATTTGGCCATGAGCCGTTCGATACGTCCAAGGGTGACCATGCCATAAAGGGGCACGGCTTTTGCGGGGATGGCATAAATATCGGTCACGCCGCCATCGCGCAGCGCGGCGGCGACATCCATTCCTTCATGGCTTAAGCGGGCAATGCGGATGATGGATGGGGCAGTGATGGACATGTCCGGTTACATGACCGGATAGCCCGCGCCTTGCAACATCTGGCGCGTCTCGAACAAGGGCAGGCCGATGATGCCGCTGGCGCTGCCGCTGATAAAGCGCACATAGGCCTCGAAATGCCCTTGGATGGCATATCCGCCCGCCTTGCCCAAGCCTTCGCCGCAAGCGACATAGGCTTCGATCTCACGCTCGTCCAGACGCTTGAGGGCGACGATATTGGTGGCGACACGGCAGGCGGGAGCCTTGCCCGGTCGTGCCAGAACCACGGCGGTCATCAGGCGATGGCGGCGTCCCGACAGCAGACGAAGACATTCGCGCACCATTTGGGGCGTGTCGGCCTTGGGCAGGATACGCCGTCCGCATGCTGCCATCGTATCGGCGGCTAAGACAAGATCATCGGGATGACGTTGCGCGACCGCCTGCGCCTTGGCCAGAGCCAGACGGCGCACGGCTTGCAACGGCACTTCGTCAGGGAGTTCGCTTTCGTCGATATCGGCCGGGTCCACGATATCTGGCCGCACACCGATCCTATCCAGCAATTCCAGGCGGCGCGGCGAACAGGATGCCAAAACCAGTTTCATCAAGAGCCTATAGGGATAGCCGCTATTTGTGGCGGAACGTGATGCGGCCCTTGGTCAGGTCATAGGGCGTCATTTCCACATTCACCTTGTCGCCCACCAGGACGCGAATGCGGTTCTTGCGCATCTTGCCCGATGTATGCGCCAGCACGTCATGCCCGTTGTCCAGTTTGACCCGGAACATGGCGTTGGGCAGCATCTCGGTCACGGTGCCGGGGAACTCGATTAGATCTTCTTTACCCATCACGACTCATTTGCATTTTAGGATACACGGTCCGCACATTGGCGCTTTCCTGCGATATGGTCAAGCCATACGGCCTTGGACTCTCAGTTATTTTTATGGGGCCGTTCGCTTCTGACGACTTCAATTGGAGCATATCGGTCGATAGAAATTCATATTTGATATATTCCATAATGTCTTAACCTAAGAAGCAAGTAGTCGCCCCATCTGGAAGACGACAAACTTGCTGCCGAACTCCACTCCAGCAAGATCGTCGGCTTTCTCCGATGAGGTCAAGAGCGTCCTGTTGGGACGCAAAACCGAGATGGAGGATTGAGGCCAGAGGCGCTTTAAGCGGCTTTTGTTACCTCTGCGGTGTAATCCTCGATCAATTGTCGGGTGATGGCACCGGGCGTGAAGCTTAGATCGTCAATGCGGCCAACGGGCGTCAGTTCGGCGGCGGTGCCGGTGATGAACACTTCCTGCGCCTGGGCCAGGTCTTGCGGCCAGATGGCGCGTTCGACCACCGTGATGCCGCGCCGCCGCGCCAAGTCGATCACTGTGCGGCGGGTGATTCCGTCCAAGAAACAATCGGGCGTTGGCGTGTGCAATTCACCGTTCACGACCATGAAGAAATTGGCCCCCGTGCATTCGGCAATCTGACCACGGTAATCCAGCATCAGGGAGTCGTTGAATCCTTCGCGCTCGGCTTCGTGCTTGCTGATGGTGCAGATCATGTATAAGCCGGCGGCCTTGGCGGCGACAGGCGCCATATCGGGGGCCGGGCGTACCCAGCGGCTTGTTTTTAAGGAAATGCCTTTCTCGCGCGCCTCCAGGCCGAAATAGGTCGGCCAGACCCAGCTGGCGATCACCACATGAATCTTTGTCTGCTGCGCGGCAATGGCCATCATCTCGCTGCCGCGCCAGGCGACGGGGCGCACATAGCCGTTTTCCACTTTCTGCGCGGCCACCACGGCGCGCGTGGCGGCGTCGAGCTGCTCGACCGAATAGGGAATCTCGAAGTCCATCAACCGGGCCGAGTCTCGTAGACGCTGGGAATGTTCGGTCAATTTAAACACGCGACCGTTATAGACGCGCTCGCCCTCGAACACGCAGCTCCCGTAATGCAGGCCGTGGCTCAGCACATGCAATCTTGCCTCGCGCCAAGGAACCATCTGGCCGTCATACCAGATCACGCCGTCACGATCATCAAATGGAATCAAAGCCATAGCCTGCCTCTTGGGGTTCTTCGAGGATGTAAGCGTGGGTGGAGATTAACAGGAAAAAACTTCATCCGCCAATCCGTGCCTTCAGCCATCCTTAACCAAAACCGTGCTTGTTTCGATTCCACGATCTAGGAGATATCCGGCATGAGCGAGGCGGAAGCCGGCGGCGTCGTGGTATTGAACCGCCTGTACGAGATTTTGCCCGGCTCCCCCTTGCCCGAATTGGACACTCCGGGGGCCAGCGCCTATGCCGCGCGACTGCGCGGCGATACCAGCGGGGCCTTGTTTGCCTTGCGCTGCACCAGCCACTTGTCTCCGCGCAGCGATCAGGCGGCGGCGATCAAATCCGTCAGCAATCCTGCGGTGATGCATCTATTGGATGCCGGTGTGGTGGATTGGGCAGGTGGCGGGCGAAGTTTTGTCTTTATCTATGAACGACCCATTGGCAAGCGGCTGATCAACAGTCTTCAAGACAACATCGTCGTCCCGCGCGAGGAAGAGGCCAATCATCGCTATATTCAGCCTCTCGTCATCGCCCTGTCTGAATTGACGCGTGCGGGCATCACGCATGGCGGATTAAGGCCGACCAATCTGTTTTGCCAAGAGGGTGGCACAGTGATGCTGGGTGATTGTCTGGTGGCTCCGCCCAGCCTTGGACAACCGGCCATGTTTGAAACCGTCGAGCGCGGCATGGTGCATCCGGCCTCGGCGCGTGGCATTGGCACACCGACGGATGATTTATTCGCCTTGGGCGTGACGTTGCTATTCCTGCTACTGGGACGCAATCCTTTGGGCAATATGGATGACGAGACATTCTTGCGCAAACGCATCGAACAGGGGTCTTTTGCGACGCTGATTAGCGGTCACCGCTTTGCACCTGCGCATCACGAATTGCTGCATGGCCTGTTGGTCGATGACCCGCGCGCGCGTTGGAACACGGATATTTTGTTAGCATGGACATCTGGACGGAGAATGACTTCCGTTCAGGCTGACCCCCCACGGCGTAGCACGCGCGCCTTGCAATTCGACGGACGTGAATATTGGCAATTGCGGCCATTGGCTTTGGCTATGAGCCAGCATGTCGCTGAATCTGTGAAAATACTTAAAAAAGCCGAAATGGATCGCTGGCTACGTTTAAGCATCAACGATACCAGCCGAGCCGAGGATGTCGCCCAGGCTATCGGTGAAGGGCACTCCAGCAAGCAGGGCAGCTCGGTGGATGAAACGATGGTCACCCGCGCATGCATTGCTCTCGATCCCACTGCACCCTTGCGTTACAAGGGTATCGCGGTGGCCCCAGTCGGTATCGGCGACATGCTGGCGGATGTGGTGGCTACTGGTGGTAGTGTGCAGATTCTTGCTGAACTCATTAGTCAGCAATTCCCCGTATTTTGGTTAAATCTGCAGGTCGATAGCAAGCTTAAAGGCGATCTATTGAGCCTGATTCAAGTGCTGGACAGAATGGGCAGCGTTATCGATCAGAGTGGATACGGCATGGGTGTCGAGAGGGTGTTGTACGAACTAAATCCTAATTTGCCGTGCCAAAGTCCGATGATCCGCCATGCCTATGCGATCAATATGACCTCATTGCTGACAAGTATGGAACAACTTGCCCATGACACTTCCCAGCATGGTCGTGAACCGATGGACCGTCATCTTGCTGCATTCATCGCTGTGCATGAGCGACGTGTTTCAGATGCGCATTACCGTGTTCTCGGTCATTCGGAAGGATCCAGTCACCGGCGTTCAATCTCGGTACTAAGTATCTATGCCCAAGCACAATATTTTCATGGCCCTAATGCGTTGCCGAATTTATCGCGGTGGTGTTTGAAGTGCTGTCAGCCGGCGATTGATCGTATTCATCACCATCCGACGCGTGAACGTTTGCGACGGCAGGCCATTGTCGTGGCAGAAAAAGGGCAATTGGGCGCGCTCTTACAGGCCCTGGACAATGACGCGGAAGAAGGGCGTGATCTTCAGGGCTTCGCAATGGCGCAAAAGATATTCACCCAGACTAAGCAGGCTATTGCCGATATTGATGATCTACTGAAGAATCCGCGATTGATTGTCGAGCGTGTCGGGCGACCGGTCGCGACCTTCGTATGCGTTATTCTGGCGCTGCTGATTTCGACTTTCGTGTTGGTGGGGGCGTTCCTATGATGCGGGAGGCTGGATGATGGGAAAGAAAGATACACCCAAGAAATCCAGTGCGCGCACCGGCCGATCCGGCAAGGGCATGGCGGGATTTTCGTTGTTGGCGATCCTGGGTCTGTCTGTCGCGCTGTTCCCGCCCGTCAGCATGTTCGCCATGAGCCTTATTCCTGGAGCTTGCGCCTTGTTGGCTTCACGTAAAATGGGGCGCGGCTTGCCTTTTTCCGTCATGGTGATGTCGTTAGCTGGGAGCCTACCTGTTGTGGCGATGATGATTCATAAGGATACCTCCTGGTCCGCTGTGATGGCCGCTCTGGGTAAACCTTATCCATGGGTGTGCGTCTTCGGCGCTGCCGCTCTGGCGTGGTTCATTCACGGATTTCTTCCCTTGATGGTGGCCTCGCTATCCGCTCAGCATTACCAGATGCGGCGTGCCAGCATGAGGAAGTGCCTAGAGAATCTTAAGGAAGAATGGGGAGCTGACGTGGAGGGCAATGAGGAGGAAGAGAAAAAGGAAGCATAAACGTGGAATTAATGATTGTGGCTCTAGGATGCGCTAGGGAGAGGTGGAAACACGATGCCATATGTCATACGCGACAGTGCAGGAAGCATCACTAAGATCACAGCGCGGCAATTCCCCGGTTGTGATGTGCTGGCTCCTGACAGTGATGAGTTAGTCACTTTCCTGAAGTCGAAGGGAATAGAGACTAATTCCGTTTTGACCGCCATTGCCGAGCTGCGGCGAACTGATAATGAAATGTCGCGCGCGGTGGAGGATGTCATTACCGCTTTACTCAAACGCAATGTGCTGAAGATGTCGGATTTGCCGAAAGCGGTACAGGATCGCATTGCTTTGCGTGTTCGGTTGCGTTTGCAAATTCAAGAGGCTTATGACAGAGCTTCTGTCCAGCGTCGCATTTGCGTCAGTATCGGAGATGATCTGCCGAGCAAAGATGATGTTCCCCGCGCTTCCTCATCGGAATAGAAACCCTGCATAGGGGCTTCCTCAATTGATTGTTAAGAAGTAGCTGCGATTACGGTAAGATCGGGTGAGTCGATCTGACCGGAGGAAGCAATAAGATGGCGCGTAAAATCCTAATCATGGGGCTGCCTGGCGCAGGCAAGACCACCTTGGCTAAGGCCTTGGCGCCCTTACTGAATGCCGTGCATTTCAATGCGGATGAGGTCCGCCAGAACATCAACAAAGACCTGGGCTTTTCGGTTGAAGATCGTCTTGAACAGGCGCGTCGTATGGGGTGGTTGTGCGACCGCGTGGTGGAGTCAGGTGGCTGGGCGATTGCGGATTTTGTCTGTCCAACTCAAGAAGCGCGCGCCGCTTTTGGCGAGGCGGTCGTCATTTGGTTGGATCGCATTCAAGAAGGGCGCTTTGACGACACCAATCGTCTGTTTGAATCTCCCCAGGCATACGACTTTCGCGTGACATCCGAGGGCACGCCGCATTACTGGGCCGATCAGATTATGCGCACACTGCGTCCGCATTTTGATCCGCAAGCCCCGACGGCGCTGTTTGTAGGGCGGTATCAGCCTTTCCATGACGGCCACAAGGCGTTGATCGAAGAAGGCATCCGCCGCGTTGGCCAAGCTTGCATCGCTATTCGCAACACGCATGGCACGGACGCCAAGAATCCCTTTGGTTTCATGGAAGTGAAAACACGCATCGAATCGGCGCTGCGGCATTTGGAAGGCCGCTTCACTGTGGTGGCTATCCCCAATGTCACGAATATCTATTATGGCCGCGATGTGGGTTATTCGATTGAGGAGATTGTCCTACCGGATGGTTTGCAAGCGATTTCGGCCACCAATGTTCGGAAACAGATATTTGGCCGTGCGGTAAGTGGCTGAATCATTCGGGGATGTTAAAAAGCATGACTAAGGACGCGCAACACCAAATCCGTCACCGCATCTTCATCGGCGGCACGGGACGTTGTGGGACAGGTGAATTGCTATGGTGGTTGGGACAGCATCCCGATATCCACGCGATACCTGCAGAAACACGATTTATCGTTGATCCTGATGGTCTTGCCAAACTCAGCCGGATACTGACCATAGAATACACACCTGATACCTCATATACAGGGCTAAAGCGATTTGACGAACTGATGCGATTTGTCTTGGGGTATGCGGATGACGGGGATTTCAAGGAGACAAAATTATACAGCGTCTTTGGGCGGGAACATTTCTTGGAAACTTTGCGTCAGCTGATGGTTTTTATGACGCATTTCGAGTACACATACGACTCCGGTTCAGATTTAGTGGACGGCTATTGTTTCCCATCCACAAACCAGAAAAGACGTGTTGTCATCCCGCGCTATTTCGAAGATCCGACGGCGTTGACGGCGGCCATGGCGCGATTTGTGGACCGGCTATTTTCCAAACCGGCATTAGAATCCGGTAAGATCGGATGGTGCGAAAAAACACCCTTTAATATCTTGGAGGCACCGTTCTTATGGACACTATTCCCGGATGCCACGCTGATTCATATCACACGCGACCCGCGCGGTGTGTTGGAATCAATGCAGCGGCAGCGTTGGGCTCCAGATGACCCCAATCATGTCATGGTGGTCCTTAATAATATTTACGCCCGGTGGGCACATGTGAAAGAAGCAATGAGTCCACCCAGCCCTGAACAGTATATCGAGGTTAAGTTGGAGGATCTGGCAGCCGACCCGCAATTACTGAATCGGATTGTGCGACAAATGGGACTGCCGGAATACGATTCTCCTGTTGCGTGCGATCCGCATCGAATATATGCCTGGCAAAGGCCGAAATTCCATGAGACTGCCAATTTGTGTACGAGGTCCTTGGCCCCCTATTTCCCTCTGATGGGATACGAAATTTAACTTTTCTTGGCAATAAGGCCCGTATCATGCGAACCTGGCTCAAGGTTGTCATAAAGAGTCAGGCGCAGTAGGGACATGGATTCCCGCTCAGGAAAAACAGCTTATCGGAGATTGCCAACGGCGCGACGGCCCGTTTCGCCGCTGACCTTGCGCATTCTGGCTGTCAATGTGCTGGCTCTGGCCATTCTGATGGGCAGCCTGCTCTATCTGGGACGTTATCAGGACAAGCTGATCGAATCTGAACAGGTCGCGTTGCGTGCCGAGGCGCGTATCTTTGCCAGTGCCTTAGGCGAAGGCGCGGTGATCGAAGGGCTGGATGAAATCCACCGGCTGTCGCCGGATCTTGCCCGGCGCATGTTGCGCCGCCTTGTCGAGACCACGGAAACACGCACCCGTCTGTTCATGCCCGATGGCAAACTGGTATCGGATAGCCGGTTTTTGTTGGGCCGTATGGGTATGGTGCAGGTGCGTGAGCTGCCGCCGCCCACGAAAGAGACCATGAGCGGCAAGATGCACAAAATATTGCGCGGTCTGGCCGGTTTGTTCGAACATCGCCGCCATTCGCTGTATAGAGAGAACACGCCGCAAACCGCGCAGGATTATCCCGAAGTCCAGTCGGCGCTGGATGGCGATCCCGAGATGGTCGTGCGGAACCTGCCTGAAGGCGGCTTGATCCTTAGCGTCGCCGTTCCGGTGCAAAGATACAAACAAGTCCTGGGCGCTGTGATGTTGACGCGCAACGGCGCACGCATCGAAGCGTCCCTAGCCTCGGTGCGCTCGGATATCTTGAAGATATTCTCGGTGTCCCTGATGATCACCGTCTTGTTGTCCTTGTATCTGGCCGGCACCATTGCGCGGCCTCTGCTGCGTCTGGCTCATGCGGCTGAAATCGTTCGGCAGGGAAGTATGCGCGATCTGCGTCGGACGGGCAGCATCCCCGACCTTACGCGCCGCCATGACGAGATCGGCGATTTGTCGGCAGCGCTGCGTTCCATGACCGATGCCCTGGTGCAGCGCATGGATGCCATCGAGCATTTCGCCGCCGATGTCGCGCATGAGATTAAAAATCCCCTGACCTCGGTGCGCAGTGCCGTGGAAACCGCCTTGAAGTTGGATGATCCCGCGCGCCAACGCCAATTATTGGCGATCATCGCCGATGACGTGAACCGCCTGGACCGCTTGATCAGCGATATCTCGAATGCCTCGCGTTTGGATGCCGAGCTGAGCCGTGCCGAGTCGGAGCCGGTCTCTCTTGTCCAAATGCTGGGTGCCTTGCCCGACCTTTACCGTTCGGTTTTAGAACGTCCCCATGCGCCGGTATTGGTGGTGGATATGCCCTCAGACCAAAATGACTGGCGCGTGTGGGGAATGGAAGGCCGTTTGATGCAGGTGCTGCGTAACTTGATCGACAATGCCTTGTCTTTCTCTCCTCCCGGTCAGGAAGTGCGCGTGCGCGTGGAGCAGGACGAAGACGGTGACCATTTGCGCCTAACGGTCGAAGATCGTGGCCCCGGCATTCCGGAAAATAAGCTGGATAGCATCTTCGATCGCTTTTATTCGGAGCGTCCGGCAGGCGAGAAATTCGGCACGCATTCGGGCTTGGGGCTTAGCATCGTGCGCCAGATCGTCATCGCGCATCGCGGCACTGTCTTTGCCCATAATCGCAGCGATGGGCCGGGATCGGTGTTTACCGTCGTTTTGCCCCGTTTGGTTTAACATCGGTGATGCCGGGCAGTTCTGGCTGATTCAGCCCCGCGCTGGAGGCGTCTTGCAACGTCGCCACGAATTCCCGGAAATCGGTTGGATCGCGGAAATCTCGATAGACGGAGGCATAGCGCACATACGCCACATGATCGAGGTGTAAAAGGCCGCGCATCACCAGCTCGCCAATCTGGCGCGAGATGATGTCCAATTCGCCCATGGTGTCCAACTCGTTCAAAATATCATTGACGGTTCTTTCCAGCTGCTCTTCGCTGACCGGACGCTTGCGCAGCGGCAGGCGCATCGAGCGCACCAATTTGGCCCGGTCAAAGGGTTCGCGCCCGCCGTCGCTTTTGATGACGACGAATTCGCGCAATTGTACCCGCTCAAAAGTCGTAAAACGCGCACCGCAGCCAGGACATTGCCGACGCCTCCGGATGGCCGCATTGTCATCCGCCGGGCGGCTGTCCTTGACCTGAGTGTCATCATGCCCGCAAAATGGGCAACGCATGGTGTCTCCTTTAAAAGAGGCGCAACGCACAACATCGTGTAGCCCTAGACTAACTGGCAACAAGATATGGCACAATCACCTCATTTGCATGCGCCCTGGTGGAATCCGGACGTCTTTTCCGAGCGCCGTTCCTATTTGCGCCAACGGCAAAAGATCACGGCCGCCATGCGCCGATTCTTTACCCATAACGGCTTTGAAGAGGTGGAAACGCCCATCTTGCAGATCAGTCCGTGTATGGAACCACATGTCCATGCCTTTGGAACGCGCATGCGCGAACCGTTTGACCCTGGTCCGGGCGAGCCGCTCTATCTGCATACAAGTCCTGAATTCGCCATGAAAAAGCTGCTGGTGGCCGGTGTGCCAAAGCTCTTCCAATTGGCGCATGTCTTTCGCAATGCCGAGCGTTCCCGTACGCATCATCCGGAATTCTTGATGTTGGAATGGTACCGCGCCCATGCGGGTTACGGAGACTTGATCGAGGATTGCATCGGTTTATTGCGCGCGACGGCACGGGCATTGGGGAAAAGCCGCATCGAATGGCGTGGTCATGTCTGTCATGTTTTCGAGGAATGGGAACGGCTGACGGTCTGCGAGGCTTTCGAACGCTATGCGGATATAGACCTGATGCAGCATGTCGGTACCGATCCACATCAACCGGATCCCGCCGTTCTTGCTGGAGAGGCCGAACGCATTGGCATTCGCGTCGCGGCTGATGACAGTTGGGAAGACATCGTCTTGCGTATTTTGGGTGAACGGATCGAGCCGCATTTGGGCCTGGCGCATCCCACGGTGCTGATGGATTATCCGATCAGCATGGCGGCGTTGTCCCGTCCCAAGCCGCGCGATCCGCGCTTGGCCGAGCGGTTCGAGCTGTATGTCTGCGGCCTGGAATTGGCCAACGCCTTTGGCGAGCTAATCGATCCCGAGCAACAGCGCGCGCGTTTTTCGGCGGATATGGACTTGCGCGAAAGGCTGTATGGAGATCGCTATCCGGTGGACCAGGATTTTCTGGCCGCCTTGGAACACGGCATGCCGCCCAGCGCGGGCATTGCCTTGGGCTTTGATCGCCTGGTCATGTTGCTGACGGGTGCGGGTTCGATTGATGATGTTCTGTGGTGTCCGGTGGCCTCGGTCAGTCTGCCACAGGCGTGACCTTGGCAGATGACTTGTTGTGCGGGGTGGCCACAATCGGCGTGCGCTGACGCAACAGGACGCTGACGGGAACTTGTTGTAATCCTTTTTGCGTCAAAGTCGGTAGCCAGGCTTCCAACTCGGCCAGCGTCTGCCCATAGGGGTGGCCGATGGCCACGGCATAGCCCTGACGCCGCGCCACTTTTTCCAGCATGGCCAATTGCATGCGTATCGCCAGAGGCGAGGGGTCGTGGTCAAGGAATACGTCACGCGCGACGACCGGCACTCCCAATTCACGCGCCATGCCAAGCCCGGCACTGTTGCCGTTGGTCACCGAATCGACAAAGGCCAGCCCATAGCGTTTTAAGGTATGCATCACGGATTTCATGGTGGCGGCATCCGCCGTGGCGCGGCTGCCCATATGGTTGTTCAGACCGATCATGCCGTTAAAGCTGTTCAGGGCCAGGGTCAGACGTTTGGTCAGTTCCTGTTCGCTCATTCCTACATATAAGGCTCCGGGGCCGGGATTTTGCAGACCTATCGGCTCCATCGGCATATGCAGCATCAGCTCGTGTCCCCGCTGATGCGCTTGGCGCGTTTGTCGGGCCAGCGAGTCGGCATAAGGCAGGAAGGATGCGGTAATAGGCGCAGGCAAAGCCAGGGTGCGCATCGTACCCGCGTGGTTGAGGCCCAGATCATCCATGATGATGGCGATCATCGGCATGCCCGGTTTGGGCTTGAAGGACAGGGCGTTGCGCCGCCATAAGGGCAGGGAATCCGGTGATCCTTCCGGCTCGGTCGTTTCTGGTGCTTCAACGAAAGGCGATGTCGGCGGCTGCATCAATAGATGCGGCGGTGGTAGATTGGAGGGGAAATCCAACGCCACACCGGGAGTCGCGGCCTCAATATCAATCGTCATGCCTTCTTCATAGGCCGGCGCGGGCGGCGCAGGACGCTTAACCCAATGCACGAACTGGATATAGCTGATCACCACTGCCAACACGATGGCCAGATCACGCCCGCGATGAAGCCAGACGACACGCGGCGTGGTCTTTTGTTTGTGCCAGAAGCGGCGCAATCGCGAAAAGCCCTTCATCAAGGTTACAACACGCGCCTCTCGCTGCCCGAAAGAACCATGCAAGTCAGGCGACCGGTGGCATAAGCCCCCGTGTCCAGGGCGATGCGATTGGGATAGAATTCCGGTTCTGGCACCACGGTATGGCCGTGAACCACGACCTGCCCATGGTCGAGTGCCGAAGACAAGAACGGCTCGCGAATCCACAGCATGTCTTCGGGTTTTTGCTGATCCAGCGGCACACCAGGTCGGACGCCCGCATGACAAAAGAAATAATCGCCGATGCCCAGGCTAAGTTCCAAACGCTCCAGGAAGTCTCGATGCGCGGGCGGTAGCGCCTTATCCAGCTTCTCCGCCGTTTCGGCCAGCGCCTTGGGGGACATGGTGTCCAAGCTGGGAGGCTGGACGCCATAGCTGAACAGGGCCGCGCGTCCGCCAAAACCCAACCAGCCGGCGGCCTGGGCGGGACCAGAGATGAAATCCAGCATGGCGGCTTCGTGATTGCCGCGCAAAAAGGTGATAGCCATGCCTCGGCGCAAGGCGCGTTCGCGCAGGGCCAAAAGCGTGTCGATCACCTCGCGCGATTGGGGGCCGCGATCGACATAATCTCCCAAGAAAACAATGCGTTGATTAGGAACAAGCGGCGGACGGGCGCTATCGTCCATGATTTTTTCGATCACGTCGATCAGCAGGTCATGACGGCCATGGATATCGCCAACGACATAAACCCGCATATCCGAAGGGATTTGCGGGGTCGTGCGTGCGTTTACCTTGCGACCGAAAAGCCAGCCCATCACGGGTTGAATTCCTTGTGTTCACTGTGCCGGAACCATTCTTTCCTATCGTCGGCCCCTTTGTCACGGAAGAAATTCAGACGGCCCGATCCAGCAGTCCATCACGCAAAGCCACACGTCGTCCGGCTGATGCGGCCAGATGTTCGTCATGCGTGACCATTAAGATAGTGCGACCTTCGCGGGCGAGACGCTTAAAGATATCAAATACCGCCGCGCCGTTGTGGCTGTCCAAGGCACCGGTGGGTTCGTCGGCCAGGATGAATTGCGGCTCGTTGGCCAAGGCGCGGGCGATGGCGGTGCGCTGACGTTCGCCGCCGGACATCTGCGCGGGCAGCTTGTGCCGGTGGTCGGCCATACCCAAGGATTCCAAAAGCGTGCTTGCCCTTTTTGTCTGCTGCGCCGGGGTGCCCTGGTTCAGTTTGCGCATCGGGATCAACACATTGTCCAGGGCGCTCAGCTCGGGCAACAGAAAATGGAACTGAAAGACAAAGCCGAAATGCTCCAGGCGCAATCGGGCGCGTTCCTCTTGATTTCGGGCGGCGGTGGAAAGACCACCCAGCAGAACGTCTCCACCGCTTGGGATATCCAATAGTCCCAGCAGATACAGCAAAGAGGATTTTCCCGATCCCGACGGGCCGGTGATCGCCAGGAATTCTCCCGGCTGTGCGATCAGGTCGATCCCGCCGACCAAGGTGGCGGGCGGTGGGCCGGGCAGAACGCGGGTCACGCCGCGCGCCTCCAGCATGACGCCGTTCATGAAGCCCCCCGGATGGTTTCCAGCGGGTCGGCGCGTCCGGCGCGGCGAGCGGGCAAGAATCCTGCCAACAGGGAAGTCAGCAGAGCAAGGCCACCGGCCAAGGCGAAGCGCCACATGGGCAAGGCAATGCGCAAGGTTTGCGTGGGGTCCGACGCGCCAGGCGCCGGAATCTGCCGTAGGCCTTCGGCGAAGGCAAAGCCCAACCCACAGCCCAAGATGACTCCGGCCAGTCCTACGGCCAAGGCCTCCCAGACGAAGATGCGGACGATATCGCCCGCGCCCAGCCCCACGGCGCGAAGGATGGCGATGTCGCGCGATTTTTCTAGAACAACAGTGGTGATGATGTTGAAGATACCAAACCCCGCGACGATCAGGATCGAGCTGACGGTAAAATAGATGATGAAGTTTTGCAGCTTAAATACGGCCAGGATGCGGCTATTGGTTTCTTCCCAAGGTGCGGATTTATAACCCCAACGCGATTCCAGTTCAGCCGCTACGGGGATGGATTGGGCGACCTGGACCAGTCGAATGCGAATCTCGTTCACGATGCGTGGGCGCATTTGCAAGGATTGCTGGCGCGCAAGCGACAGATACACGCTGCGCCGATCCACTTGATCCATGCCTGTCTTGAAGATTCCCACCACGCGCAACCGCTGAACCGCGCCGCGCGAGGCCGAAGCGGTCAGCGTATCGCCGATATCTGCCCCCATGCGTTCGGCAAGTTGCGAACCGATGATGATCCCGTCGGGAACTGCGGCCAGAGAGTCCAGGCTGCCCTTGACGATATCACTGGCCAAGCGCGTGACACGGGATTCGCGAACGGGGTCGATGCCGCTGGCCGATACGGAAAAATCCCGTCCCGCGCGGCGTAGAATCAATGAGCCGCTTAATGTGGGGGTGGCGGCCACACCTGGCATGGCCTCCAAAGCCTCCATGATCCCAGCCGCGCCCGAAATGCCGCGCACCGGATCGCGCGGGATGATGCGCGTGACCTCGATTGCGTCTTTGGGGTTCAGCCGTTCCAGGGGTTGCGGGGGAGCGGCTCGATATTCGTCGCTGATTACGATATGCGGGTTGGTTTCGATGATCTCGCTGCGGAAAAATTCTTGGAACCCGTTCATCATGCCCGATATGGCGATGAACACGCCAACACCCAACGACACGCCCAGCACCGACACGGCACTTTGCCGTTTACGCGCCACAAGATGAGACAGGGCGATGGAGAGGGTAAGGGGAAGCACGGGTGTCCTTGTCAATCTAGCGTTTGGGATTCACGGATCGGCCTTCGCGCATCTGGCTATCGGGACGTTCCGCGACGACATCATCGGGCGTCAGGCCTTGCGTGATCTCGGTCGTGCGCGGGCCTTGGCTGCCTAAACTGACTTCCTGGCGTTTCAGGCGTCCCTCTCGTATCAGCCACACACTGGCCTTTCGCGCGCCGCCTTGGCCGGGGAGAGCGGCTGCGCGGATGAGGGCGTTATTGGGCACCAGCAAAGCCCCCTCGCGTTCGGCCAGAACGATATTCGCATCCACCGTCATGCCAGGCATAAAGCGCGTGGCGGCAGGCAAGGCCACTTCGACGCGATAGCTACGCGTCGCGTCGTCGCCGCGCGGGCGCACCAGCGTGACGATGGCCGTGACCGGCTCTGCGGCGAAGGCTTCGGACGACAAGGCGACGTTCGCGCCCAAGCGCACGCGGGGGATGTCGCGCTCGTCCACGTCCAGCTTGGCCACCAATCGGCCAAGGGCACCCGTGATGAACAATGCCTTTTGCGCCGCCACGCTTTGGCCGACTTCTACATCCTTGCGCTGAACGATTCCGTCGGCAGGCGCGGATATGGTCAGATCGGCCAAAGCCTGTTGCTGCACGGCCAGATTCGTTTGGGCCGTGATCAGCTCGGTTTGCGCCTTCTCATAGGCTTGCCGCGCTCCTGTGCCTTCGCGTAGTAGCGATTTGGCGCGCGCCGCTTCCTTTTCCGCCCATTCCAGTCGGGATTGGGCATCGGTCAGGCTTTGCCGAATTTTAGAGTCGTCCAGACGCGCCAAGGGCTGACCGCGCGTGATGGATTGCCCTTCCTCGACCAAGACTTCGACAACGCGACCGGCTACGACGCTGCCGATCTCCGCTTGATCGTCCGATTCGACGATCCCCGAGGCATAAACGGCCTCGATCGCTTTGCCGCGCTCAACGGTGACGACGGAAACTTCCATCGGCGCCAGGCTGCGCCATGCCCAGAAACCCAGCCCCAAGACAATTGCCACCAGCAACAATAGCCATTGAATGCGCATGGGATGATGTCTCCTTCGGCCCTCACACTCGGACGATATGAATCTGAATAAGCGGCTTCTTACCATGGCCACGATCGATCATGCGACGCAAGGCATGGGTCACTTCTTGTTCGACGGCCGCGTCCTCTATCCGTAACGATTTGGCCATCTCGTTCACCGCACGTCGCGCAGCTTGGGCGACCTGGTTTTGCGTCTGAGGATCGGCTGTTCCCTCGTTATCGCCCAGGCCCAGCAAGCTGGCGCGCGGATCTTGCAGCAAACGCCCCGCCTGGTCCATGACCAGGGTGACCATGATGCCGCCATGTTCGGCCATGCGGCGGCGGTGCCCCATGGCACCCGTTCGCACCGGGCGCAGGTGGCGGCCATCCACCACCAGCTTGCCGGTCTCTATACGTCCCACTTCGCCCGGCCCATCGGGATTCAGGTCGATGATCACGCCATTGGTGGAAATAAGGCTGCGTTCGACCCCCGTCTTCTTGGCGATATCCGCATGGGCGGTTTGATGCTCGTATTCCCCATGCACGGGAACCACCATACGAGGTCGCGTCCATTGGTATAGTTCGGTCAATTCATCCGGATACGGGTGGCCCGAGGCATGCACAAAGGGCCGATCCCGCCAGGTAATCACCGAGATGCCACGCTGCAAAAGATTGTTGCGTATCCGGGCGATAGGTCGTTCATTGCCGGGAATATCGCGGGACGAAAAAATGATGGCGTCCTCGGCCTCCAGTTCGAAATCGGGAAAGGAATCGACCGACATGCGGGCCAGTGCCGCCCGAGCCTCGCCCTGGCTGCCGGTGCAGATCAAGGCGATCTTGTCGCGCGGCAGAGATTCGGCGTCTTGGACGGATAAGAACGTGGCGTCTTTGGACAAATAGCCGGTTTCCTGGGCTATATCGATCATCCGCCACAGTGAACGCCCGGCCACGACGACATGACGCCCATGCGCTTGGGCCGCTTCGACGATGCTGCCTACCCGGACAGCATTTGTTGAAAAGCATGTAACTCCAATGAGTTGTTTATGATTTCCAAACAAAGAGATCAACTCGTTCTTGACGTCTTCTTCGGAATTGGAATGACCTGCGCTGGTGGCGTTTGCGCAAGTCGAATCGCCAACGACGCTCATTAATCCGCGATCGCCCAAGGCGCGCAAAGCGGCTTGATTGATGAGTGGACCTTTTTGAGGGTGAGGATCGATCTTCCAATCGCCCGTGTGCAAAATGGTTCCGTGCTTCGTGGTAATGGCCACCATCCGCGCTTCGGGGATGGAATGGGTGACGGCAATGGTTTCTAACTGAAAAGGACCCAGATTCCATTGATGCTCAATCGGTGTTTCGATGATGCGCACCTGGGGCGCGCCGTGGCGGCGCCAACTGAGCTTTGCGCGCAGAAGTCCTGCCGAAAAAGGCGTGGCATAGACGGGGCATTGCAGATGTGGCCAGAGATATTCGATGGCTCCTAAATGGTCTTCATGCCCGTGGGTTAACACCAAGCCCACCAAATCGTCACGGCGCTGGGTGATAAAATCGGCATCGGCCACCAAGACATCGGCCCCCAGCGAGCGTTCCTCGCCAAAGGTTATGCCGCAATCCACCATCAGCCATTTGCCTTGGGTGCCATATAAGTTCATATTCGCACCGATTTCTCCGGAACCGCCCAAAGGCAGAAACCAAAAAGCGTTATCGGGCGGGCGATGCGGGTCGGTAGATGATTTGGTCATGATCTCTTCACAATTGTACGTCACATTTCATACCCTGTTCAGGCGGCTGGGTCGAGAGGTCCTGTAAGATGTTGGTGCTAAAGAAGAGCTTTCCCGAACGATGCCAATCTGCTAGTCAACAGACACGGGCCGGATTCCGGCGCGAACCTCACCATAAATCCAAGATCACCAAGGGACCACACATGACTTTTTCTTTGTCCTTGCGCCATACGATGTGCGCCGCGATGATTCTGACTGGTTTCGCTATTCCGGCCAGCGTATCGGCAGCCGAGGTTCAGCCTGCGTCGGAACCTGCGCCGGTTGCGCCCTTGATGGCGCAGGAACAGCAGACAGCCGCCGCTTTTGTGGATGATCTGGCGCAGCGCGCCCTATCCGTTCTGCGTGACAAGACGTCAGGCAAGGAAAAGATCGCGGCCACGTTCAAGGACATGCTGCAAAACGGCTTTGACCTGAGCATGATCGGGCGCTTTGCCCTGGGTCGCTTTTGGCATATCTCCACGCCCGAGCAGCAAAAGGAATATCTGGACCTGTTCGAGCGGATGGTGATCCAAATCTACACGGATCGCTTTTCCCTGTATTCGGGCGAAGGCTTTAAAATCGTCGGTAGCCGCGCCGAGAGCGAGCGTGACTGGGTGGTCACCGCGCAGATCATGCCCACCGATGGCAGCCCTGCCGTGACGGTCGATTGGCGGTTGCGCCTGCGTCCGCAAGGCTGGCGCGTGATTGACGTGATGGTGGAAGGAATCAGCATGAGCGTCACTCAGCGCGCTGAATTCGCTTCGATTATTCAGCGCGGCTCGGGTGATGTGGAAAGCCTGCTTCAGGTTCTGCGTCAACGCACACAGGAAGTAACGCCAGCATCCCCTGCAAATAACACGGCGGATTCTCCGGCGGCCAAAATCATGCCGTTGGTCTCTCCGCATGCCGGGGAAAAGCCTGTGAACAAGGCAAATCGCGGCTGATACCTGGCTTTCCTTGAGCTTGGCGGTCGCCTAATATCGGACTCCAAGGGGGGGGCGGGACATGAATCAATCGCGGAAAATAGTGAGCCTGGCTGTCGCGGCGGCTGTCTCATGCATGGCGATGGCATTGCCGTCAGCTTCGGCCCAGAATGGCGGCGCTATCGAGACCGCTCCCTTGACGCCTCCTGGTGATCTGGGGAAGGCTCAGCCCATCGATGGTTCGGATGTATCCTCGCCCGTCGTCGCCCCGTCTCCTCCCTACTCGGTTACCGTGCCCGTTTCTTCCAATGGGACGGAAGCTGCGGGCGTTGCGGCCACGACCAGCCTGACGGACCAGGCCGAGCTGATAACACGGGCCAAGGTGACGGCAGAGAGCATGTTCTCGGACCCCAACTACCCCGCCTTGCTGAATTTAACCATGCGCGCCCGTGCCGTTTTGGTCGTCCCCAATCTGTTTCGTGTGGGCTTTTTTATTGGCGGACGCGGCGGCAACGGCGTGCTGGTGGTGCGTGATCCATCCACCAAGCAATGGGGCACGCCGGCCTTCTATGCCCTTGGTGGAGTCAGCTATGGCCTGCAATTCGGGGCGCAGGATTCGGAAGTGATCCTGGTCATTATGTCGGAAAAGGGCTTGCGCGCCCTGGTGAAGAACGAAGTGACGCTGGGCGGCGATGCGGGCATGGCGGTGGCCAATGTCGGCATGGGCGCTCAGGCCGCGACGGGGCTGGGCATGAATGCGGATGTGTATTCATTTGCCCGGTCGGGCGGTTTATATGCGGGCGTCGCTTTGGACGGTTCGGTGATCACCGCCAAGGATTCCTGGAACAAAGAAGTTTATGGTCCCGGCGCGACGCCCGAGGCCATCCTTCTAGAGCGTAGATTTCCGGTACCGGAGGTTACGCGCCCCTTGGTGTCTATCCTGCCGTAATCGCAAGACGGATTAACCAAAAATCACGGCTTTTTCTGGCGTTAACCCGTTATCCGGCACTTGTGAAAGTTAACGCGGACAGATATAAGAATGGGTATGGCGAATTCAGTCCGCAGTGTCCCCATTCCCGGTTCCGATGCACCGGGTCGTCTTGCCGGTCCCCAGGGGCCCGGGCATAAGCTGTTCGCGTCTGAAACGCGCTTCGTCGCGGGTGCCGAATCGCTGGCCGCCCTGCCGCCGCCCAGTTTGCCCGAGGTGGCATTCGTGGGACGGTCGAATGTCGGTAAGTCCAGCCTTATCAATTCCTTGACGCGCCGCAAGTCGTTGGCGCGCACCTCGTCTACTCCCGGTCGTACGCAGCAGATCAATTTCTTTAGCGTGGCCGAGCGTTTGATGTTGGTCGATTTGCCCGGCTATGGCTTTGCCACCGCCGCCAAAGAGCGGGTCGCCGCCTGGCAAGATCTGTTGCAACGTTATCTAAAAGGCCGCGTCACCTTGCGCCGTGTGTGCCTGTTGGTGGACAGCCGTCACGGTATCATGCCGCTGGATGCCGAGATGATGAAGTTGCTGGATACGGCGGGAATATCTTGGCAGGTGGTGCTAACGAAAGTGGACCTGATCAACGCCACACTGCGACAAGCGCATCAGAATGCCATTACGGCGCGCCTGTCGCGTCATCCGGCGGCTTTCCCCAGCCTGATGTTCACCAGCTCCGAAGCGGCGGATGGCATGGTGGAGTTGCGGGATATGTTGGCGTCCTTTGCTTTGTTGCCGCGTGAGTGATGTCTCGGTCTAAAGACGCCGCCTCTCTGGATTCGCGGTGTCTTGCCGTTTTAGACATTGATACGTCGCCCCTTGAACTGTTGCGATCTGGGAGCACCCCTCCATGCCTCCGAGCCGAGTAGAAGCGCTGGTCATTCGTCATGCGCCGATCATGATGGCGATATTGGCCGGGGCATCGATCGCGGCCAGCGCCATGTTTTCCTATTCCCATGCGCGTGAGATGGCGATGTTATGCGCGGGGACCAGCCTGATTGGCGCGGGGTTGCTGGCGCGTTCTGATCGTGACGCTGCGCGGCAACGGATGAAATCGGGTGCCATGCAGGGCGAATTGTTTGAAATGGACACGATTCTGTCCTCGGCACCGATGGCCTACGCGACACTGAATATCGAAGGTCATGTGCATGACAGTTTCGGCCTGGGGCAGATCCTAGGACAGGAAAATCCTGAAAGGCTGGATGATCTGTCGGCGCATCTTCGCCCCAACGATGTCACGCGGCTACTTCGGGCATGGATGCTTATCAGGCGCAATGGCCGTCCCTTTCGGCTGGATGTCAGCACCCAGGAAGGTCGCATGTTGCGCGTTCATGGCAAGCGCGGACGCGGTAGCCGCGAGATGGCCAGCATGGTCACTTTTATTCTGTGGTTCCAAGATATCGGCGAGATGGTCAAGGGCGAGGACGAACACCGCCGCGCGATCTTGGAGGAGCGGGCCGTGGCCACGGCCTGGCAATCGGTGTTGGACACGCTGCCGATTCCCGTCTGGTTGCGTCATGCCGATGGCAGGATTGCTTGGTGCAACAAGACATACGCCCAGGCGGTCGGTTTGTCGCTTGATGACGTGATCAAAGATCAGGTGGAATTGGCTCCGCAAATGCTGCGCGACGGTGCCGCCTCGTTGGGACGCAGGACGCTGGCTACGCGCCAGCCTCAAAGCGAAACGCGCCATGTGGTCGTAGGCGGGCAGCGCCGTTTGTTGGTCATTCAGGAAACACCGACAGAGAATGTTGAAAAGGCCGTTGTGGGCACCGCTGTCGATCAAACGCAGCGCGAAGAGGTTGAGGCCGAATTGGCACGGCATATTTCCGCTCATGCCGAGGTGCTTGAGCATCTGAGTTCGGCCATCGCTATTTATGGATCTGATACGCGCCTCAAATTCTTTAACCGCGCCTATCAGAGGCTGTGGGGCGCGGAAGAAGCCTTTTTGTTGGGCGAGCCGAGTTTCTCCGAAATCCTTGAAGATTTGCGCACCCGCCGCCGCGCGCCCGAGCAGATCGACTTTCAACATTACAAGCGCGAGCGTCTTGGTCTGTTCACCTCGTTGATTGAGCCGCACGAAGATATGATGCATCTGCCCGACGGCACCACATTACGCGTGTTGGCCGTGCCGCATCCGTTCGGCGGGCTGATGTTCGTGCATGAGGACGTCACCGATCGCCTGGCGCTGGAATCCAGTTACAATACCTTGATCGCCGTGCAGCAGGAGACCCTGGACAATCTGGCCGAAGGAATAGCGGTGTTCGGCAGCGATGGCAGGCTCAAGCTTAGCAATCCGGCCTTTGCCCGCATCTGGCGCCTGGATACGAATTCTTTGGCATCAAGTCCGCGCATCGGCGATTTGTTGGAACAGATGAAGCCTCTGTTCGACTATGGCGACAAATGGGAAGATTTTAAGAATGAGATGACGGGTTATGCGCTGGATCGCGTGACGCGGGCCGGGCGCATGGAACGCACGGATCATTCGGTCGTCAAGTTCAACACCGTGCCGCTGCCCGATGGCGCGGTGCTGAATTGTTATCTGGACGTGACCGACTCGGTGCAGATCGAACAGGCTTTGCGCGCCACCAACTCGGCCTTGGCGGCAGCGGATCGGTTGAAATCCGAATTCGTGGCCAATGTGTCCTATCAATTACGCACGCCGTTGAACACCATCATGGGCTTTGCGGAAATCCTGGCCAATCAATATTTCGGCACGCTCAACGAGCGCCAATTGGAATACGCCCGCACCATCATGGATGCCAGCAAGCGCCTGTTGTTGCTGATCAACGACGTGCTGGACTTGGCGATGATCGAATCCGGGCGCATGGCCTTGCATTATCAGGCGGTGGACGTGCCGACATTGCTGCAAGAAACCGCCTCGATGACGCGCGAATGGGCGCGGCAACAATTGCTGGAGATTCTCATCGACTGCGACAGCGAGATCGGCACCATCCAGGCCGACGAGCATCGCTTAAAACAGGCCTTGTTCAACCTCATCAGCAACGCCATTCAATACACGCCGCCCGGGGGCCGCATCACCATGGCGGCCGATATTCAAGATGGCTGGTTGACTCTGTCGGTTATCGATACCGGCATTGGAATCTCGGTGGACGATCAAGAGCGGGTATTCAGCAAGTTCGAGCGCGCCAATATCCAACACCGCCAGGCGGGAGTGGGGCTGGGGCTGTCCTTGGTCAAGAGCTTTATCGAACTGCATGGCGGTCATGTGGATTTGGAGAGCCGTATCAATCATGGGACACGAGTGACATGCGTCATGCCGGTGCGGCCTCAGGCTGTTCTTGCGACCCCGCCTGAAAAGCAAGATGCACCGCCGCCGCTTCCCGGTTCAACGGATTTGCCTCCCCCATCTACAGAACCGCCCAAAGATGACGAAGCCGCCGCCTGATAGAACGAGAAGCATATGCCGAATGAATTCGTAGCCTTTATTGACTGGAACGGGACGTTGCTGGCTGATACGGCCATTTCGGCGCGCATGGCCAGCCATTTCATACAGCAGCTCGGCGGTCGGCCTCTGAACATAGGGGAATTCCGGCGTTTCTTCGATGTTCCGTTTACCCGGCTCTATGAGCAAGCGGGTTGCGATATGGAAAGATTCAAGGCAATTCCCCCGCATTCGCTTACTCAAATGTTCGGCGAAAAGTATGAGCCAATCGCTGCCCGCGCCCGCACACGCCAAGGTGCGCGCGACTTGTTATCCTGGCTGCATATCAACGAAGTGCGTGTGGTCATCCTGAGCAATCATGATCGGAAAAGCATTGAAAGAAACGCGCGCCGCTTGTCTCTATCCTCGATGATCTCCCATATTAGTTCGCGCGACGATGGCGAAGCTCATGATCCCGCGCATAGCCGTGGCAAGGGACAAAGGGCGGCTCGTTATCTAGAACGGCAGGGCATTTCTCCCGCTCAAGCCGTGGTGATCGGTGACACGCCAGAAGAGGCCCATATCGCTCATGAACTGGGTGGCGATGCTTTATCCATTCTGATTTCGGGCGGCTACAGCACCCATCGGCGTCTTGGTGCAGCGAAGCCGCATCATCTGGTCCACCGCCTGGACTCTATTCGCCCAATCCTGGCCCAACATTGGAAGCTGCCGATGACGGCTTCGCCTGGTATGGCCTAGTTGATCCCGATGGTGACGATGCGGGTGAGACGTTCTTGCAGGTTCATGCCGTCCCAGATGGTCTCGAAAACCAGAGCCTGACCGGGCGCGACAAAGCGGTCCACGGCGCGCGCAGGAAGAGACGACAATAGGGGACGAAGCGCCTCGGTATTCACCCCTATGCATAAGACGGTTTGATCGCGGGCGCTCAATTGACCGAGTGCCGCTTCCAGGGTGTCCACCTGTTGCTCGACGAAAGTTCCAAGGCCTGGATGTCGTTCACGCAATTCGGGGCCTGATTGATGGGCTTCCAGGCGGCAAGCCTCATGTGCAAGCTGGCCGTTTATGCGCGTGACCAATCCTTGCGCCGTCAGGCTTTGCGCGCCGGTCATGCGTTCGATCATCGCCGCCGGGGACAAAGACCATCCGCGACGCGCCAGCTCGGTCGCTACGGCGGGCCAGAACACGGATTGAGCCTGTCGCACGGCGTCAGGCGCGCCGATCCATAGCAGCAAACGGGGCGAGGAACAGGCGCGTTGATCGAACCAGAAGGCGTCGATATAAAAATTCTGCGCCAGATTCGTCAGATCATGCGCGGACATGGAAGTCACGGCCTTCGCATCTATCAAAGCCAGAGAGAAGCGATCGGGAAACGCTACCTCGCGCGCCAGGGCCGGCAAAGGAATGGCGCGCAGCGCCTGCACGGTCGCATCGCCGCCCCACACGATCCGCGCTTGGCACAGGCCCGATAATTCGGCGGTGATGGCGTCGTCCGGTTCATAGCTTAGGGCCAGGCTTCTATCGGCAATGGCCGGATGGCGCGCCAATGCCGCGCGTAAAATATCGCACAGCGCCTCCAATTGACCACCGCGCTTGCGCGATAGGCGGATGATGTTGCTGTTGCCTGCCAGCATCGACAGGAACCACGAATAAATAAACACGCTGTCCACATTGGACGGGGCTATATGAAAGGCCAGTCCCAGCGGCAGAATATAGGCGCCGCGCTTGTGGGATAGAACCTCGCTTTCACGATAATCCGTCTCCATCTTGGCCAGAACGGCGGGGCGCAGATGATGCGCCATGGCCATCAGCTCGGGATAGGCCCTCATCTCGCGTGATGTCAGAATGGCATTGCTGACATCCTTGATAAAGGCCAAGGCGCGTGGATCAAAAGGAGATAAGAGGGGTTGGCCAGCCACATGAAGCGCGGCGGCGCGCCAATCATCGGGCTTTGCGGCAAAAGAGGCGGGAGCCAGCAGATATTCCATCATCTAGCCTCCCACCACACGGGTTTCGCTGCAACCGCGCAGCTCGGCGGCGGGAAGGCGGCCTTCGATACGCACGGTCTTGCCTGGGCGGCCACAGGGGCAGTCGTCCTCGCCCGTCACGGCCCCCAAATCCTCGCTCAGCAACACATGGCCCGGATAACTGCGCGGCAAGATGCTCATCACCTGCAACAGACCGGATTCACCCTGCGGCAATGGGCGCAAGCTGGCAGGATCGCGCACCAGAACATCGGCATAGCAAGGCACATGCAATCGTCCATGCGGGCATGACATAAACACCGCGCCTGTTTGCTCGACCATGCCATAGTAATTGCGCACGTCTTGCAGCGCGAAGGTCTGTGCCAATGTGTCGGCAAAATCCTGGGGCGAGACGGCCTGATCGGCCATGCGTTTCCACCCGCCGCCATGCAGCAGCAGACTGCCCTTGGGCAATGTCAGGCTTATGCCTTGTTCGCGCGCCGCCTGCACAAAGCATTGCCAGACGATAAAGGTGAATCCAAACAGCAAAATGGGCTGTGTTCCTTGACGATCCAGCCAGGCGCGCACAGCGTCCCAGTTAGGACGCAGATCGGCATCCAGCGCGTAGAAATGATCGCGTCCGAAAGGTGCAAAGCCCAGTACCGCCGCCGCCCGCGCCGTGCCGCGCGCCGCGCCGTGCAACACGTCGCGGCTGTCCAGGATCATCATCGGTCGGCGTGTCGCGCCCAAAAGATCGCGAGTCACCGCAACAAAGGCCTGGCCCAAAAGCACCGATGTGGCGCTGTCCAAGGCGATGCGCGAGACGGGACGGCCACTGGTGCCGCTGGAGGTCAGCACGCGCGTCACCTGTGAATCAGGCACGCTGCGTAGATCAATCGTCTTGAACAAAGGGACGGGCAAGAAGGGCAAGGATTCAGGCGAACCATCCACCGCGCCGACACCCATGGCGTCAAGGATACGGGCATAAGCCGGGCATGATGCCCTATGCCACGCGGTCAGCGCCGCTAGATGTTCTTTCAGGAACGAACGCCGCGATTCTCCCGCTAAACTGAAAGGCGGGACCGATGCCACATCAAGCGCAGGGCAAGGGGATGCAGTGCTCATGATACTTGCATTCGGCGCAAGGATTCGTAATCCACCTTGCCGCTGGGCAGACGTGGCAAAGGATCGGCGTAAAAGACTTTCAGGCATGATCCGTGCAGATGATAACGGTCCTTGATCATCTGACAGGCATGTTCCACCGCCTCGGCCCTATCCAAGGCGACATAAAGCAGGCTGTCGGTTCCATAACAGGCGACAGTCGTGCCAAGGCTCTGTTGCAGGCGTTCTTCCACGTCACCGAGGCTGATGCGTTGCCCGAACAGCTTTAAGAAGCGCGATTTGCGCCCCGTGACAGTGAAGAACCCTTCTTCATCCACCACGCCCAGATCGCCGGTACGCAGCACGCCGCCCATCTGGTCGCCAAGGGCCAGGTCGTCCCGTTTTTGGGCATAGCCCAGCATCACATTGGGGCCGCGATAGACGATTTCATTCTCGGCATGTGAGTCGATCTCTAACCTGCCGCCGGGAATGGCGATGCCGATACTGCCCGGTTTGTCACGCAACCGATGGGGCGGCATATAGGCCATGCGCGCCGTAGCCTCGGTCTGGCCGTACATCACAAAAAAGCTCCATCCGCGCGATTGGGCCAATTGCTCCATGCGGGCGACGCGCTCGGGCGGCAGACGGCCACCGGCCTGGGTCAGGATGCGCAGGCTTGGCAGGTCCATGGTCTCGAAACGCAGGCGTTCGAGCATCTCATAGGTAAAGGGCACGCCTGCCAAAAAGCTGACGCCATATCGGCGAAACATATCCCAGAATGCGCGTTGCATGACCGTCTGTTCGGTCAGGATCACGCTGCCGCCGACTTTGAGATGGCTGTTCAGAACTGACAGTCCATAGCAGTATTGCAGCGGCAAGGATGTGATGGCTCGATCCTGTGCCAGTAGGCCAAGATAGGAAGCGATCGAATGGGCGTTAGCCTCGAGGTTGTCATAGGATAGTCGCACCAATTTCGGACTGCCGGTCGAGCCGGAAGTGGACAACATCAATGCCAGTTTGTCGTTCAAGTTTGGCGCGGAAGGCGGGTGCCAGGGCAACGACAGAGGCGGTCCATTTGGCGATGACTGGGCCTCTGGCGTCCAGCCCTCGGGCACGGTCTGGCCTTGTGGCCAGACCAACCATTCGGGCGCGTAGATATCCACCAAACTCTGCCATAAGGCCGGGTCCATCTTGGGATCCACCAGAATCACGGGCGCGTTGGCCTGCAATGCGCCTAGATAAGCCGTCACACTGCCCAGGTCATTGGCCATGCCGATCAGCCCCAGGCTGCGGCGACCAAATCGCGCGTTCAGGGATTGCGCAAAGACCTGACAGGCTGAATGAAGCTGGTCATAGCTGACGGCACCAACGCTGGCTTCCTGCCATAAGGCGGGATGCTGGGATGGACGGTCAAGATGCCAGAACATGGAACCCCGCCTTTTTTAAGCTAGACGGTGACGGTTTCGAAGGCCACGCCATATTTGGCTAGGATCTCGCGCGCCTTGCCAAAACTGCTCATGCCGATCACGTCATCGGTTTCGATCATCAGCCCAAAGCCTTCGTCTAATGCGGCGATCAAGGCCATATGACTGACGGAATCCCATTGTGGGACACTGGTATAGGCCAGGTCGTCATTGATTTTTTCCAAGGGCAGTTCCAGCGCCTTGGAAAAAATCTCTTGGAGTTTTTCGTTATTTCTCACGGCAGACGGATCTCCTGCGCGACTTGGATAGAGTGAACTCTATGATGACCCTCGCGCGCAAAGTCTTGCAACTTCGTTAATGAGTTGGTTTTTGCCGGAAAAGAAATTATCCGAGAAACTGCAACAAAGGCACCCTAGCCACATCGGTCAGCTCGCCCAGCGAAGCCGACATCATGCATACGGTGATTTGACGAGGCGAGGGGCTAAAGATCGAGAGCTATTGGATTTGCAAAGAAATCTTCTAGAATCGTGCGATAGATAGATGTTAGCGTCAGGAGGGTATGGCCTAGGCGGGATAATCTCCATGGCACCAGATAAAATCAAATATTTCCTTACATGAGTCAGATAATGTTTTATTATCTATAATAACCATTTTCTTATTTAAGTATTTATCGCCGGATTTTCTTTCAAATATGGCAACTCTTCTGCCATATATAACTTGTAAATTATGATTTAATAATGAATCATTAACACATCTATAAAAACTTTTGTCAAATATCATTTTTTTGTTATTTTGAATAATAAATCTAAATTTTAATCCATTATTCATTAGTCCATTTAGTCCAGCAATAACCATAGAAGTCGCAATTGAATTATCCGCAAACAATGAAAGTACTTCACCACTATTATCTTTCATGGTCATGAATATATCTTTCTGAAGCCGTAATGCGTTTTGTTCTGGTGTGCCTATAATGGTTTCTATATGACTGTCTTTAAGCTGCACGCCCATAAACGGCGTAAATTCAATATTCTCCTGCTCCATTGCTGCAACCAATGCGTTCATAGTGCGACTACGGGGAGACACAAAACCAAGCTCAAGCTTACGGATAGTGCCTATGGAAAGCCCAGAGGCTTTCGCTAAATCATCTTGCGACCACCCCAGTAGCGCACGACCTGCTTTTATCTGCCTTGCGTCAATAGCTTGGGCCGTTCTCGATTTCATCATAGGACTTTCTCTATCATGTGTACCATATAGCACCCAAGTTCTGCAGATGCGCATAGGATAGATTACTATAATGCGTTTACACAGCAAGAATAGCTTTAGCAAGCTGCTAAACGAAAGCTACCTCCCAAAATGTAGCCCAACGATGTATGCCGCCGCTTCCTTTAAGCTTCCTATAAGTTGGAATTCGTCCAGTTTTTGAGGGAAAACGAGTGGCAATTCCGTACAAACGAGGCCGATGGTGTTGATCTGTGTATCCTGCCGTGCTTCCTGTAGAACGCTCTTCACATAGGTATCGATCATAGAGTCCGTAATATTTTGTCCGATTGTCGCCAGAATAACCTCCACCGATTGTTCTCGTAACGCTTCACTTGGCTCCTGATAGAGAATGCCGCGTTTCTTCAATGCTTTTTGATAAAGCCCCGTTTCGATGGTAGTCCACGACAAAGCCATCCAGGCCTATCAAGACATCATGCATACGGCGATCTAGCGATCGGGAAAGACGGTCTGAGAGAGTCGTCGATGCCCGGGCATCATCCTGCCTCGATCCTTAGCATTCCTAAATAAGGGACCGGTGCAGCGGCGGATGGGGCGCAAGATTCTGGCAGGGAGAAACCAAACTCTGTGTGCAGATGCGCCATAATGAATTTCATGAGAAAGCCATGAGACACGCACAAAATCCGCTTCCCCTTGTATTCCTCCAAAACATCTTGAACGCGCGCGATAATCGAACCTCTTTTCTCAACCCCGGCATGGCCTGTCTCTATGGCATCGTCAAGCCGCTTACGCAGCACACTCAAAGGGACTTCCGTGGAATCGCCACATAGCGCGATGGGCGAAAATGCGATTTCATTAATCCGATGATCCACCATCGGCGAGAGGTCTATTCCCGCCCACTCCATCATTAAAGAACATGTCTGCTGCGCCCTGCGCGCTTGGCCACATAGAACCACCTGACTGTCCTTGATTGATGTCCGCCATTCATCCATTTCCTTTAAGCCATGCCTTACGAACCCCTGATCCACATCAGGGTCAAGACTTCCCGAGGCCAGCCCTTCCAGCTCAGACAATGAAAGCTTTTCATAGCTGTCATAAGGGGGCAGCAACTGGCCGTGTCGCATGAAGATGGCGGTCAATGGCGTTTCCTTTCACCGATGCGGGACGATGTGACGAAGGCAGGTCTAGGGGGGATCCTGGGCCAATCTTCTTTTGCTGACAGTCCAGGATAAGGCTTAATCCCGTATTGAATTCGTTCGGTGCCATCCCGCAGCCAATACAGGCTGGCAATCGGCTCTCACATGCGCGGATAGCCATATGGGAAGCCGGCCCCCCATACTGCGTGACCAAACCGGCGGGATTCATCGTGAAGATAAAATCATAACCGGGATCGGCCTGTTCCAGCACAACGATCTTACCTTCAATATCTGCGGGCTGGATGCGTCCAATTGATTCGCGGGAAAGCACGATGAACCCCGCTTTAACCTTCTCATGCCCATAGAAATAACCATTCTTCGCATTACTGGGAACAAAATATAGGTCTTCGACACCACGGATGACGTCTGGCAGCATAAGATGTGCGGCGGTATGATGGCTTTGTTCGGAAATATTCACCGAGGTTCCTATGGAATCCACATCGGGAACCATCATCCCTTCAATGTCGCCAATCTCCATGTGACGGGCTTGGTGCTCGGTCAAACCCACTGCCTTGATGTGCCCACGAATGGCCTTGGCCAGGAAATCAAAGGCGCGGGTAAATTCGAATTTGACATCCTCCCTCATCAGCATCAGTGCGCGAAGGCGTAGCGTGTCGTCTCGCTTTCCTTCGTCGCACAAGTCAAGAAATTGATCAAAATGCCCATGACGTTTTTCTGGGACGCTTTCTAAATGGGATGTCTGGACATCAGGCGCGGATGCATAGTGACGCAAATGAAGATAAGAATCCGGGTCATCCGCATAACATGGCGCGAACACATGAAACTGTCCGGGCCGCAAATGTCCATATTCCTCAATAATGGACTTTCGAGAGATTTGCCCTTTCCCATAACCTCCAAGATCGCGCTGCATGCGCATAGAGACCGTCTCAAGCGATTCAAGCGCGCCTTCCAGAGCGTTGCCACCGTATTTTTTTTCGTATTTTGCCCTTTCGGAAAAAGCCAAACGTGCGACTAAGGTGAAATAGCCCGTGCCTTCTAAAAGCAATTCTTTGGCATCGTTCAATAGAGATAGAGAATCCTCGGCCCCTCCTTCGTCCTTGTTTATGCGCTCATCCCGGAACTGAGCAAGACGCTGACGATAGCCTTGGATTCGATCGGGATGAGCGTTCACAACATGGCGTGCCCTCTCGGAAAGATTCTTGGCTTGATCGTCGAATGCCGCCTCAATAACATGTCGCCGCCGCATTGGAATGCCGTTTAATCGTTTAATATCCTCGGCATTGCTTGCATAAATTTCGAACTCCACACAATCCTGCATGCCCGGATCCAGGCGAAGCTGACGGGCGTATTCCTCTAATATTAACGCCGTATCTTGCGGATCGAGAGTCCCTGGCATAAGGCTTTGGGCAGAACCAAATAAGGAGATATATGGTCTTCCACTGATCGATCTCATCAAACCAGATTCGCAGCCGGCATATCCCATTTCTTTTCGAATGCTAGGCACTGTTTGGGCAGAGAACATCAGATCGTAGATGGACAGATCAAGCTTGGACGGCATGTCGCCCAGCAATTCTCGGGGGTTGATATCGATCATGTTCCCTAGAACGTCGCCATCGGCTGTAAGTTTGGTCACAGACTCTGCCGTCTCACGAAATAACGCATGGAACGATTGATATTGATCGGGGGCCAGCGCATGGCCTGGCTGCGTTGTCAGCGGCCTGGCTTGGAGGATATATATTTTTCCATCCTTGATTGCAAACTCGATATCCATGCCCGGATGCCCATAGGCGTCTTCTATTAAGTAAATTTGCCGCATCAGTTGCGGCAGAAAACCTCTCTCATCGCCTTCGGGCAAAGCGATTGGCGCAAGCCCCTGACGATATGATTCATCGCGCAGGACGTGAACGGATTGTCCGCCATGCTTACCGCTGACGATTTGTTCTCCATCGCCTTTGGTATAGTTGATCCGCACATAAGGCCCTGCGCGATCTAAGTCCCGAGAAAACGCAACCCCGCTGATATCGGGATGCTCGATCATTCTTTGAACACCGACCCCGATGCCCTCGTTATCTGCCTTGTCAGATAACAAACCAAGCTTGGCTTGGCCATGAGACCTAACTATCTCGATGTTATTTAGAATATCATCCGGATTCCCGGGCACATAAAGAGTAGTGATGAAATATCCCGCATGAGAAAGCGCGCCATCTTCCCGCAGACCGCTGCTACGAACGGCGAACGTGCTGTCCGGACCAACCGTCTCCAAGAGCTGCTTGAGCCTCTCTTGAAACGGCTGGTCTTGCGGGTCTTGCTTGATCTCTAGGCCGATAAAATCGGGCACCTCAATCCCAGGAATTTGATTGAGAAAAAGCAGATTGGCTACCTTGCCGCCAAATCGGGCAATATCGGGAATAATAGAATCGATGTTAGGTGAGGCATCTAAGAATTTCATGAGCGTTTGTTCCTTCTAGGGGGGGGTAAGTTTTCCGCCGAAGGAAGCTCCAGAAACTAAAAAGCCGCCTTGCGGCGGCTACTGGAGGGAGGAGGAGTTTAAATTACGCCAAATCCGTTCGCCAGGCCGCTGCATAAACGCAGGGCCACCACCACATGCGAACAAAACAGGTATTGCCGAAGCCGATATTCATGCCCATCACTCTGATGGAAATGTCTTCAGTCTGTCAATGCAAAAAATAGTCTCACGGCATAGGGCAGCATAATTACTCTAGAACCCTGCCAACCAGCGGCCCATCTTTGCCAGATGACAAATGCTTGGTCAGAGGTTAGGGTTTTTTACCATGTTGGACATCAAACTGATCCGTGACACCCCCCACAGCCTGGACGCCGCTTTGGCGCGTCGCGGGTTGCCTCCTTTGGCGCAAGAATTGCTGGATATGGACAGCCGCCGCCGCGCGTTGCTGACCGAGTCGCAAGAGACCCAGCAAAAGCGCAACGACCTTTCCCGTAAGATCGGCGAGGTCAAAAAGTCCGGCGGCGACGATGCGCCTTTGCGAGCCGAGGTGGACGCCTTGAAAGAACGCCTGGCCATTTTGGAACAGGAAGAGGCCAAGCTGGGCGGCGAGCTGGATTCGCGTCTGGCCGCCATCCCCAACATCCCCGAAGACTCCGTGCCCGACGGTCCGGACGAGGCGGCCAATGTCGAATTGCGGCGTTTTGGGAATCCCACGCCAAGCGACAGCGCGCGTGAGCATTTCGAGCTGGGCGAGACGCTGGGGCTGATGGATTTCGAGGCGGCCTCGGCCCTTTCTGGTGCGCGCTTTGTGGTGCTGCGCGGCGCGTTGGCGCGTTTGGAGCGCGCCTTGGCGCAATTCATGCTGGACCTGCACACCACCGAGCATGGCTATACGGAAATATCGCCGCCGCTTTTGGTGCGCGAAGACGCTTTGTTCGGCACCGGACAATTTCCCAAATTCCGCGAAGACCAATTCGGCGTCAATAACGGTCTGTGGCTGATTCCGACCGCCGAAGTGCCCTTGACCAATCTGGTGCGCGAAAAGGTGTTGGACGAGGAATGCCTGCCCTTGCGCGTCACCGCGCATACGCCCTGCTTTCGCGCCGAGGCGGGATCTGCCGGACGCGACACGCGCGGCATGCTGCGCCAGCATCAATTCTATAAGGTGGAGATGGTCAGCGTGACCACCCCCGAGCAATCCGCGCAAGAGCATGAGCGCATGACCGAATGCGCCGAAACGGTGTTAAAGCGTCTGGAACTGCCCTTCCGTACCGTCGTGTTATGCACGGGAGATATGGGTTTTTCCGCACGCAAGACCTATGATATTGAGGTTTGGATGCCGGGCCAGGGACGTTATAGGGAAATTTCCAGTTGCTCGAATTGCGGCGATTTCCAGGCGCGGCGCATGCAAACCAAATGCCGCGCTAAGGGCGGAAAATCCAGCCGCTTCGTGCATAGCCTGAACGGTTCGGGCGTAGCGGTGGGCCGGTGTTTGATTGCCGTTGTTGAAAACGGCCAACAGCCCGACGGTTCGATCCTTATTCCTGCCGCACTCCGGCCTTATATGGGAGGGATGGAGAGAATTTCTCCTTCATCATGAAGAATAAAGGTCGCATTCCGATGATCGCACAGTCTCGCACTCTTGTTTCCTTGCCCGTAGCAACCTGTCTGCTGGCGGGCTTGCTGTTATCGGGCTGCGCCTTGGGGCAGGGAGAACCCTATCCCCAACGCCGTCCCACACGTCCGCCTGTCGTGGAGACCTTATCAAGCGGTGAGCGCGTGGTGATCGTGCAGCGCGGCGAGACGCTTTACGGCCTGTCGCGGCGCGTGAACGTGCCGATGCGCGATTTGATTGATCTGAATGATATCCGTTCGCCCTATACCTTGCGCGTGGGGGAAAAGCTGCGTCTGCCGGGCGGATCGCCAACCCCGATCGAGCCGCCGCCCGCCGCTGGCGAAGCCTTGGGCAGCTTGCGCCGTCAGGAATCCGTGACCGTGGTGCCTTTGTCGCCCGAGCCTGTCGCGCCGCCTGTGCCGACTGCGCCGCCTATGGTCACTCTATCCGGTCCGACGCCCCCGCCGCCTACGCCCCCAATGCCAACGCCCGAGCCCAAACGTCCCTTGGTGATCGAAGGCATTCGCAGTTCCTCGGCCAGTAAAGAATCCCGCCCGGCTGACGCCGCCCCCGCCAAGCCGCCCGTGGCCTTGCCCGTTTTGCCCGAGTCGAGCAAAGAGGACAATAAACAAACCGCCGCCATGGCCCCGGTGCCTTCCCCTGCTCCTCCCGCTCCAGACTCGAATGTCCCATCGCCGCCTGATGAGGCGGGGCCTGTCTCTTTGTTGCCCTCGGCCGATGCGACCAAGAAAGACCAGCCTGCCGCTAAACCAGAAGCCAAGACCGAACCACCTGCCGCCGATACGGATGACTCGGCGGATGCCAAGATGGCCGCGCCCAGTTTTGCATGGCCCTTGCAAGGCAGCGTCCTGACACGCTTTGGCGCGACGGGCGAAGGCGGCGTGCGCAGCGATGGTTTGGCTATCGGCGCGCCCAGAGGTGCACCGGTGCAGGCTTCCATGTCCGGCACGGTGGTCTATGCCAGCAGCGACCTAAAGGGTTTTGGCAATCTAGTCTTGATCCGCCACGAAGGCGGATGGGTCAGCGCCTATGCGCATCTCGACCGCCTGTTGGTACAAAAAGACGCCATCGTCTCGACCGGCGATATCATCGGCACCGTAGGCAATAGCGGCACGGGGATCAAGACTCCCCAGCTTCATTTTGAGATCCGCAAGGGAACGACCCCGGTCGATCCCGCGCCGCTCTTGCCCAAATCCTAAGGCCGTCCTAGAAAGCAAGCCGAGTTTTCTTGATCCACTCACGCAGGTGATGCGATGTCCCATGTTTTTCTCTTTCCCGGCCAGGGCAGTCAAAGCGTCGGCATGGGCCGCGACTTGGCTCAGGCTTTCCCCGAGGCGCGGGACGTGCTGGACGAAGTGGACGAGGTGCTGCATCAAAACCTCTCGCGTCTGATGTTCGAAGGTCCCGACGAAGACTTGCGCCTGACCGAGAACACGCAGCCCGCCTTAATGGCTCACAGTCTGGCCGTGGTGCGGGTGTTAGAAAAGCAAGGCGGCATGAAGCTGCATCAGCGGGCGGCATTCGTGGCGGGGCATTCTTTGGGTGAATATTCGGCCCTATGCTCCGTGGGCGCGCTCAGCCTGGCCGATACCGCATGCTTGCTGAAAACCCGTGGCCAAGCGATGCAACAGGCGGTGCCTGTGGGCGCGGGCGGCATGGCGGCGATCCTGGGCGCGGAGATGGACGCGGTAGAGGCCCTAGCGCGCGAAGCGTCACAGGGCGAGATATGTTCCACCGCGAATGACAACGCGCCGGGTCAGATCGTCATCAGCGGCCATAAGGCCGCCATTGAACGTGCCTTGGTTCTAGCTAAGGCTGCTGGTCTGCGTGCCATGTCCTTGCCGGTCAGCGCGCCGTTTCACTGCGCCCTGATGCAACCGGCGGCGCAGGTGATGCAAGAGGCCCTGGCCAAAGTGACGCTGCAGGCCCCGCATCTGCCAGTCATGGCGAATGTGACGGCGGCCTTGGTCGATGCGCCGGAAGAGATTCGCGCCCGATTGGTCGAACAAGTCTGCGGTCGCGTGCGCTGGCGCGAATCCATTCAGAACCTGGCGGCGATGGGCGCGACAGGCTATACCGAACTTGGCAGCGGCAGCGTGTTGGCGGGATTGGTCAAGCGCATTCAGCCTCAGGCCGCGCGCGACTCTCTGGCCGGGCCGCGCGATATTGAACGTTTTCTGACCCCGTCCCAGGAACAGCCTTAAGGAGGCATGTAGATGTTCGATCTTTCCGGAAAGACCGCTTTGGTCACGGGTGCTTCGGGTGGCATCGGCGGGGCCATTGCGCGCGCCTTGCATGGCCAGGGCGCGAATCTGGTGCTGACCGGCACGCGGCGCGAAGCCCTTGACGAATTGGCAGCCGAACTGAATAGCCGCGCGGCGGTGGCCGTGGGCGATTTGTCCGATCCGGCGACTCCCGCCGAATTGTTCAAGACCGCCGAGGCCGCCTTTGGCGGTGTGGATATCCTGGTCAACAATGCCGGCCTGACGCGCGATATGTTGGCCATTCGCATGACGGATGATGACTGGCAAAAGGTGCTGGATGTGAATCTGACAGCCACCTTCCGCTTAACCCGTGCGGCCTTGCGCGGCATGATGGGCCGTCGCTGGGGCCGGGTGATCTCGATCACCTCCATCGTCGGCGCGACCGGCAATCCCGGCCAAGCTAATTATGCGGCAGCCAAGGCCGCGCTGGTGGGCATGAGCAAGTCTCTGGCGGGCGAGATGGCCGCGCGCGGCGTGACGGTAAATTGCGTGGCCCCGGGCTTTATCGCCACCGCCATGACCGACAAGTTGAAAGACGAGCAAAAGGAAAAGCTGCTGGCCGCCATTCCTTGCGGACGCATGGGCAGCCCGCAGGATATCGCCGCCGCCGTCGCCTTCCTCGCCAGCCCCGAAGCCGCCTATGTCACCGGTGCAACCTTGCACGTCAATGGCGGCATGGCGATGCTGTGATAGGCATGATGCGGTGATGGTTTTAATGGGATGTGTATAAAACTTCGCCTTTAGGCGGAGGCGTTATTTACTGCTTACCGTGCCGTTACACGATCTTATGATTTTGCGCTCTTGTAGGGGGGGCTGGTGGAGGGGGAAGGATTCGAACCTTCGTACGCTCACGCGGGCAGATTTACAGTCTGCTGCCATTAACCACTCGGCCACCCCTCCGCGCTATGTTTCCGCGCCCCGCAAGAAAAGGCGTAGGCGCGCTTTTTGTCAAGAAACAAAATCGATGCCTAGGCAAAAAAAAACGTCAGCGACCCATCGTTGCGGCGAAGACTTGCAGGGCTGGATCGACGACTTGGGGGCCTTGGACGGTGGGAGTTAAAACAGCCAGGCCGCGTTCGGTCAAGCCGTCAGGGCGCAAGCGAAAAATGCCATCCACACCGGAAAAGCCGCCGCTTTGTGTTAGCCAAGCGATGCTGGCGCCAAAGCTGCCTTGGCGTGAAAGGACGCTGGCCAAGGCCACGGCGTCATAGCCCAATGTGGCCAGGCGCGGCGGCTCTAGGCCAAAGGCGCGTTTGTATCTCTCGGCAAATGCCTGGCGCGTGGCCGGATCGGCGGCGGGGTACCAGCCACCGATAAGGCCGGATTCCCGTGACAGGCTGGGTTCGTCCCATTGTCCGGTGCCCAGCAGTTGCATGCGCGTCTCGCTGCGGTCGCCCCACAGGCCTTGCGCCACGCCTTGGGCGGCGATCACACGCAGTTCTTGGCCGCCTGAACCCATCAGCACGGCGTCAAAATGCCCTTGTCCCGCTTTGATCTCTTTCAATACCGAGGCGGGATCGCTGGCCGATGGCCGCGCGATAAGGGTCAGTTCGCCGCCTTGAGCGCCCAGCGCGTCATGCGTGACCCTTAGCAGCCTTTCGCCATAGGCCCCTTGCGGCGCAATGACTGCCAGGCGTCGATAGCCTTGCGACAGGGCAAAGCTAATCACGCGCTGCGTTTCCTGTTCGGGGCCAAAGCCAAAGACATAGACTCCGCCGCCGGCCAATCCCACATCGTTGGAAAAAGTGATCATCGGCACGCCCGCCGCCGCCGCCAAGGGACGCAGAGCGTTGGCCTCGGTGCCGAACAAGGGACCCAAAATCAGCTTGGCACCGCTGGCCAGCGCATCGCGCAAGGCGGCCTGGGCCTTGGCGGGGCTGCCGCCCGTGTCGCGCGGCAGCAGCTCTAACCGCTCGTCCGAAACCTCGAACAGGGCCAATTGCGCGGCTTGCAGTAGGGCTTGACCCATGGCGGCCTGAGGGCCAGACAAAGGCAACAAAATGGCCGCGCGCAAGGGGCCGGTGGCCGCCGCAGGCGGGGGAGGTTGCATGACCACGACCTGGGCCGCTACCCTGCCGCCCAAGGCCATGATGACCAGAAAAGCCAGCAGGCTTGCCAGCCACCGCCGATGAAAGCTTACGCCCCATGATCGCATCGTCCCAACCACCGTTTCTGCCCCTAGATGATGATCGCAACGATAGGCCAAGAAGCCGGACCGAACAAGGCGCAGCTTTGACCTTGGTGGCCACGCCCATTGGCAATCTGGGCGATCTGTCGCCCCGCGCTCAGACGACCTTGGCCGGGGTCGATTTGGTCCTATGCGAGGATACGCGCGTCACCGGCCCCCTACTGCGTCATGCCGGCGTGGCCACGCCTATGTTGGCCTATCACGAACATAACGCCGCCCGGCTCCGCCCGCAGATTCTGGCGCGACTTGCCAAGGGTGAGCGTATGGCCTTGGTCAGCGATGCGGGCATGCCCTTGATATCGGACCCGGGATTCAAGCTGGTGCGCGCCTGTCTGGATGCGGATGTGTCCGTCTCCGCCGTGCCGGGCGCGAATGCGGCGCTGATGGCTTTGGCTTTGTCGGGATTGCCGACGGATCGCTTTTTTTTCGCGGGTTTCTTGCCCCCGCGCAGCGCAGCGCGGCGTCAAACACTTGAATCATGGCGGGATTTACGCGCCAGCCTGATTTTTTACGAGTCGCCGCACCGTTTGGTCGATTTCCTGGAAGATGCGATGGCCGTCTTAGGCGACCGTCCCGCCGCCGTGGCGCGCGAATTAACCAAAAAGTTCGAGGAGGTCCGGCGCGGCTCGTTTTCGGCTCTGATCGCCCATTACACAACTTCCGGCGCGCCCAAAGGCGAAATCAGCCTGGTGATCGGCCCGCCGCCGGATGATAGCCAGGCCCAAACCCAGCGCGATGCCCAGGTCCAAGAGGATATGGAGGCTTTTTTGCGCGCGCATCTGGCAACCGGCACCGTGAAAGAAGCCGTGGCCGCCGCCACCCAGGCCTTTAAACGTCCCCGCAAAGAGGTCTATGCCCTGGCGTTGAAGCTGACGGGGGAGGGGAAGGAATGATTCCTCCATCCTGGCGATTCCTTTTGCCAAGGACGGAACTGGCCTCGAGGCCGATGTTATAAATCGTGAAAGCGCGTGGTGGGCATGACAGGGATTGAACCTGTGACCCCTTCCATGTCAAGGAAGTGCTCTCCCGCTGAGCTACATGCCCGGAACCCATGTTCCGCAGGTCTTGTCGCGCACAAGGACCGTGGCGGACCTTGTGCGCGAGTCCGGCGGAAAAGTCAACCCCGCTGACGCGGATTCGTACAGGGGGCTGCTTGTTGAAAGCATGACCATATGCTAGCGCATATGGAACACGGCAAGAATGCCGGTCCCTATTGAAAATAAACAAATATCCGAAGGCTGATGAACCGATGACGCATGTGCTTAGCCCCAAAGATGGGGCACCCATTGAGGTCGTCAATCCCGAAGGTTCGGGAGCGTTTGTCGTGATCTGCGATCATGCCAGCAATCGTATTCCCCAGCGACTGAACCATCTGGGGCTAGATCATCAGGCATTAGGACAGCATATCGCCCTTGATATTGGGACAGGCCCTTTGAGTCGTGAGATAGGCCGCCGGTTCGACTCTCCCGTTTTCCTGGCGCGTTTCTCGCGTTTGGTGGTGGATTTGAATCGCGCTTTGGACGATCCCGAGCTGATCGTTGCTCGTTCGGACGGCATACCAATCCCCGGCAATCAGCGCCTGTGCGCCCAGGATCGCGCCGCCAGGATCGAGGAGATATATCATCCCTATCACCATGAGATCGCCGCACATATCAATCCTCGTTTTAAGCGGGACGAGCGGCCCATTGTGTTGTTTATTCACAGTTTTACGCCCAAGATGGCGACACAAGACGCGCACCGTCCCTGGCAGGTGGGGGTGATTTGGAAACAAAATCCGGAATTGGCCCAGCCGATGATTGATATTTTGCGTCGTCGCGGCGATCTTGTGGTCGGAGACAATGAGCCTTACGATATTCGCAAGGTGTTGGCGCATAGCATTGCGTCCCATGCCGAGGTTCACGGCCTGCCGCATTTGGCCTTCGAAGTGCGGCAGGACGAGTTGTCGACTCATGAAGGTGTGATGCGCTGGGCGGATATTCTGGAATCCGCCTTGCGTGAGTTATTGCGCCAGCAGGGCAGGGAAAGCGGTATCGCGTGAACGACATTCAAGACCGTATGCCAGGGCGCGATGCGCCGGTGGTGGCCCGATGGTGGCCCTGGCGGTTGCAGGCCTATGTGCTGGGGCAAGTAATTGGGGCATTCATTTTCGTTTTGGTGGCGGCGTCATTGGCGCTGTGGTTTGTGCAGTCCTTGCGTTTCCTGCCATTGGTGGTGGGGACAGGCGCGCCGGGAACGTTGTTCGTCAGTTTGATGGGGCTTTTGTTGCCGACTTTTCTGGCCTTGCTGCTGCCCTTTACCTTGGCTTTGGCGGTTTTATTCGTCTATCAGCGTCTGACCCATGACAGCGAGATGATCGTCATGCGCGCGGCGGGTTTGTCGCCTTCGTCCTTGGCGGCTCCGGCATTGGTTTTGGCCATTTTGGTGACCATGGCGGGATATGGGCTTAGCCTGTGGGCCGCGCCCGCCTCGTGGCGCGAGCTGATCCGTCTGCAATATGCCGCTCGGCAGAATTACGCCCCCTTGTTGCTGCGCACGGGGCAGTTCCACGATGTGGTGCCGGGGCTGACTTTTTATGCCAGAGAACGCAATGAACGCGGCGATCTGACGGGCATATTGATCCATGATACGCGCCATATCGGACAGCCGATCACGATCATGGCCGATCACGGCATGTTGATGATGAGCGCCGACGGCCCTTTGATCGAAATTCTTCATGGCACGCGCCAGGAATTCAGCCGTGCCACGGGTCGGCTGACGCAGTTGGATTTCGACCGCTACACCGTCAATATCCGCGAGCTGACCGGCTCGGATGGCGAGGCGGAAGGCCGTCGCGGCGCGCCGCGCGAATTGCCCTTGTCGCAATTGCTGAATCCGCCGGCCGATACGCCGCCGCCGGAGATAAGCCGTATGACCTCCGAACTGCATCAACGTTTTGCCATTCCGCTTTTCTCCGTGACCTTGACGGTGCTGGGGCTGGTTGCCGTATTGCCGCGCCGTCATGAAAGGCGGGGCAAGCCTTGGCGTTTGGTCGCGGCGGCGGGTGGAATCGCCGGGCTGCAGGGTTTGGCCTTGGGCGTCATGAACATGGCCAATAAAAACCCGCTGGCGATCTTGCTGCTTTACGCGCTGGTCTTGGTGCCGATGCTGGCGGGGCTGTGGGTTCTGTTTGATCGGCGTTGGCATCGTATGGGAAAGGCGGCAGGATAAGCCCATGCCCGCATTCGGCGTCCTTTCGCGCTATCTGGCGCGCCATTTCTTGTTCAGCCTGGTTCTGATCACGGTGGCAATTCTGGCTTTGGTCTTTACCTTCGAGACGGCCGAGCTGTTGCGCCGCGCCGCCGCCAAGCCTGAAGCCACGCTGGATATCGTGCTGCGTATTAGCCTGTTTAAGTTGCCCGAGACGTTGCAGCGCGTTCTGCCCTTTGTCATCTTGTTTTCAGCGCAATGGGCTTTGTGGCGGCTGACGCGCAGCCATGAGTTGGTGATTATTCGCGCCGCCGGGCTGTCCGTTTGGCAATTTTTGATGCCGTTCTTGGCGTTGGTGGCCTTGTCGGGGGCGTTGTATCTGACGCTTATCAATCCGTTGGGAGCGACTATGATTGGCGAATATCGACGGCTTGAGACGCGCTATCTGAACCGCATCACCACGCTGGATATCTCCAGCGCGGGATTATGGCTGCGTCAGACCGATGGCGATCGGTCGCTTCTGATGCACGCCGAGGCGGCTGTGCAGCGCGACCCATTGGTTCTCAAGCCCTTGATGGTCTTGATCTATGATTCGGCTGGTGCCTATTTGGGCAGGCTGGATGCGGCTGAGGCGGTACTGCGTCCGGATGGCTGGGAACTGCGCGACGTCTGGCGCAATGAAAAAGATCAAGCCTTAACCCGGCAAGATGTGGTGCGCCTGCCCACAAGTTTGAGCGAGTCGACCATCGAAGACAGTTTGGCCCCGCCGACCACCGTCTCGTTCGTGGCGATGCCCGGTTTCATCCGCGCGTTGGAGGCTCTGGGCCTGCCGGCTTTGCGTCATCGTCTTGAATTCCATGGGTTGTTCGCCCAGCCTCTGCTGCTGCTGGCCATGGTCTTGATGGCGGCTGTCTTTTCCTTGCGCCATATCCGTCAGGGAGGAGCCTTGACGCAAGGTTTGATGTGTCTGGCGGCGGGCGCGACGGTTTTTGCCATGAATTCCCTGGTGTTAGCCTTGGGAGGGGCGCAGACTCTGCCTGTGATCCTGGCGGCTTGGTCGATTCCGATGGCGGCTCTATTGGCCACAGCCGCCGCGCTGTTCCATCTGGAAGATGGCTAAGAAGATCGCTATGCTGCCCCTCGTCATGAAGAAGAACCTATCCATCTGGCGCCGCGCGCTATTCCCGATCCTGGCTTTGGCTCTGCTGGCCCTGCCGATGGCTCATCCCGCCTTCGCGCAAGAGGAAGATGCCTCAGAGCAGGAGGAGGTCGCCGAGGAACCCGCCGCCGCGTCCACGCCCGCGCCTAAGACGCCCGAAGAGGGGGGGGTGGGCATCGCCATTCTGGTCAATGACGATGTGATCTCGACGGTCGATGTGATCAGCCGTGTGCGTTTGGTGTATTTGACCTCGGGCTTATCCGACACGCCCGAAGTCCGCGCCCGTGTATTCCCGCAGATCATTCGCGCGATGATCGACGAACAATTGCAGATGCAAGAGACTCGCCGCCTGGGCATCCGCATTGAGCCTGCCGAGGTGGAAGAGGCAGTGCAGCGCGTGGCGCGCGGCGCTCAAGGCTCGCAAGGCGGGTTGCTGGAGGCAATGGCGGCGAACAACATTCCCCGTTCGGCGTTGACACGGCAGATTCAGGCGGGGCTTGGATGGAGCCGCGTGGTTCAGCAAAGCTTGCGGCCCAAGGTGGAAATCGCGGACGACGATGTCGATGAGGCTATCTCCCGCTTATTGGCCAATGCGGGCAAACCGGAATATCGGGTCAGCGAGATTTTTTTGGCCGTGGACAATCCCGCCGATGAAGCCAAGGTGAACGCCTTGGCCAAGGAATTGGTGGGACGCATTCGCTCGGGCACGCCTTTTTCCTTGATCGCTCAGCAGTTTTCTCAGTCTGCGGGCGCGGTACAAGGCGGCGATCTGGGTTGGGTGCGCCCTGGCCAGTTGGCCCCGGCGCTGGACGAGGCTTTGCAAAAAATGGCTCCCGCCACCATCAGCGATCCGATCCGCGATCCTTCGGGTTTTCGTATTCTTGGCTTGCGGGAAAAGCGCGACGGCCCTTCGGCCAAATCCGAGGAAGTGCGCGTTTCGATGCGTCAATTCTTCCTGCCTTATGGTGCAGGCCGCGATAAGAAGGCCGCCTTGGGCGAGGCCGAATCTTTGCGTAAGGCGTTGGAGGGAACGGCCCCCGGCTGTAAGGACCTGGAGCCGCGCACGCGCGATTTTCCCGGTTGGCAGGGGCGCGATCTGGGCACGCAGCGTATCGAAGGCTTGCCGGGCTGGTTAAGAAATTGGGCATCGGCGCAAGACATCGGCAAACCCAGCTCCATCTATGACCTCCGCCAGGGTGCCATGATCGTTATGTTATGTTCGCGGGAAACCGTACGCGGCGATCAGCCCAACCGTGAGACGGTCGTGAATGCCTTGGGTAATGAACGGCTTGAAACTTTGGCCTATCGTTTATTGCGTGATCTGCGTCGCAGCGCGGTCAGCGAAGTGCGTTGGCCGCGTGCTGCAGACGAGGCCAGCGAGATTCGTCCCGCCGCCGCCGCGCCGCCATCTGCCGAAAATGAGGATGAGGCGGCGGAGGATGATGAGCCGGAGGTTCAGGAAGAGCCTAAGCCCAAACCTAAGGCTGCCCCTCACAAGACCGTCAAAAAGAAACCCGTAAAGGCAGCCAAAAAACCCGTGCGCTGAGCCTCTTGACACAGGCCATGCGGAGCATGAATCTGACGGAGACAATATGAATATGCCTATGAAACAAACTCGAGGGGGGGTCGTGACCGAGCCAACTGTCATTTTGGGGCCGGGTGAGCTTGTCATGAACAATCTCGAGATCCGCTTGGCCCAAAACCAGGCCGAGATCGATGCTGCGTTGCGCTTGCGCTATCGCGTTTTCTATAACGAGATGTCGGCCAAGCCGACTCCGGAGATGGAGGCGCGCGGACAGGATTTCGACAGTTTGGACGAGGTGTGCGACCATCTTTTGGTCCTGGACAATGATCGCGGCGGCGAGGTTGTGGGCACCTATCGGCTGATCCGCCGTGAGGCCGCGCGAAAGAACGGCAAGTTTTATTCCGAGGCCGAGTTCGATATCTCAAAGCTGGTCGCCTATCCTGGCGAGATTCTTGAACTGGGACGGTCTTGCATTGATGCCAGTTATCGCACCCGGCCGACCATGCAGCTGTTGTGGCGCGGCATTGCGATCTATGTGGGGCATTACAACATCGCTTTGATGTTCGGTTGCGCCAGTTTCCATGGAACGGACGTGAAGGCATTGGCGTTGCCCTTGTCTTATCTCTACTACCATCACTTGGCACCGCCGGCCCTACGGCCCGTGGCATGGCCGCATTGCTATGTCGATATGCGCCTGATGGATCCCAAGGACATGGCCGATCGTCAGGGCGAAGTCAGCGCCATCGCGGCTCTGGGCGATCTGCCGCCCTTGATCAAGGGGTATTTGCGCGTGGGCGGCTTTATCGGCGACGGCGCTTATATCGATCATGAGTTTAACTCCACGGATGTGTGCGTGGTGGTTAAGACCGATATGATCACGGACAAATATTACCGCCATTATCTGGCTGCCGGGGACCGTGATGGGCGACGCAGCGGAGAATCCTGACACTCCTTATGCCGGTTCGTCCGTCGTCGCCGCGCTGCGCATGGTGACCATGGTGCTGTGCAGTGTGGTTACCTTGCCTTTGCAATATCTGCTGAGCAAAACGGGCCATCCGCTGCTGTATCGTGGCGCGCGGATGTATCACCGGATGCTGCTGGCCATCTTGGGAATCAAGGTGGTGGTGCGAGGCGTGCCCTGCCGCGACAAGGGCATTTTATATGTCGCCAATCATGTCTCGTATCTGGATATTCCGGTTATTGGCTCGGTTCTGTTGGGATCATTCATCGCCAAGGACGATGTGCGCGATTGGCCGGTTTTTGGCGCGATGTCGAAACTGCAACGCACGGAATTCATCGACCGTACCCGCCGCAGCAAGGCGGCCTCGCAAAAAGAAGGTATGCAGGCGCGACTGGAATCGGGCGACAGCCTAATTTTGTTTCCTGAAGGGACCTCCTCGGACGGACGCACGGTGCTGCCATTTCGCAGTAGTCTGTTTGCCGCCGCCGCCGGAGCCAAGGGTGTGCAACCCTTTACCGTTGCTTTTCGCCGTCTGTATGGACTTCCGACGGGGCGGATTCTGGCCCCGCTTTATGCCTGGTATGGCGATATGGGGCTGATGTCGCATTTGTGGCAGGTGATGAGCGTGGGCGGCTTGACGATCGAGTTGACTTTCCATCCGGTGATGGACGCGAAAATCAACCGCAAGATCTTGGCCGAAGAAAGCCACCGTCAAATCGCCTCGGCCATTTCCGCGAACGCGCTGCCTGTTCCTCCTACTGTCCTTGCCTTGGCCTCATGAACGAGACGCCCATATCTTCCCATGCCGCCCCTTTGCATGTGCTGATCAAAAGCTGGGGTTGTCAGATGAACGTCTATGACTCGGGCCGCATGGGAGACGTGCTGGCGGAAATGGGCTATCGCGCCACCGAGGAAGCCGATCAAGCGGATTTGGTGATCTTGAACACCTGCCATATCCGCGAAAAAGCCAGCGAGAAGCTGTTTTCCGAATTGGGTCGTCTGCACGAGACGCAGCAACAACGCGCCGCGCGGGGACAACGCATGGTGCTGGCCGTGGCCGGATGCGTGGCTCAGGCCCAAGGGGCCGAGATTCTGGCGCGCGCGCCTTATGTGAACATGGTCTTTGGTCCGCAGACTTATCACCGTTTGCCCGCCATGTTGGCGCGTGTCGAGGCGGGCGAGCGCAGCGTGTTGGACAATGATTTTCCGCCCGAGTCGAAATTCGACAGTCTGCCTCATGAAGGCGCGCCGCCCGGACCTGCGGCTTTCCTAAGCATTCAAGAAGGCTGTGATCGTTTCTGCACCTTTTGCGTGGTGCCTTATACGCGCGGGGCGGAATCGTCGCGTCCGGCGCTGGCCGTTCTGGACGAAGCCCGTCGCCTGATCGCGCGCGGGGCCAGCGAAATCACGCTGCTGGGCCAGCATGTGAACGCCTGGCGCGGCGCGGCACCCGATGGCGGATGCTGGGGGCTGGGGCGTTTACTTCGTGCCATGGCCGAACTGCCGGGTCTGCAGCGTTTGCGCTATACCTCGCCCCATCCTTTGGCCGTCGATGATGAATTGATTAAGGCGCATGGCGATCTGGGCGTGCTGATGCCCTTTTTGCATTTGCCGGTGCAAAGCGGTTCGGATTCCATTCTCAAGGCCATGAACCGCAATCATGCGGCGGCGGACTATTTGCGCATCGTCGAGCGTTTGCGCGCGGCCCGGTCCGATTTGGTGCTGTCATCGGATTTTATCGTCGGGTTCCCGGGCGAGAGCGAGGCGGATTTCCAGGCGACCTTGGATCTGGTGCGGGAAGTGGGCTATGGCCAGGCCTATAGCTTTAAATATAGCTCGCGCCCAGGAACGCCCGCCGCCGACATGCCGGGGCAGTTGCCCGAACAGGTCAAGGAAGAGCGTTTGGCGCGGCTTCAGGAATTGCTGTGGGCGCAACAAAAGGATTTTAATCTGCGCTGCATGGGTCAGATGATGCCGGTTCTATTCGACCGCCCCGGGCGTCAGGCCGGGCAGGTGCTGGGACGCAGTCCGTGGATGCAGTCGGTGCATGTGGAAGGCACGAATGATCTGATCGGTCAGATTCGGCCGGTGCGCATCACGCAAGCGGGACTTGTTAGCATCGGCGGCGATCTTGAGTCCCATGATATGAAGGCGGAGGCTTTGTGCTGAAACCGGCGATCTTGGTGGATCATATCTGGTGGGAACGCGCCGTTCCCAAGGCCGAGACCGTTATTAAGCAGGCTTTGGCGGCGGCTCTGGCCGAGTCGGGCTGTGCCGACTTGTTGCGTCGTCGTGTCTGCCATGTCGCCGTGTCCCTGGCCGATGATGCCCGGCTGCATGAATTGAACCGTACCTGGCGCGGAAAGGACAAGCCGACCAATGTTTTGTCCTTTCCGCAATACGCCGATGCCAAGGCCCTGGCCGGCGCGCCCAAGGGTGTGCCGATGGAGCTGGGCGATATCGTGTTGGCGTGGGAGACGGTGGCAGCGGAGGCGGCCTGTTCGTACAAGCCCTTGGCGGCGCATCTGGCGCATTTGACGGCGCATGGTATGCTGCATTTGTTGGGATTCGATCATGAACAGGATCGCGCGGCATCGCGCATGCGCGGGGCCGAGATACGGGCTTTGCGAGTCCTGGGCTGGCCCGATCCCTATCGCATCCTTCACCCGCCCAAGCGGAGGCGCGCATGAGTGAAGATCAATCGCGCGGCAAGTCGAAGTCTCGCTTCTCTTTAGAAGCCTTGATTCGCGGCGTCTTGCACCGCGAGGACGAGCCGGAGGATTTCGACGAAGCCCTGGCCGATTTGCTCGACGAGTGGGAGTCCGATGGCGACTTCAAGCCCGAAGATCGCATCATCCTGCGCAATATTCTGGGCCTGAGGGCGCGCAAGGTCGCTGACTGCATGGTGCCGCGCGCCGATATTTTGGCGGTGCCGATGACGGCCTCGATCCACGACATTCTGGCGGCCATGGCCCGTGACGGACACAGCCGCGTGCCGATTTATGACGGCACCTTGGACAAAAGCCAGGGGTTCATCCACATCAAGGACATTATCCCTTTGATGGCCAGCGGCAATACCGATGTTCCGGCGTCGTCGTTGATGCGGCCTTTGCCTTATGTCGCGCCTTCCATGCCGGTGCCGCGTTTGTTGATGCAGATGCGCCAGGATCGCTGTCATATCGCGCTGGTGGTGGACGAGTTCGGCGGCGTCGATGGATTGGTCACGATTGAAAACCTGATCGAGGAGATCGTGGGCGATATAGAGGACGAACACGACCATAAGCCTCCCTCTTTGCAGGTCGAAGCCGATGGCTGTCTGTTGGTGGATGCGCGTCTGCCGCTGGACGAATTGACGGAAAGGACCGGACTTGTCTTGCGTATCGGCGACACCATGGAACAGTTGGAGAGTTTGGGCGGCGTGATCGTCGCTCTTGCGGATCGCGTGCCTTTACGCGGCGAGATGTTGCGTCACCCGCAAGGTCATGTCTTCGAAATCCTTGATGCCGACCGTCGCCGCGTGAAGCAAGTGCGGATTCGTCCCGCTTCCCATGCGCCGCTTTCCGGCGGTGCGCCCCATGTCGAACCCGCTTCCTAAGCGGCAGATGGGTGCGCCTTTATCCTGCCTGCTGGCGGGTATTCTGGCGGCGCTGAGTCTGCCGCCCTTTCATCTGGTGCCGGTCTTGGCGCTGGCCTTTCCGCTTTTTCTGATACGCCTTGCCCAAGCGGACAGTAAGAAGCAGGCCTTTGTTTTGGGTTGGGCCTTTGGCTTTGGCTATTTCGTGGCGGGGCTGTATTGGATAGGTCATGCCTTGGCGGTGGATATTGGCCGTTTCTGGTGGTTGATGCCCTTTGCCGTGGCGGGGTTGCCGTGTGTGTTGGCCGTCTATATCGGATTGATCGCGGTCATTTGGCATGTCCTGACCGGCGGCGCGGACAAGCAAAAAGGTGTGGCGGCGTGTTTGGTCTGGGCGGTGCTGTGGATGTTGGCCGAAAGTCTGCGCGGCGCGGCGTTCACGGGCTTTCCTTGGAATATCGTGGCGGTCTCTTGGCTGGGTTTCCTGCCGGTGGCGCAAAGCGTGGCGGTGATCGGTGGCCTGGGACTGGGCATGTTGACGGTCGCTTTGGCCAGTTTGCCTGCCGCCATGCTGGGGCGTGGCTGGGATCGCCGCTTGGCCATGCCCAGCATGGCATTGGGTGTGATGCTCTTTATGGGACTGGCCGCTTGGGGCCAGTCGCGGCTGGATCAAGGAGCGGGTTTGGCCGATACCACCACAAAGCTGAGATTGGTGCAGCCGGGCTTTCATCCGATTGTGGCCGAGGCCACCGAAAGCTCACGCGCGCAGCGCAACACCCGCTTTCAAAGCCTATTGAAACTGACCGCTTCCTTGCCGCGCGAGGTCTTGGATCCCAACGGGCCATGGGTCATCTGGCCGGAGACGGCGGTGCCGTTTTTTATGGACCAAGACCTTCAGCTTCGCCTGGAAATCGCCTCGGTCACGCCGCCAGGTCGCGCGGTTTTGACGGGTGTGCCCACGGAAAAACATACGATGCAAGAAGGCGGGCGCATTTTTTACAACTCGCTTTACGCGGTGGATTCCAACGGGGCGATCTTGGCGCGCTATCACAAATCGCATCTGGTGCCGTTTGGCGAATATGTGCCAGGCCGCGCTGTGCTATCGCGCTTTATCCCGATCGAGGCTATCGCCACCGGTGCCACGGATTTCAGTCCGGGGCCGGGGCCGGTTACGATGCGTCTGCCCGGTTTGCCGCCTTTTAGTCCCCTTATCTGCTATGAGTCGATCTTTGACGGCGGTCTTGTGGACCCGGCGGATCGTCCCGAGTGGTTGTTAAATATCACCAACGACTCCTGGTATGGATATAGCACCGGACCTTGGCAGCATTTGTCTCTGGCACGATTGCGGGCCATGGAGCAGGGATTGCCCTTGGTGCGTGTGGCCACCAACGGCGTGTCGGTGGTCACGGATCCCATGGGCCAGATCCGTCATCAGCTACCCTGGCGCAGTGCCGCTACGGCGGATGTGCCACTTCCACAGACTCTATCCGCTGTGCCCCTATATGCCCGGTATCATCCTTGGCCGCCTTATATTCTGGGCCTGGGAGTGCTTGTTCTGGCGTGGTTCATGCGCCGTAAAACAGATGTAACTAAAAAATAAGTTTCATCACTCTTTCATACGGTCTATCGCATACATAGTGGTTCATATGGATCGGTAGCGGTGTGGCTCGCCTCTTGCCACCTCGGGTAAAAGCATACAAGAGTATGCAATCAAGGGTGACGCCGATGCTCGATCCGCATCATGAGGAGAAAAGATAGCAATGACCCCCAATAAAGTTCGAGAACAAGAAAGCAATGATCTGGAGTCCGGTGCCAATCGTGGTGGTGGTCGCGGTCGTGCTAATCCGGTGGATGCCCATGTCGGTTCGCGCGTGCGTTTGCGCCGTACCCTGGTGGGCATGAGCCAGGACAAACTGGGCCACTCGGTCGGCCTGACTTTCCAACAGATCCAAAAATACGAGCGCGGCACCAACCGCATCGGCGCCAGCCGGTTGTTTCAATTCTCGGAAATTCTGAGCGTTCCGGTGTCGTGGTTCTTTGAAGAAATGCCCAATGCCACCCGCGAACAATTTGCGCCTCCGGGTTTCGCCGAGGAGGAAGTCCCCTCGCTGCGTGACGTGCGGCAGCAAGACCCCATCCGTCGGCGCGAAACGCTGGAATTGGTGCGGGCCTATTACCGCATCACCGATCCGAAGCTGCGTCGGCGCATCTTCGACATGATCAAGGCTGCGTCCAAGGTTCAAATCTCGGCGTCTGGCAACGATGCCGAAGACGGCAGCGACGACGAGTCGTAAACTTAAATCCTAGACCTGTGCGCGGATGGTGGGGCGTCAGTCCGACCATTCCGCCGCACGGCTCAGCAGGGGAAATAGGTCTATCGCGGCACTTTCGCCAAAACTCTGCGGCGTGGACGACGCGCGGTAGCCTTGTTCAAGACGGTCGTATTGCGCGATGCGTTGCCGCAGAAAATCCAGACATTCTCGCGCCGAGGTCGAAGGATTGGCTTGTTTGGCATGGCCTACATGGCTGGCTTTGCCATTGCCGATCCGGCTGGGCAGTTTCCAATAGGCTAGCTCGCCAATCTCATCATGCCCACCTGTTCCGCCATGGGCCAAATCGGCAAAGCCGCCATGCAGCGCGATGGCGGCTTCCAACAGCAATTGCGGCTTTTCAAATCGCGCGACGGCGGCGGCGCTGGGTACGGTGCCGGTCTTATAGTCCAAAATGGCCAAAGCGCCCGATGCCAGGCGGTCGATGCGATCAGCCTTGCATGTCAACGTGAATTTCAGTTCGGGGCAATGCCATTGGCCTTTGGTTTCGATCGCCAAGGGCCAGGTCCCCTGGCTGCGCCTTGCCGACTCGATCGAGACGAACCAGTCGGCCATATGCGCCAAACGCGGCTTCCATAAAGCCTGTATGCCGGGTAGATGCGCGACATCGGCCATGACCTCTTCGCCCATCCGGATAAGGCGTTGATCGGCGTCCGGGGGAAGATGGCCGCGCATATATTGCCGGATAAAAAGCTCCAACGTCTTGTGGACCAGCGTCCCTAGGATTCGCGCATCGGGATCGGCGTCGATCTCGTCCAGTTCCCTTAGATTAAGGATGCGTTTGACGTAGAGGGCATAGGGATCGGCGATCCAGGTTTCGATATCCGTGACGCTGAGCCTACGCGGACGGGCCGCGACGGGCGGTTTGGGCGCGGGGCGGTCGCGGTGGCGGTTCTGGCTGGGGCTATCGATCCGCCGGGCCAGGTCGCGCCAATTTTGCCCCGAATCCAAGGTCAGCGAGGCCGCCAATAGCACGGCGTCCAGACGTTGCAGCCAACGCGAGGGCAAAGCGGGGTTCTTGCCGGATTTACGCGACCGAGTGAGGACCACGCATGGCGCGCTGGCGGCACAGACGAAATCATGCGCGGCAAGTCCGATGCGCGTCTCGGGACTTTGCAGGCCAAAGGCAAGGCGCATCGGGCGCGACATCCAAGGGCCGGATTCGGTGGCGGGCGGCCACACGGTTTCGTTCATTCCGCCAAGGACCATGACATCCGCATGGATAAGCCGCGCTTCTAAAGGCCCTAATATGGACAAGCGCGGCGTTTTTCCAAAACGTGGACGCACAACCTGTTTGGAAAGCAAGCTTTCGAACAGGGCGGGATAGGCCGCGCCCATAAATTCGGGGAATGTCGCCACCGCTTCGTCCAGGTCGCTGCAGAAGGTGGCGGCGGCCTCACCCGACTCGCCGCGCCATAGACGTGCCGTGCCTGGCGTGTCGTCGCTGCCGGCCAGCATCTCGGCCAGCGATAGATGCGCTGCCAGGCAATCCAACAATGTGACGCGCGGCGCGTTTAGGGCGTTGACGAAGGGCTGGGCCGTCTGTTCGATGCACTCTAACCATACGGCCAATTCCTCATAGGTCGGATCGGCCTCCAGCAACGCGCGGCGCATGGTGGCGATTCCGCCATTCAGTCTGGGGCCACGCAAGATCGCCGTTTCGATCTTGCGTATATGGCGGCGGCACTGCGCCGGGGAAAGCCCCGCGCTTGCCAAGGGGTGTTTCATCAAGGCCAGGAATTCCAAAGGCCCTTGTTCGCGCGCCCAATCGGCCACCAGGCGCAAGAAGGCCCCCGTGGACGTGGTGGATAGGGGGGTTCCGGCACTGTCGTCCACCTCGATCTGCCATCGGCGCAACATGGCCGCCACGCGCCGCGCCAAGCCTCGATCCAAGGTGACCAAGGCCGCCGTGCGGTGCGGGGTTTCCAACGCCTCGCGCAAGATCAGGGCAATGACGCGCGCCTCTTCATGCGGGTCGTCCAGGTCCATGCGCGTCAGGCCTTGGATATGTTTGGGCGTCAGGTTTAGCCCGTCTTTCCACGCATCGGTCAGCGCGGCGGGACGCATCACCTCGGCCCATAATGTGGCGCGCGGGGCGGCGGCATCGGGCGCGTCCGGCCAGGGGCGGATATCCTTCCGATCCAGTTCCATGCCGCGCAATAAAGATCGCAAGGCGTGCTGCGGATGGGTTTCCTCCATCAGCTGCCAGGACTCCTCGTCCAGATCAAGGTCCAGGCCGGGCAGGATGATCTCGCCTTGGGGCAGCTCGGCCACCACGCGCAAAAGATCGGCCACCGACGGGATCGAGCCGGTGATTCCGGCGGCGATGATGGGATCAAGCGGCGGATTCTCGCGCCACAGGTCGCAGCGCATGGCCAGAATCCGATTGCGCCGCTCGGCCGGGTCCATGCGTCCCAGATCGTGCAAAACCCCGGGCCAAGCTTGGCTGAGTACGGACAGGAAACGCACCGATTCTTGCCAATGAACCGCATAGTCCTGCGGCGCAAGATGGTCGAGGGCGGAAAAGTCCAGTCGCTGGGTTTGCACCTCGTCCAGGAACTCGGCCAAGGCGGCGGCCAGTTGCGAGGCTTGATCGGGCGGCAGGGAAGGGGAATCGCCCAGCCCGCAAGCCATAACCAGACGGGTGAGAATCAAATGGCGGTGCAAGGGCTCGACGGCGGGGGCAAGCTGCGCCTCGGCCTGCGCCAGGCTGAGATGGGTTTGCGGATCGGGATCGCCCACCGGCACCATATGCGGCAGCAATAAGGGCTTGCCTTGCGCTGCGCGTAAAAAAGCTTCGCGCATCGTGCGGCATGATCGGCGTGTGGGCAACAATAAGGTGATGGCGGACAGGCGCAGCGGATCGTCGCCGCAGCGTTTAAGCAGGCCAAGGGCCAGGCTATCGGCAAAGGCCGCCGCGCCGCCAAGGGTAAAGACGCGCCCCGTCACGATTCCGCCCAATGTAGACAGGCAAAGGCGTAATCCTGTGGCGTCGATATGTGAAAGCACGCGCCGTCATGCTCCAGCCCGTAAAGACGGCCTTTCGCCTCGGCTTCGTCGAAAATCAGATTGTTGGAAAAGACGCCCGGCGCGAAAGGCTCATAGCAAGCGCGTTGCACGATCATGGCCGAGATATAGACATAGGGCCTGGGCAAAGCGGTGTCTTTGCGGGTCAAACGTCCATCCGCTTGCATGAAAAAATCGCCGCCTTGGGGATCGAAGCCATGGGCGCGGGGTGATCGCGTGGGCAGAACCAGCAACAAGGCATCCATCTTTTCAGGATCAAAAGCCTTGGCCAGACGCGCCAGGCTGGGGCTTGACCCCTCGGTCAGGGGCATATCGCCCGAGAGAACGAAGAAACTTTCTCCGCGCAACAAGGGCAGGGCGTTCTTGACCCCGCCGCCGGTGTCCAGTGGCCTTTCGGCTTCGTGCGAGATAAGGATTTGCGCCTTATTGCCTGGGCGTTCCTCCAGATGCTGAATCAGCATCTGGGCTTTGTAATGCGCGTTGACGACGATGCGTGGCACCCCCGCCTGACACAGCTTATCCAGGGCATGATCCAACAGGGTGCCCTCGCCCAGAGTCATCAGAGGCTTGGGACGATCATCGGTCAAGGGACGCAGGCGTTCGCCGCGACCGGCGGCCAGGATCATCGCGCTTTCGGGAAAAAAGCCGCTCATGCGAAACTCGCTTCGTGCTGACTGACCCATTGCGCCACGGGGCTCAGCGCGGGATGGCGCAATTCATTATGCATCCTTGCCTTGATGCCTGGCAGGACATCGCGCAGTTCCGCGCGGCCCTGACGCATATAGAGGGTGAACAGAGCCAGCACGCGCATGCGACGCTGTGTGCTTAGGATAGCCCATGACGCTTCGAACGCCGCGCGGTCCAGATGGGGAAAGGTATTCAGGTAATAATCACGCGCCGCTTGCGCCAGATGCGTGGGAGCGGGATTGCGATTGCGTTCGACCAGGGACAAAAGATCATAAATCACCGGCCCGATTCCGGCATCTTGGAAATCCAGCAAGCCACAGGCGGCAAGGCCGGTTTTCCCCGCGCGTCGTACCAGATTGGACGCGCTGTAATCGCGCAGTAACAGGCTTTGCGGCAGGCTTTGCGTGATGGGCAAGACAGCGCGCCAAGCATCTTCAAACTCCTTGCATGCTGATGCCGAGACGGCAAAGACCTGGGTGAACAGCGAAACTTGCTCGATCAGTACAGGCAGGTCATAGCGCAGCAGATCGGGCGCGGATTCGATCCGGAAATTCCGATGCAGATGGATCAAGACATCCACCGCCGTCCGATAAGTCGGCCACAGATCGCCGCCTGCGGCCAGAATCTTGGCATAGGTGTCATCGCCAAAATCTTCGACCAGCAACAAGCCGGATGCCAGGTCCTGCGCGTAGATTTCCGGCGCGGACAATCCCATCTCGCGCAAGATATGGTCGATGCGAACAAAGGGCGGTGCCGAACCGTCGGCGCAGTCCATCAGCATGGCACTTGCGCCATCCAAACGCCTAAGGCGCGTATAACGTCGTACGGATAGGGTGTTCAGTGTGACGGCCAGGGGATGCCGTTCGGCCATATGCCAAGCGTGATGCGTCAGAAATTCTTCCACCGCCTCCGATGCGGCGGGGCGGGCGGGCGTGTCGGTGGCAAGCGCGCTTATCATCCGCCCAGCATAGCCTGTGCCAGGCGCGGCGACCAGTCGGGACACCCTTGCAAAACGGCCCGTCTTCCCCCCTGATCATGGGAGAGGCGCAGGTCCAAACGCTTGCTGGGCAACAACGTTTCTATGCGCTGCGGCCATTCAAGTAGGACCAGATTCTGCCCACAGGCTTCTTCCCAGCCCAATTCGAAGACCTCGTCCGGCGTTTTGAGGCGGTAAAGATCGACATGCCAGACCTTGCCCCGGATGGAGTCGTAAATCTGCACCAGGGTGAATGTGGGGCTGGGTACGCATAGCTGCGCGTCGTTGGTCCATTGCCGTATAAAGGCGCGGGCCAGCGTGGTTTTTCCCGCTCCCAGATCGCCCCATAGGGCAATCAGATCGTCAGGGCGCGCCAGCTCGGCCAGTGCCGCGCCCAGGCGGCAGGTGGCGGCCTCATCCGGCAGATCCAAAGTCAGGGGGGCGTTATCCGCCATCCACGAATCTCCTCAGGGCTGGCAACAGAGCATCGTCATGCGGCACCAGGCGCAAAGAGGACGATTCGATGGCCTGGGGGGCGATCCATGTCAATCCCTGCCCCTCGCGCGGTTCGATCTGTCCTTGCCATTGGCGCAAGCCGAAAAGCGGCATCAGGACATGCCGTCCCGTGCCATGTGTATGCGAGGCGAAGGTGATCGGGCACATATGATGCGCTTGTGTTACGATTCCTAATTCTTCAGACAATTCGCGGGCTAGGGCCTGTTCGGGAGTCTCGTTCGGCTCGACCTTGCCGCCGGGGAATTCCCATAAACCGGCATAGTCTTTTCCAGGAAGACGCTGGCCCAGCAGCACGAATCCCGCGTCATTGATCAAGGCCGCTGCGGCCACCACCATCAGTTTGCCGCTCATGGCAGCCTCTCTTTCCGTTGAGGAGAGCTTGCAAAATCAAGGGGGTCAAGTAAAGTCCGACCTTATGTCTTCCCGACGTTGGAAAATCGGCACTCGCACCAGTGCCCTTGCTCGCGCCCAGACGGATGTTGTCATCCGCCTGTTGAGCGCCGCTCACCCTTCGCTGGAGGGCCGCGATATCTGCCTGATGCCCATCCAGGCTTCGGGCGATTGGCGGCCCGGCACGGGGGAAAGCATGCTGGCCGATCAAGGCGGCACCAAGGGCCTGTTCGTCAAGGAATTGGAAGACGCCCTGGCGCATGGTGAAATCGACATGGCCGTGCATTCGATGAAGGACGTGCCCACATATCTGCCCGAAGGGCTTGTGATGGCCGCCATGCCCGAACGTGGTTCGGCTCTGGATACGTTGATCACCCAGCCAGGCGTGACGGGGCTTGATGCTTTGCCGCTGGGCACGCGCCTTGGTACGTCCAGCCTTCGCCGCCGCGCGCAGATTCTGGCGCATCGTCCGGATTTAGAGGTCGTGCCATTGCGCGGCAATGTCGATACGCGCTTGCGTAAGCTGCAAGAAGGCATGGTCCAGGCCACCTTGCTGGCGCGGGCGGGGCTAAACCGGCTGGGAATGCCCGAATCCTTGGGTATCGACTTGCCCGAGACCATCATGCTACCCGCCGTGGGACAAGGCGCTTTGGGGATCGAGATCCGCGCCGCAGATCATGAGGCCCACGCGCTGCTGGCCGCCATCAACTGCCCGGTGACGGTCGCTTGCGTGACCGCCGAACGCGCCTTGCTCCAGGTGTTGGACGGCTCGTGCCATACGCCGATCGGGGCTTGGGGACAGGATATTGGGCAAGGACGTTTGCGCCTTGATGCCCTGGTGGCTTCCCCTGACGGCCTAAGGGTCGAACGCCACAGCGCAGAGTCCACGCATGCCCAGGCCGAGACATTGGGGCGTGACGTCGGTGCTGCCCTGCGCGCCCGCGTTCCGGCGGATTTTTTCTCTCATTCGTGATTTTGCCGCCTTGCAAGGAAAGCTGATGAAGTGAAACGCTTGCGTTTGTTGTTGACGCGGCCTGACGAGGCCAGCGCGGCCTTGGCGCAGCACGTGCAGGCGCGGGGGTGGCGCTGTGTGGTTGAGGCGATGCAAACACCCCGTCCTACACAGGTTCCGGTGCCGGATATAAATGATATTCAAGCGGTGCTGATCACCAGTGCCCAATCTTTGGCGAATCTGCAAGGGCGCATGTTGCCCCGTGACCTGCCCATTCTATGCGTGGGGGACGCCACGGCACAGGCGGCTCGGTCGGCGGGGTTCCGACGGGTTCGCAGTGCGGATGGCGATGTGAAGGAGCTTGCGGCTTTGGCGGCTTTGCGTCTTGATCCACGTCATGGGGCCTTGTTGCACCTTTGCGCTTTGACAGCTCCGCATCGGCTTGCCAGAATGCTTCGGGAACGGGGATTTGAGGTGCGGCGTTGGCATGTCTATCGTGTCGTTGAAACAACAAGTCTTTCGCCTTCCTGCCGCCGCATATTGGCCGCCCGGGGGCTGGATGCCGCCTTGTTCTTTTCGCCCCGTGCCGCCGCCACCTTCGTGCGCCTTGTCTTGGCCCACGGTCTTGAAGATTGTTGCACGGCTTTGCGTGCCTATGCGCTTAGCCCTGCCGTCGCGGCGGCTTTGGCTCCGTTGCCTTGGCGCGACGTGGTCACGGCCCGTCGGCCCCGACAGGATTCCCTGTTGGCCTCCATCGAATCTTATGAGGATCCCTGATGACCGATGATCGCGTTCCCTCTGCGGAAATATCCGGTTCTGGCCGTCGCCTTGTCGCGGGTCGGCGTGGGGGCTGGTGGATCGTGGCGGTTTGGGCGCTTGTTTTGGGAACGGGCGTGGCTTGTGCGGGAGCGTTGACGATACTGCTAAGTGATTCATGGGCCACCTATGAAGAACGCCTGGCCCGGTTGGAGCGGATAGGGCCGTCAAAGACGACGGCTGAGACACCGGCGGAGGGCGTCGAAGAAAAATTGGCGCGACTCGATCAGCCACAGGCGACCGAGAATGGCGCCGCCGCTTCCCGGCTTGAAAGCGATATGGCGCAAATTCGTCAAAGCCTGGCCCAGGTGCAAAACCAGATGATGCAATGGGGCGATAGCCTGCGTCAGCGCGGCTATGACGAGCAAAACACCCAAGGCATCCTATTTGCCTTGGCTTTGGGGCAGGCGAGGTGGAGTTTGGATGCCGGACAGATGGAATTTTATCGTCTGGCTCTGAAGAACCTTAAAGACAGTCTGCCCTCATCATTGACGGAAGATGATCGCCATGCGGTCGAACGTCTTTTGACTCTTAATCCTTTGCCATTGGCGCAGATGCAGCAGAGTTTCTTGAAGGCGCGACAAGCTTTGGTGCCTCCGCCCGAGACGGCCAAGGCGTCGCCGCCGCCCACGGGCTGGTGGGCGCGTCTGGCCGAAGCCTTGCGTTCGGTGGTCACCGTGACTCATCTGGGCGAGGCCCCCGCCGCCGCGCCGGTCGATCCACGCTTGAAGACGGCGGATGAGATGGAACTGCATCTTATCGCAGGGCGGTGGGATGAGGCGATCCAGGCCAGCGAAAGCCTGGCGGATCAACCAGATTTTTCCGATCTGCGGCGTCAGTTGCGCGAACGCATGGAGGCCGAGGCGTTGCTTTTGCGCGTGGCTCGATCGGTGCAATCCCTGCCCGGTCATGAATCGGGCCAGGCCCCCAAGGCGGCCGCGCCATGATCCGCCTTATTCTTTTTGTCGCCCAGCTTCTGGCTTTGGCCGTGGCCGGTGCGTGGCTGGCGGGTGAGCCGGGATCGGTGACCATCGATTGGCATGGCTGGCGCGTGCAAAGCTCTGCCGCCGCGCTGGTCGTGGTCGTGTTGGTTTTATGCCTGATGGCCATGGCGGTCTATCACGCCTGGGATTGGATACGGTACGGTTCGCGTCGCTTGCTGTTGCAACGCCGATTGAACCACGCTCTTGAGGGGCAGGTCCGTGTGACCGAAACTCTGGCGGCTTTGGCCTCGGGCGATCATGCACGCGCGGCCAAATTGGCGCGCTCGGCCGCTGGAATCCTCGGACGCGCTTCGCCCTTGGCCATTTGGTTGGAGGCTCAGGCGTCCCGTTTGGCAAGGGATGTGCCCGGGACGCGGCGTTTGCTGATGAAGCTGTTGGAAAAGCCCGGTCCTGGTTCCGTGTTGGGCTATCGCGGGTTGCTGACTTTGGCGCAGGATGCGGGCAATTCAAGCGAAATGGCCTCTCTGGCCCAAGGGTGGAGCCGCGAGGATAAGCACAGCCCCACCGCGCGACTCACGGTGCTGGAATCCGAATTGGCCTCGCGGCGCTGGGCATCGGCGCTGTTGGCTTTGCGTGAGGTGCGCCGCCTTCGCGCCTTGCCCGAGGAGCGGATCAAGCGTTACGAGGCGGTGATTTCCCTGGCTGGCGCGCGTGAAGCGCGGGCGCGGGGCGAGGTCGAGGAGGCGCAGCGTTTGGTTATCCCGGCTTTGCGCTTGCAACCCCATTGGGAACCGGCGGTGCTATTCTGGGCCGGATTGCTGATCGAGGTCGGTAAACGCCGCCTTGCGGGGCGGACCCTGTTGGCGGCTTGGAAACGCCGTCCCAGCGCGGCCTTGGCGCAGGCCTGGATGGAAGCTCTGGACCCCGCTAAATCGGGCATAGAAGGGCGCGTGCGTCAGGCGCGTGCGCTGCACGAAGTGGATCCTGCCCAGGCGGAGGGACGCTTGATCTTGGCCGAGGCTTTGCGTCATGCCGGCCGTCTGGACGAAGCGCGCGACGTCTTACAGCCATTGGCGCATGACCCGCCCGATCGGCGCTATTGGCAGATGCTGGCCGCGATCGAAACCGATAAGGGCGAGCAGGGTGCTTCGGTCAGCCATTTGCTGCGCATGGCCCTGGCCGCGCCCGAGCCTCCGTCCTGGCGTTGCGGACAATGCGGCGCGGCGCGTCCTGTTGATCTTGAATGGATCGCGCATTGCCCGTCTTGCGGCGCGTTCGACTCGTTGATGTGGAGCGAGGATGCCGCCGCCTCTGGTAGCACTTCCACTGCTCCTTTTTCCCTGATGGGGCGTGAGGTGGAAGGATGAGCGGTTTATCCGGTATCGCGGTCTTTGATTTTGACGGCACGTTGTGTCACGGCGACAGCCTGGCCGATTTTTTGATCGAGCTGGCCGGTCCCGCGCGTTTTGCCATGGCCGCTGCGATTGAGGGCGGCAAGACGGCTTGGGGCATGGTGGGATCGCAAAACCGCATCGGCGCCGAAAGGCGCAGTCTGTTCAAGGCCGGTTTGCTGCGACGCTTATTGGCGGATATGCCGTTGGAAACGGCCAAGGCCGCCGCCGCGCGTCTGCCTGGGCGTATCCGTTGGCGCGAAGACGTGGTCGAGATTTTGCGTCAACATAAGGCGCGCGGCCATCATATCTTGGTCGCCAGCGGCGGGCTGGACCTATATCTGCCGCCTTTGTTGGAGCCTTTGGGCGTCGATGCCATCTTGGCCACGCCCATGGAGGTGGACGATCAAGGCCGTTTGACCGGGGCCATGCTGGGCGGGTTAAAGACCAATTGCGTGCGTGTGGAAAAGGCGCGTCGCGTCAGCGACTATCTGGCCGCTCAAGCGCCCTATGGCGACAGCTGGGGCTATGGAAACCTGCCGCATGATTATCCGATGCTGAGCCTGCTGCATCACCGGTTGGTGATCGCCTGATGCGGAAAGGGGACGAGGAAAGCGCGTCGCCCGACGAATCTCTTTCTCCGGATGTGGTCCAGCGCAGCGCCTCGAACCCGGCGGTGTCCGCCTGGGTGTCGGCCTCGGCCGGGTCGGGCAAGACCAAGGTGCTGGTCGATCGCGTCTTGCGTCTGCTGCTGACCGGCACCCGCCCCGGCGCGATCTTGTGCCTCACTTATACCCGCGCGGCGGCAGCAGAAATGGCCGAGCGTTTGCTGCATGGCACCTTGGCCAGATGGGTCAGCATGGACGAGGGCGAATTGTCCCTCAAACTGGCCGATCTAACCGGCTCTGCGCCCACGGCCCGGATGTGCCAGGAAGCGCGGCGGCTGTTCGCGCGCGTTCTGGACGCGCCCGATGGCGGCGTGCGTTTTCTTACATTGCACAGTTTTTGTCAGTCTTTGCTGGGGCGTTTCCCGGTCGAGGCAGGGGTGCCCCCCCATGCCGCCGTGGTCGAGTCCGCCGAGCAGAATTGGTTGATGCGTCAAGCTTGCGAGGCTTGCTTTCGCGCGGCGGGACAAGAGCCGAACGCGCCTTTGGCTGATGCGCTGGATTTATTGGCGGGAGAATTCGGCGAGAACCTGCGGGACGAGTTGTTGCCAGACATGACAGCCAGCGACGGTCAGTTACGAGATTTGCTGGATGCCCATGGCGGGCTTGACGGCGCGATTCGTGCGATGCGGGATTTTCTGGGGCTGCGCGACGGCGAAACATCGAAAAGCGCGTTACAGGCATTCTCAAGCGACGCCGCCTTTGACGCGCCAAGTCTAAGACGCGCGGCGGCCTGCTTGGTGAATGACGGCTCGGATGCCGAGAAAAAGCGCGGTCGCGCCATCTTGGACTGGCTGGAGGATCCCGCCAAGCGCGTGATGGGTTTTCCGGCTTATCGCAAGAACTTCGTGACGGATAAGAACACCATCAATGCGCGTATGACCACCAAGGCTGTGCGCGAAAAGCATCCTGATGTCGAGGCTATTCTTGTGGCCGAGGGCCAACGCCTGTTGGATGCCGATGATCGTCGCTATGCCTTGATATGCGGCGAAACCTCGGCGGCATTGCTGATTCTTGCCAGCCAGGTACAGGCGGAATACACGCGGCGCAAGCGGCAGCGCGGCCTGCTGGATTACGGCGACTTGGTGCACCATGCCGTGCGCTTGTTGGAAAGGCCGGGCATCGCGCCTTGGGTGTTGTATAAGCTGGATGGCGGACTTGATCATATCCTGCTGGACGAGGCGCAAGATACCAGTCCTTCGCAGTGGCGTTTGTTAAGGTCTTTGACTGAGGATTTCTTTGCCGGAAGCGGCGCGCGGGACGTGGCGCGCACCATCTTTGCCGTGGGCGATCCCAAACAGTCGATCTATAGCTTTCAAGGCGCGGACCCCCAAGGGTTTAGCGACATGCATGACTATTTCAAGAAGCGGATCGAAGATGCCAAGGCCGAGCTTGCCTCGATCCCCATGCGGACATCCTTTCGTTCGCATCAGGTGGTTTTGGATACGGTGGACGCCGTGTTCTCAACCCCGACGGCCTTGGACGGCGTGGCGGCGGAACCTTTGAAGCATCATGTCTGCGCCGCCCATCGCGGCATGGCGGGGCGCGTGGAAATCTGGCCCTTGGCCCGGGAAGAGGATTCGCAAGACCAAGATGATGAAGATGATGCGCCTGTAAAATCCGTTCAGATATTGACGAACCGCTTGGCCGATAGGATCCAAGCCATGCTGCAAGACGAGAGTCTTGCGGCGCGCGGACGTCGCATCCAACCGCGCGATATGATGGTTCTGCTGCGCAAAAGGGAGCCGATGGCCGGCCAGCTTGTGCGCGCGCTTAAACAACGGGGGGTGCCTGTCGCGGGAGATGACCGAGTGCGCTTGGCCGAGCAAGGGGCCGTTCAAGATGTGCTGGCCCTGTTGCGCTTTGTGCTGTTGCCGCAAGACGATATGAATCTGGCGGCTGTGTTGCGCGGCCCCTTGTTGAGTTTCGACGATGATCAGTTGTTCGAATTGGCCTATGGACGCCAGGCCAGCTTATGGGATCGGCTGCATCACAGCGAAAAGCCTTGGGCTGAATCGGCGCGTGTCTATTTGCAGTCCTGGCTGGCGCGCGCCGATGCGCTTCCGCCTTTCGAATTCGTCGCGGCGGTCCTGGAAATGCCATGTCCCACGGCGGTCAGTGGACGGCAGGCATTGATTGAGTGTCTGGGGTCGCAAGCCATCGAAGCCTTGGCCGAGTTGCTAACGGCCCTGTTGGATGAAGAGCGGTTGCGTCCGCCTTCCTTGCAGGTGATGGTGCAGCGTCTGCAGCAGGCACAAGAGGAAATGCGACGCGAGGCGCAACGGGACGCGAATGGTCCGGGCGAGGTGCGCATCATGACGGTGCATGGGGCCAAGGGCTTGCAAGCCCCCATCGTGATCTTGCCGGATATGCATGCTTCGTCGCGCAAGAATGCAAGGCTTTTGCAAGGGCAAGACTCGCATGGACGCCCCTTGATCCTCATCCGCCGCGCATCCGACCAGATGCCCAAGGCGACGCAGGTCTTTATGGACGCAGCCGCCAAGCGCGACGAACAAGAATATCGCCGTTTGCTCTATGTGGCGCTGACACGTGCCGAAGAATGTTTGGTCTTGGCAGGCTGGGAACAAAAGAGGGGAGGCGGCGCGTCCTATGAAACCAGTTGGTATGATCTGTGCAAAAAAGCGTTGGCACCTATCGCGCTTTCCCAGGAGCATCCCGAAGGCATCGTTCATATCCTGGAGACGGAGCAGACGGCCCCTTCCTTGCGCGGTGGCCCCATACGCGCCCAGGCCATGCGACAAATGGATATGGCGATTCCCGATTGGTTGCGCCGCCCCGCCCCGCCCGAGGAGACTCCGCCGCGTCCCCTGACGCCCTCGCGTCCAGACGAGGACGAACCCGCGCTGCTTTCCCCTCTGGATCATGGGCAGGCATCTCACAGCCTGTTGCAGCGGGGACAGGTGGTCCACCGTTTGCTGCAATGGTTGCCGGATATGCCCGCCCAGAAACGGGCACAGGCTTGTCATGACTATCTGGACGCCGTCGTGGCGGATTGGGACTCATCCTGGCGGCATGCGACGGCGCGCGAAGTGATGGCGGTGTTGGATAGTCCCGAATGGGCCGCTTTGTTCGGTCCTAACAGTCGGGCGGAAGTGCCGGTGACGGGGTTGTTGCCCGGCGGTCGCGTGTTGTCTGGCCAGATCGACCGTTTATGCGTCACGGATCAGGACGTGTTGATCGTGGACTATAAAAGCCAGCGTCGCCCGCCCGAATCGCCCCAGGACACACCGCCCGCTTACCTCAATCAGATGCGGGCCTATGCCCAAGCCATGGCGGCCATCTACCCCAAGCATCGCACACGATGCTTTCTGCTATGGACCGTAGGCCCTTGTCTGATGGAATTGCCGCAGGAGCTTGTGCAAGCGGGATAGCCTAGTCTTCCTCATCGGCGGAATCCATGCCGCCGATCATCATGTCATGCTCGGTGATGCGGATCAGTCCTTGCGTCGTGATTTCCATCTTGGTGCGGAAGATACAGTTTTGAAACAGCATCGCCGCCGCCACTGTGTAAATGCCGTTCGATTCAATATTCAGCACGCGGGGAGGACAGATGCCCTGCACGGTTCGGACACGTTCGGCCATTTTCTCTTGCTCTTGCGGACTGGCACCTTGGTCGGCGGCTTCCTGAGCGGCCTTTTCCGGGGTCATATCTTCAAGCTTTTCGACCACCGCCATCGGGCCATGCGTGCCGACCACGCAGGCAAAGAAAAAACCGACATAAGAGGGGATGTTCCCAGCATCTAAAATCAAGGGCGCCCATTCGTTGGCCGTATATATCGGGCGGTTGGTCCCGTCCAGGACCAAGGTCGCTTCCTCTTCCTCGCAGCCCGGCTTATGCAAGGCATAGATGCTGGCTTGCGGATTCTGGCTGGGGTCGGTCAGTTCATAGAAAACATATTGATCGTAAAAAGCCAATTTTGCCTGGCGTACGCGGATGACGGCGGGCTTCATGTCCACATCCTTCAGATGCGGCATGATCTCGGCCACCACGCGCATGCCTTCCATGCGCTCCATTTGCCTCCAATTAATATGCATGCTGACACGACTCCAATAGCGGGAAGGACCACCGTATTTTGGCACAGGATTCCACGCCGGACCACCACCGAATTGTGCTTATTAGTCACTGGTCACACAGCTTGGAATGCTTGGTGGCTGCATGCGTGAACATTCTAACCCGCAGCACTATCGGCCAAGACAGGAGATGGACTCCCGCCTTCGCGGGAGTGACGCATGGGGAGAGGGAGGCTCACAACAAGGCATGCTCTATTCATATAAAAATGACCCTCTCAACCTGTCATGCCCGCGCAGGTGTATTATACCGCCTGGTTGTATAGACAAACCATCTCTCTGCCGAGGGGTAGAGTATCTTGAACAGCGGGGTTGGCATGCAGATTAGATTGCACGCGAATGCGCGGACGACGCCCAGACAGAGGGCGTATATACAGCAGAGCAAGGCCTCGGTGGCGAGACTGGCCGAGGAGCTTGGCGTGTCGGAGACGGTCATCCGCCGGTGGCGGGCGCGAGATGACGTTCATGACCGCTCCAGCAAGCGCCATAACCTCAATCAAAGCACCAACATGGTCGAGGAAGAGTTGATCATCGGCTTGCGACAGGAGGTTGGGCTCAGTTTCGACGACATCACCGAGGTCATGCGGCGCTGCGTCAACCCGCGCTTGTCACGCAGCGCGATCGTGCGGTGTTTGCACCGTCGAGGCGCGGCGGCGCGTGCCCCAGAAGCAAGCGATGCCGCGCCTCGACCCGGCCGCTTCCCGGACGTCCCCTGCGGGTTCATTCACATAGATCTCAAGCATCTCACCCGCCTGCAAGGCAAGCCCAGCTTCATCTTCATGGCCGTCGACCGGGCGACCCGCTTCGCCCACATTGAGGTCATCCCTGCCCGCGATGCGGTCACCGTCGCGGGCTGCCTGGAGCGCTTCCTGGCCGCCTTCCCCCATAAGGTTCACACGATCCTGACCGACAACGGCAGCGAGTTCACCGACCGCTTCGGCGGTGCCCGCTGGACGCCCCAGGGCCGCACGCCCACCGGCAACCACCCCTTCGACCGCGTCTGCGCCGCCCACGGCATCGACCATCGACTGACCAAGCCCTTCCATCCCCAGACCAACGGCATGGTCGAACGCTTCAACCGACGCATCGCCGAGGCCCTCCGCACATGCCCCGCCGCAGCATCCAATCAGGGCAAAAACAAGTTCCTCTCCCACGACCAGCGCAACGCCTTCCTCCACACCTTCGTTGCCAACTACAACAAAACGCGCCTACGATGCCTCAACTACACTGATCCTATCTCTCGCCTACTCAACCTGGCGGAAGACAACACGCAGGCGGGCATCCATCACCTGTCTTTCACGCTGTCGCTGAATCGCAGATTCTTCATCTCCATCACAGCGGCTGACGCCGCTTCATAGATATTTGTGAACAGTGCCTAGCCTTTATTCATGGTGTCGATGACACGCAGTGCGGCAGGGCCGATCAGGACAGAAAACAGGGGCGGCAAGATAAAAATAATCATGGGCACGGTCAGGATCACCGGCAGCTTAGCGGCGCGTTCTTCGGCCTTCATCATGCGTTCTTCGCGCATTTCGGCGGCCAGAACGCGCAAAGCCTGGGCCAGTGGCGTGCCATAGCGTTCCGTCTGGACCAGGGTGTTCACGAGAGCCTGGATGCCTGGCAGCGGTACGCGCTCATTCAAATTGGCCAGGGCCTTGTGACGCTCGGGCAAGAACCCCAACTCGATGCCGGTCAAGCCGACTTCCTCGCTCAATTCGGGACAAGCGACGGCCATTTCGCGGCTGACGCGATCCAGTGCGGCGTCCAGGCTTAATCCCGCCTCGGCGCAGATCACCAAAAGATCAAAGCCATCGGGCAGAAATTTTCGCAGAATGCTCAGGCGCTTTTGTTGAGCGTTTTTCAGATACAATTCAGGCAAAAAGTAACTGGCGATGGTGACCAGAAAGCACAAGACGAAAGCTTGTGGCTTGCTCATCTCCCAGACTTGCAGCACAAAGACCATCAGCGCCACGCCTGCGCCGCCGAGCATGGGCGCGAAGACGCGCACAAACATATAGATAATCAGCGACTCCTGAGACCGCCAACCCGCGCGCGCCAGCTTCATGCGGATTTCGTTGGCGGTGTTGCCTTTGGCCAGTTTGAGTTTTTCCACCACGTTCTTCATCATGCCGATACGCTGCGCGACCATATTCTTGCGACGTGACGGCCTGGCGCTGATGGCGGCATGCATGGCCGAGCGGCGGTCTTGTAGGCTCTTTAGACGCTGCGGCAGAGGGTCCTTGTCCAGTAAGGCGCGCCATACCAGAAACACCACCACCAAGGCCGAGCCGCCAAACAGAAAAGTGATTGTCTGGTCGTCTAGGTTGGTGATGAAGTCGAACATGGCTTCTTCCTCCTAGATCTCGAACTTGACCATGCGGCCCATGACGAAGAATCCCGTCATCAGCCAGCATAATGCGCCGCCACCCACGATATTGCCGCGCGGATCGTCGATCAGTGTCATGACATAACTGGGATTCACCAACATCAGCAGGCAAAACATCAGAAAGGGCAATGATCCCAAGATCATCGCGCTTGCGCGTGCCTCGGACGACATGGCGCGGATCTTCATCTTCATCTGCTGACGTCGGCGCAACAGGTCGGACAGGTTGCCCAATGTCTCGGCCAGATTACCGCCCGTCTCGCGCTGAATGGCCATGGCGATAATCAGAAAGCGAAACTCGGCGATATCCAGACGTTTCTCGACCTCCCACATGGCGTCCTCCATGCTGCTGCCCAGATGGATGCGGTCGGCGATATGGCGAAACTCGACGCCGACGGGATCTCTCATCTCTCGCCCGACGCTGGCGATGGACTCGGAAACCGGCAGGCCCGAACGCAATCCACGGCAGATGGAGTCGATGGCCTCGGGAAAATCCTTCAGGAACTTCAAACACCGCTTTTCGCCCATGCGGTTGATGATCTTGTGCGGCAGGAACAGTCCGCCGGCAAGTCCCGCAAGGCTCATCGTCGTGGGATTAAAGCCCACCGATAAAGCGGCGATCATGGCCGATACCATGCCTGATATCACGATCATGATGCCGTAGGTGCCAAAGCCGATATCTTTGCCTGTACGGTCCAGCCTTGCGCGCAGACGTGCCGGGTTAGGCATGACGGCGCGTGTGAATTTGCCCCAAGGCGTCAGCTTTGCCCCGGTATAGTTCCGGCGCGTTAGGCCGCTTGCAACTTTGACGCCCGTGCGGCGCGAGGTGATGGCTTGGTGATCCGAAACCTGTTTCAGCCGTCTTTGTAAGGCGGCATCGTTGCCGCCTGTCATCATCATGATGATGATAAGCAAACAAACGGCACCGCCGCCCATGATAACCCAGATCGGATCAATGGCGGCAAGGCTATTGGCGCTGACGGCTGCGTCGGCGACTGCGGCGGCGACAGGGGCGGGTGCGGTGTCTGTCATCGTTGATGATCCTTGTCTCGCTCATGGTCGCGGGAGGAACGTCCGGGCGGCTCGCCGCGCGTATCGGCGAACATGGCTTCCAACAGGGGTTTCTCTAGCCCGAAATACGACGCCTTGGGCGCGAAATGCGGATGCAAACCGCTGGATCTATAGATGACGTTTAGCTTGCCATCGGCGGTCTCGCCATCAACTTCGCAGGTGAACAAGTCCTGCATGGTGACCACCTCGCCCTCCATGCCGGTCACTTCGCTGATATAGGTGACACGGCGGCCCCCGTCGCGCATGCGGCTGACCTGTACGACAAGATCTATCGCCGATGCGATCTGTGTCCGCACGGCGCGCGGCGATAGGTTGACGCCGCCCAATCCCACCATATTTTCCAGACGCATCAAGGCTTCGCGCGGTCGGTTGGCGTGGACGGTGGATAAGGATCCGTCGTGGCCGGTGTTCATCGCCTGAAGCATATCGATGGCCTCGGCACCGCGAGTCTCGCCCAAGATGATACGGTCGGGGCGCATACGCAAAGCGTTCTTTAGCAAGTCGCGCATGGTGATTTCGCCATGTCCTTCTAAGTTCGCGGGCCGCGTTTCCAGGCGCACCACATGCGGCTGCTGCAATTGCAGCTCGGCGGCGTCTTCGATGGTCACGATGCGCTCGCCAGCGTCGATCATCTGCGAGATGGCGTTCAGCAACGTCGTCTTGCCCGATCCCGTACCGCCCGAGATCAAGATGTTCAACTTACAGCGTCCGGCGATCCGCAACACGGTGGCCATGGCGGGCGATATGCTGTTGAACTTTTGCATCACGTCCAGCGTGATCTTCTTCTTCGAGAACTTACGGATGGTGATGGTGGCGCCGTCGATCGCCAGAGGCGGGATAATGATATTGACGCGGCTGCCGTCCAAAAGTCGGGCATCGCAAAGCGGCGTGCTTTCGTCGATGCGGCGACCGATGGCGGTGACGATGCGCGTGGCGATGCTCATCACATGGCCGTTGTCGCGGAACTGCACATCGGATAACTGCAAACGCCCGGCTTTTTCGATATAGACCTGCTTGCAGCCATTGACCATGATCTCCGAGACGCTTTCCTCGGCCAGCAAAGGTTCCAAAGGTCCAAGGCCCAGCATGTCGTCCAGCATGCGGGTCACCAGCTCCTGGCGCTCGGTCGAGTTCAGCTGAATCTTTTGTTCGGCCAGCAATTCGACGATCAGCGTGCTGATATCCTTGGTTAGGTCGGCGCGGCTTAGCTTAGCGGCGGCGGCGGTATCGATGCGCTCCATCAAGATCGGCTGTAACCTGGTCTTGGCTTGATCGACCGTGGATCGTGTGGGCGTGGCTGGCCGCTGCGTGGCCTCGGCAGACGGCTGCGGGGACGGAGCCAAGACAACAGGCGCGGCGACAGGTGCCGCAGGGACCAAGTTTTCCAAGGGCTTGGTGGTGTCGAATGTGGGAACCATCGATGATGCGACAAGGGCAGGCTGTGCTTTGGGCGCTTCGGGCAGCAGGTCGTTGACCAAAAGAGTCAGCAGATCGCGTTGATCCAGCAAGGTCAGGCTGATTTGCTGTTCGGCCATCATCGGGCCCAACATGGCCTTAACCTCGCGCGCCACCTCGGCGCGGGGCATGGCGCGTTTGGCGGGATCCAAACGCTCTTTGATAAGAGGCAAAAACTTGTCCCGCAAGGCGGCTAGGGTGCTGATCGTGCTCATAGGCTCCCTTTCCTTCCTTATGCCGGCTTCTTGCCTATGCCGAACCAAGCGTTCTTGGTCGCGGTCTTGGGCGTGACGCCAGAGAGACGCTGTGCCAGTGGCCGCAAAGCGGTTACCAGCGGTGAATTGGGCATCACCTCGCCCAGGGCCTTGCCAAGATTGGCGGCTTCGCGCAATCCCTTGCCGTCGTCGGGCAACAGGTAATCCAGCTTGCCTTGGACGCCGCGTTCGAAGGTGGCCTGGTCGATCTGCTGGCGGCCCGCGTCACGATTGCCGCCATAGGCGGCCAGTATGCAAGGCGGAGGCGCGGTGCCTTCATTGCCCAGCCCCTTAAGCACATCTTTGACGCGGTTGATGTCGCGGATGCTGATGAGCGAAAAATCGCCGACCATCATCACTGAGTCCGCTTCGGCCAGGAAACTGCGCGCCCCGGGCAGAAGCCAGCGTGGCATGTCCAGCAAGATCATGTCGAAATGCCCGCGCAATTCGCGCAGCAGGGCGGAGCCGGCCATGGAATCGAAAATGAACGAGGCTTCTAACGCCTCCTCGCTGCCCAAGACGGAAAGTTTGTCGCTTTCGCTGATAAGCGAGCTAGCGACCATCAGCCCGTCCACGCGGGTCGGGGTTTCCAGCAATTCGCGCAATCCTCTGCCCGGCTCCAGGTCCAGTGCCAATGCGCTGATGCCGTAGTGCAGGTCCAGATCCCACAACAACGTGTTGATCTTAAGCTCATGGGCGCACAGCCATGCCACGTTGACCGCGACGGTGCTGGCACCCACGCCGCCGCGCGCGCCGCAGATGATGGTAAAACGCCCGGGTCTACGCTCGGCCGCCGCGCCGGTGATCGCGGCGCGCTGAGCCTTGTCCACCGTTGCCGCCAGCAGCTTGACGGATAGCGGCTTGACCAGATAATCCACGATGCCGTTGGCGAGCAGGTCATGATAGAGCCGCACATCGTTGATCGAGCCGATGGCGATGACCCGGGCGATATTGGCGCACATGGACGCGATGGGTAAAATATGCTCGACAGGGTCTTCGTGCCCGTCGATATCAACGACCAGGACACCCGGTGGCGTGGCGTTGCTTAGTAACTGTACGACAAGATCTGGGCCGCCATATTGCACTGTGGATTCGGGCATGGATTGTGAACGGGCGTAGTCTTGCAGGACCTTCGCCGACTCGTCGTCGGTAACGAAGGCCATGAATTCAGAATGCAAACTGGTCTTATCTTCATGACTGGATGACATGGCTCTATCTGGTATGGCCTCCTGCCTTAATCGTCTTCGTTGCCGGTGCTGGCTACTGACCGGTCCTGAACCGCCGGCGCGTTGGGATCAATCAGCGCCTTGGCTTTGCCAAGGCGGTAACGTTTGATGGCCCCGGCTGCCACGATGCCGTCGGCCACAGCAGGGTTATGTCCGCGCAGAAGGTCCTGGGGGTCTTCGACCATCGAGGCCAGATTGCGCGCGTTGGCGCATCCCCAATCGCTATAGACGGCGTTGGACAGATGATCCTGGTTATCGTCCGACCATTTGGCGCAATCGGGCGGTACGGCGATCTTGTTGCCCTTGGCGTCTTCGGTCACCAGAATGCGGTAACGCGGCGTATTGGGGGCTTGGCTGTCCGTCAGGCAGGAAGACAGCGTCAGCATCAGGGCAATCAGGCAAAAGATGCGCATGTCGGTTTCCTCCTAGTCCAAAACAAAGCCGACCGGACCGTTCAGCTTGGCGGGCGGGCCGGCCAGAGCGGCACCCTCCTCCTCGCGGCGGCTGGTGGCCAGATTGCCCAGCAGAACGCGGCTGAAATCGTCCGGCGGCGTGTGCAGATTATCCGTCGGCGCGATCGGGCTGGTGGGATCGGAGACGGGCTTGACGATGTAGGGCGTGACGATGATCACCAATTCGCTTTCGCCAGACTGGAAATTATTCGAGCGGAACAAGCCTCCCAGCACGGGCAGGTCGCCCAAGAAGGGATATTTGCTGTTGTCTTGCGTCACGTCGCGCTGCAGCAGGCCGCCGATGGCAAAGCTTTGCCCGCTGCCGACTTCGATCGTCGTCTCGGCGCGGCGGGTGACCAGACCCGGCACGATGATATTGTTCAGTTTGACCGAGCCTGTATCCGATAACTGGCTAACTTCGGGCCGCACATGCAGATTGATTAGCTTGTCGTCCAAAATGGTGGGTGTGAAGGCCAGCGAGACGCCGTATTGGCGAAATTCGATGCCGAATGTGCCATTCGATTGCGGCACGACGATCGGGAACTCGCCGCCTGCCAGGAAGCTGGCGGTTTCGCCGGACATGGAGGTCAGATTCGGTTCGGCCAACATCGTGACGAGGCCTTCTTCGGCCAAGGCATCGACCAAGGTGTTGATGTCGCGTGTGCCGCGATTATTCGTATAGCGCAGTCCTAAGCCTCCCTCATTATTGGGACGGTTCAGCGCGGCAAGGCCGCTTTCGCCAACCAGCAAGGGCGCAATGCCCGTGGCAAAACGCAGATTGAAGCTGCCGAAGGTGGTCAGGGTTTCCCAGTTGATGCCAAAGCGTTTGTTGATATTGCGCGAGACCTCGGCCACGCGGACGCGCAGATTCACTTGGCGACGCACGTTATCGACGGTGACGCGATTGATCATCTTGCCGCGCTGACCGCGCTCGTTCAAAGGCACGAAACGGTCGGCATGCGCGCGCACATTCTCGGCTTCCGTGGCCGTGGGCACGCGCCCCTTAATGAGAAGGCCATCGGGCAGATATTCGCCCTCCAGGTCTTTGCCTTGAGGCAGTTTATCAAGATCGGCGCGCAAATTTTCAGGTTCGCGTGAGACGATCACGCGATAATTGGCCTGGACCTGATGGTTCTTGCCGGTCACCACCACCGTTGTCTCGCCGGGTTTAAGGCCAAAGACCATGACCCGCTGGGGCGACAACACCTGAACATCGGCCACCTTGGGATTGGCGGTGAAGACCGATGTCGCGGGTAGCGGCACACGGATCAAGGTGCCCTTGTCCACGCCGATGGACAGGATCTTCGGGGCATCCTCTGCCACAGCCGTCGCTGGGATCGCGGCCAACAAGCCCCAAGCCAGCACAAGCGAGATCGCAAGACGTTTCATGGGTCTTAAGGCTCCTCATCCCGATATTTGAAGGTCATTTCCTTGACCTGGTTGCCCCGCTGCACCAGAACCTTGTGTGTGCTGGAGTCCTTGTCGGAGGGTTTGGGCAGGACGTTGCTGATGTCGCTGTCCCAGGTATAACTGGCATCGCCGGAAACGGGGGACGCCGCGCCGCCTTCAACGCCATGCGGCAGCTTCTCGGCTAGCTTACTGATGTCCAGGTCACTGGCCTTGATGGCATAGGAAACGGGCGAGGAAGATACAGCTCCGGCCTCATTTGTGCTCGTTGTGGATGCCGTGGCATCTGAGGCAGGGCTGGGGGGTGCGGCAGAACCATCCAGATCAGCGGCTTGTTTGGCCGCTTCCTCAGGCGTCACGGTGACGGTCTCGGTCTCGACCTTGGTGGTATCGGCCTTCAAGCTGCGCAAAGACAGTGACAACTGGCCCAACTCCGTCACCAGGGCCAGTTGTTCCGCCTGTTTGGGCGTCACTTCCAGCGTGGCGACTTTGGCCGTCGTGGGTTCGTTGCTGATGCCTTTCTTTTTGCTGTCGCCATCTTTGTCCTTGTCGGCGTTATTTTTTGTGCTGCCTGCAAAATCATCTGTGCGGCTGTCCAATGCCAGAACGCGCACATTTGTGATGACGGTCTCGCTGGCGCGGCGTTGAGGAAGGCTGGCGTCTTCCGTGCGGTTCCAGGTATGCGTCAGAATCACATCCACCTTATCTCCGGGATAGATCAGGCCCGACAGTCCACTGACGGGCGTGACCGGCACCGACAAGGCGCGCATTCCTTCGGACAGCATGGCGGCCAGGAAGCCGCGCTCGCCGGGTTTGACCAGCTTGCCTTCCACCACCGGCTCGCCCGGGCGCATGCCTTGACGCACCACGGCACCCGCGAATTCGTCCAATTTGCGATCTTTGTCTTGCAGCAGGCTTTCATTCAGCGATTCCGCAGGCCAGATTTGCCAGCGCAGACTGTCTTTTTGCACGATGGCCCCCGTTGTCAGGGGTTTGGCGGCGACCATCACCTTGACCGGCGGCGGTCCCTTGGCGGCTTCGGCCACGGGCTGTTGTCGCTTTCCTGCCAATGTGCGCGCGGCCTGGACGGTGCCCAAGACGACGACGGCTGCGATTACCAGCAGGATAATTTGTTTGGGATTCATGATTGATCCTCCCTCTACTTAGCCGTCAGCACGGATAACGCCAGCCCAGCCAGCACCGTGCTGGCTCCGGCGGCGATCGCCACGCCATAGGGAATGCGAGTCTTGAATGTGAAGTCCGGCGTCAGTTCCGGCTTTCCTTCCATTTTGTCCGGTTCAGCGTCCGTCTTGGCGGAGGGGAACCACAGTGTGCGCGCAACGGTCATGCAGACCAGCGCCATGGCCACTACCCCACCGGCTAGGGCCGTGATGATCAGATACGCCACGATGTCCGAAGGCCCAGCCCATATACCGGCCGCCGCCAGCATTTTGGCATCGCCGCCGCCAAATTTGCCGGTGCGATAGGCCAATGCGCCAAACGCGAAAAGCGCGGCGGCAAAAGCCAGATTCCACCACCATTCCATCGGAACGGGACTGACCAGCACATAAAGCGGGAACAAAAGGACCAAGGCCAAACAATAGGCATTGGGAATGCGGAAGTGACGCACATCCTCGATCGCGGCGGCCAGCACCACGACGCCCGCGCCGCATAATATCCCAAGGGGCACCAGATGGTTGCTCAGCCCATCCATGCTCGGCTCTCCTGATATTTACCAATCTCATGCCCAGCACTAGAGGGTTTAGGTGAAAGTTCGGTTAACCAGACTCAACAAATGCTGTTGGATAAACGAAACGTGGTTTCATGCGGCTAGAAGAGGACATCATGCCGCAGGCCGTATTTTTCTAGGACGAACCGCTGCCAAGCGGCGGAGATTCATCAAATCTCCACATCATTCTGCCTATTCCTGGGCTTTCCTTTCCGGCGGCTCGGGCCTAGGATGCTGCATGATGATGATCCGACATGGCGTCAGACTGATCCTTGTACGATAAAGGTTTTTTGTGGATGCCTTCCTCGTTTGCCGCTTCTTCCTTTCGTAACGACCGGATGCCGGACGCGCTGGCGCGCTTGGCGTCGCATCTGTCAGTCGAGATGGCGACCGTTGACCGGCTGATCCTGGAACATGTTTCGGGCAAGGTACCGTTAATAGGTCAGGTCGCGCGGCATTTGATCGCGGCTGGCGGTAAGCGCATCCGTCCTTTGCTGACTTTGGCCAGCGCAAGTCTGTTCGATGATCGCAGCGGTCGCGCCCATGCCTTGGCGGCCTGCGTGGAGTTCATCCACACAGCCACCTTGCTGCATGATGATGTGGTGGATGACAGCCACCAAAGACGGGGCAAACCTTCGGCAAACGCGGCTTTTGGCAATCCGGCCAGCATTCTGGTGGGGGATTTCTTGTTCAGCCGCGCCTTTCAGTTGATGGTCGCGGATGGCTCGCTTGAGGTGCTGAGGCTGCTGAGCGACACATCGGCCACCATCGCGCAAGGCGAGGTGCATCAACTGGCCGTGATGCATGATCTGGCGGCGGATGAGGAAAGCTATCTGCAGGTCATATCGGCCAAAACGGCGGCGCTGTTCGCCGCCGCCTGTGAGATCGGGGCCGTGATCGCCACAAGAAGCGAAGCCGAACGCGCGGCACTGCGCGCATACGGCATGGCGCTTGGCATCGCCTTTCAAATCATGGATGACGTGCTGGACTATGATTCAGGCAATACGACGCTGGGCAAAGAGTCGGGTCGTGATTTTCGTGAAGGCAAGCTGACATTACCCACGATCTATGCCTTGCGATCGGCGGGCACGGATGAACAGGCATTCTGGCGGCGCACGATGGGCGACCTGTCCCAGCAAGAAGGCGATTTAGAGCAAGCCTGCCGGTTGATCGAATCCTGCGGCGCGACCGAGCAGGCGCGCCAAAAGGCGAACGACTATGCCGCCGCCGCGCAAAAGGCGTTAGAGGGCCTGCCCGCCTCGCCCTTGCGCGATCTGCTGGGCGAGGTGGCGGCCTACACCGTCACTCGCCAGCATTGATCCGGTTTTAGATTGTGCACAAAAGCCGTTGGGCCTGAGCGTAACGCGCCGCCGTCTTTTGAATGACATCCTGGGGTAAGCGAGGGGCGGGAGGCTCTTTGTTCCATCCACTTGCCGTCAACCAATCGCGCACATATTGCTTGTCGAAGCTGGGTGGATTCCTGCCAACCTGATATTTGTTTGCGGACCAGAAACGCGATGAATCGGACGTCAGAGCCTCATCCATCAGAACAAGTTTGCCGTTCCTGTCGGTGCCGAACTCGAATTTGGTGTCGGCGATGATGATCCCTTTTCCCAGAGCATGCTTGGCGGCTTTGATGTACAGAGCCAGGCTGGCTGTGCGTACCTGCGCGGCCATGTCGGCCCCCAGAAGCTGCACGGTGTCGTCATAAGTGATGTTTTGATCATGCTCGCCAATGGCCGCCTTGGTGGAGGGGGTGTAGATCGGCTCGTCCAGCTTCTGCGCCAATTGCAAATGTTCTGGCAGGACGATACCACCCACTTGGCCCGTCTTTTGATAGTCGGACCAGCCCGAACCGATGATATAGCCCCGCACGATCGCCTCGACAGGCAGCGGTTTCAAGCGGCGCACCACCATGGATCGGTTGGCCGCCCAGGCCAACTCATTGGGATCTTCCAAGATGTTGGCAACAGAAATATCTTTGACCAGGTGATTGGGGATAACATTTTTCGTCAGGCCAAACCAGAACAAGGACATTTGGGTTAGCACCTCGCCTTTGCCGGGAATCGTATCGTCCAGCACCACGTCAAAGGCCGAAATGCGATCCGACGCGACCATCAGCATCAGATAGGGGTTGATCTCATACAAATCACGCACCTTGCCTGAATGCAGATGCTTGAGTGTCTTGATTTCTGGTTCGGACATCGATTCCCCCGATATCATTGTTGCTGAGTTCCGCACGCATAGAACGGACCTATTCCTGAGTCAAGATAATTGGAGTGACGCGAATGGAGTGGTGCCTATGTCCCGCTTTGCTGGGTGAACACGAAGCAATCCATGCCTTATTCGTAAGGGAACACGATCTCTAGCGAGAATTCCGTCCATCTGAGGTGACGATTGATGGCCATCATTAGAACTTCAGAACATGAATCCCTGCCGGCGGTTCCATGCGATACCGATTTGTTTGCCGACAACGACTTCTTAAGGGGTTCTGTGCTGTAATGTCGTGTGTTTTTCTGCTCGGCACCTGCGCCGCGCAATGACGCTCCATGGAGGAAACATCATGCCCAGCACAAGCCTACCCAGCGTGACACTTGAAGGCAAAAAAGGCCTGGTGTTGGGCATTGCCAATGAGTCCTCCATCGCCTTTGGCTGCGCCGAGGGTTTTCGTCGGTTGGGCGCGGATTTGGCGATCACTTATCTGAACGAAAAATCGAAGAGTTATGTGGAGCCTCTGGCCAACCGCTTGGGCACGGAATTGCTGCTGCCTTGCGATGTGCGCGAGCCGGGGCAGATGGAGGCTGTGTTCGATGCCATTCAGCAGAAATGGGGCAAGTTGGATTTCGCTTTGCATTCTATTGCCTTTGCGCCCAAGGAAGACCTGCAAGGCCGCGTCACCGATTGCAGCCGCGATGGGTTCTTGCTGGCGATGGACGTGTCCTGCCATTCCTTTATTCGCATGGCCAAGCTGGCCGAGCCGTTGATGACGGGTGGTGGCAGCCTGTTCACCATGAGCTATTACGGCGCCGAGAAAGTGGTGGAACACTATAATCTGATGGGCCCGGTCAAGGCCGCCCTCGAAGCCAGCGTGCGTTATCTGGCGCATGAATTGGGGCCCAAGGGCATTCGCGTTCATGCCATTTCACCCGGTCCCATCCGCACCCGCGCGGCTTCGGGCATTGATCGCTTCGACGAGCTGATGGAGCACGCCGCCGCCCGTGCGCCCATGCATAAGCTGGTTTCGGTGGAAGATGTCGGCATGGCCACGGCCCTGCTGGCGACCGATGCCGCTTCCTTGATCACGGGCGAGACCATGTATGTGGATGGCGGTCAGCACATCATCGATTGAGGCGACAAAAAGACCGTTACATAGACGCCGAAAGCAAAAGAACATGCGGGTAACGCCCGACTTCTGGCGTAAGCTGGCGTCCATGAAACAGTGTCAGTCGTGATGATCCAGATGGAATACCCTCCTTTGTTGCTGCAGGCCCAAAAGGCCGGATCCGCCTTGTGGGAACACCTGGCTCCGCGCCTGGGTTCGACGGCGGTCGCCTTATTGGTGGCTGTTGTGGTGGCCTTGGTCCTCAGGCGCGTCACCTATCGCATGGTGCAGATGTTCTTGCGGCATGACAGCCGCAGCGCAAGGCTGCGGACTTTGGTGCCGTTGCTGCATCATGTGGTTCTGGTGATCGTCTATGTCATCATCGGCCTTGTGGTTCTGTCGTCTTTGGGCATCGACGTGACGCCGATTCTGGCCAGCGCCGGGGTAGTCGGCGTGGCCGTTGGCTTTGGATCGCAAACCCTCGTCAAGGATTGCATCACGGGACTGTTCATCCTGATCGAAGACACGATCGCCGTGGGCGATGTGGTCAAAATCGCCGGATGCAGCGGTGTGGTCGAACGCCTCACCTTGCGCACCGTGCGTTTGCGCGATACCGAAGGCCGGATGCATATTATCCCGTTCAGCGAAGTGGGAATCGTGGTCAATATGACGCGCGATTTTTCCTATGCCTTGTTGGAAGTGGGGGTGTCCTATGACACCGATCTGCGCAGCGCCCTGGCGGTGATGGAAGACGTGGCCAACGGTATGCGCAACGATCCTATTTTTGCCGACATGATCCTAGAGCCCCTGGAAATCATGGGCGTGGACAAGCTGAACGACTATTCCATCCAGCTGCAATCGCGCATGAAGACCCGGCCCGGCAAACAATGGCAGGTGCGCCGTCAATTCAATCTGCTATTGCGCGAGCGTTTCTCGCGCGATGGCATCGAACTGCCTTTTCCTACCCGCATCAATATCAATCGTGCGGAGGCTCACGCCGAGGCCACGCCTTCCCGCCTTCCCGCCGATACGGATTGACGATCGCCTATTCCTCTTGCGGTGCGCTCACGGCCTTGAAGGCGGCGGCGATCACGGCAGGCATGCCGTCTTTGCTATAGGTGGAGATGGGGTAAATCTCGGTCTTGGCCAGCTTCTTGAGCGCGCGGGACTTGGCCTTGATTTCCTTATCCTCCAGCTGATCGCATTTGTTCAGCACCACGATCTCGGGCTTGTCCACGAATTCGGGATTAAAAGATTCCATCTCATGCCGAATGATGGCGTAGGACGCCGCCACATCCTCGGCGGTGCCGTCGATCACATGCACCAGAACCTTGGTGCGCTCGACATGGGATAGGAAACGGTCACCCAGACCCAATCCCTCATGCGCGCCTTCGATCAAGCCGGGAATATCGGCCATCACGAATTCTCGGTCCCCGTCCACGCGCACGACCCCCAAAATAGGAGCCAGTGTGGTGAAGGGGTAATCGGCGATCTTGGGCTTGGCGGCGGTGCATGCGGCCAGAAGCGAGGATTTCCCGGCATTGGGCAAGCCGACCAAGCCGACATCGGCAATCAGCTTGAGCCGCAGGCGCAAACGACGGATGATGCCCGTCTCGCCTGGCGTGAACTGGCGCGGAGCGCGATTGGTCGAGGATTTAAAGCGCGAATTGCCAAGCCCGCCATTCCCGCCTGGGAACAGCACAACCGGCGCATCGGCCTGGGCCACGTCCATCAGGACTTCATCGGTATCGGCGTCCAGGATCACGGTGCCCAGCGGCACATGCAGCACGCAATCCTTGCCGCGTGCCCCCGAACGGTCGCGGCCCGAGCCGGGCTGACCATTCTTGGCCTTGAAGTGTTGCTGATAGCGATAGTCGATCAACGTGTTAAGTCCCGTCGATCCTTGCACCAGGACATCGCCGCCACGCCCGCCATCGCCGCCATTCGGGCCGCCAAACGGAATGAATTTCTCGCGCCGAAAGCTGACACAGCCATGCCCGCCCGAGCCGCTGCGGACCTCAATCACCGCTTCATCTAGGAATCTCATGGAGGGATACTAGTGGATTTATTCGAAAAGTTAAAAGCAATCTGCTGATTTAGGTGGCGGTTTCGTTCTGTTGCGGTGGTGGGTTCACTGCCGCTCTCACCCCAACAAAAAACGGGCCGACGCAATCGCGTCTAGCCCGTTGTTTTTATTGGTGGAGCCGAGGAGGATCGAACTCCCGACCTCTACAATGCCATTGTACAGGTGTGGCAAAATTTAATAATCTTTTCGCTGATTTTTCAAGCTTTTTTCTTTCCTCGTTACCCAAAATACCGCTTTTGCTCTCACGGTTGCTCTCACTGTGCTCTCACCGAGAACTAGTCGTTCGTCCCAGGACATCCACGGCCGTGCGCAGATATTCCGGCCGGTGGTGGGCGTATTTCTCGGTGGTTCTTTGGATGCTGTGCCCCAGAACGCGTCCTATGAAAAACATATCAACCCCAGCTTTGGCCATGAGTGTTCCAGCCGTATGCCTTAGCGTGTGAGGCGTCACTCCGGTTAATCCAGCTCTGACGCAGGCGGCGGAAAACGACGTCTTGATATCGGCAACCGGTTGGCCATGATAGTGAATCACATAGGGGGTCTTCGGTGCATCGGCGTGCGCATCAACCAGGGCCTGGTGCAGCGTCTCATTCATCGGCACGATGGCGCGCTTCTTTGTTGTTTGCATTCGGCCCGGCGGGTTCAAATAGATCAGGCGACCCACAAGATCTATTTGGCACCACTTCAATTCCAGGATGGCACCCTTCCGCGATCCTGTGTTGATCGCGAGCAGCACGAAAAGTTTAAGGTGCGGCTCGTGACACGCTTCCAAAAGCGCGGATATCTCGGGTTCTTCCAAATGCCTGTCTTTCTCAGGTCCGGGCGGCGGCAGCACGATTTTAGGATGGCTTGTCAGCCGCCCATTTTTCACGGCATGGGAAAGGGCTGATGCAAGAACGGCCAGTTCCCGCCGGACGTAGTTGATGGACGCTGGCCGTGTGCCGTTTTTGACGCGCCTCTCTCTCTCGTACCGCTTGAGAGATTCTGGCGTAATGGAGGACACATAGGCGTTGGCATAAAACGCCATCAGATTTTCTACAGCGAAACCGACGGGTCCGGATGATGCCATCTCTCTGCCACGCTCTTGCGCGTACCACCTGAGTGCCGTGGCGATCTTATAGCGTTCCGGGGTTTCAATCGGGCCTGGTCGCTGGCCTAATGACAATTCGATGATGTAACGTCCAAGCCTTTCTTCAGCCTTCTGGCGATTATCAGTGCCAGTTGACCGTCGTTTGACCCGTCGGAATCGTGGGTCGTAGCTATAGATGTACCAGTTCGGCTTTCCCGGCTCTCGTCCAAGCCAAGCGGGGGTGCGTGATTGAGACATGGCAGTACGGCTCCATCCAAGAATGCGCGGACGTCTTCGATTCTGAACCTTATATGCCTACCAAACTTAACGACTGGAATACGACGTTGATTCCGGAGACGAACAACATCCTTTTCCTCGACCTGCAGCATCTGTGCGACCTGCGCCGCTGTTAAAACAAGGGGGTCAGTCATTCCTCCACCTCGGGTTTTGGCAAAAGGTAGCCGTCTGGCAAATAGGGCAGGATGAGATCCGATGCTGTCTTCCCGTTCGGGAGAAGTATCTGGCCCATGAATGCGCTTTCGAATGACAATACGTCGGTTTCGATAGCCATCAGCTGGGCTTTGATCCAATCCCGCAGGATCGAACAGACCGCGAGTTGCCCTTGTTTTAAGGCGCGCTGCCTGTGTTCTTCTTCGCTACACCGCCTGCCTTTGCTGTAGGAATTCTCGCGCAGCCACGCCCTGGCGTAGCCGTTGGCTGACGCTTTGGCCTCGACGACAACGCCTTTATAGGCGAACCGAACGACGGTCTCCCCGCGCTGGAAATTCTGCATCACTCCGAAGTCGGAGCAACCAAATTTCTCCACGAGCTTTTGAACGTCGTTGATCGCAGACGCACCAGAAGTGGCATTTTCGTAGGGCAGGGGCATCGTCACACCCCTCAATGCATCGTCGGTTGGCGGCTGAGGTCCCATCTCGACGACATTTGTGTCGTCGAGTCGGCGGTCTGTCGGCTTAGCGCGGCCATCTCACGCGCGGCCTGGATCACGCGGCGTTCCTCATCGTTCCGCAGCGATCCGCGGCATTCCACCTCGGCCTTGCCCATGCGTGTCACTGCATCCAAGGCGCTGCGCATCGGGACGCTGGCATTCTGGCCAAGCATTTCCATCCGCATCTGCTCTTTTCCCTGACGTGCGGCGCGTTTCGCGCGGCCTCGAAATTTCGTGGTCATGGCGCGTCCTTTCCAAGGGTTCCCTTGTGATCTTCGATCTTCCACGTTTTTTTCGTGGGCCTTTCTAGTAAATTGCTGACAAGCGTGAGAAGGCTCTGACGCGAATGGTCGAGATCGATCCACATCACATCATCACGATTATGCTCATCCTCGAACAGCTGCATTGCGGCATACAGGATAGCCAGGGATGCATCGCGCCTATCGCCCATCCACTCGTTTTGCAACACCACGCGGCGCCCGTACTGATTAACCCAGAATAACGCAACGATGTCGTCTTTCGGGAGCACGCTAACAATGTCAGCAAAGATGTCGTGATACGAGTATGTCACATTGGTCATCTCAATCCCTCCTTAGCTTGACGCGGACAGCCACATCGGCCATGGCATCGGTGATGTCGTCTTTCGTCGCTGGGGCTGGTGCTGGCAGGGCGAAGAATTCGTGACAGGCGCGGTTGCCGGCCAGGCTGGAGATCAGGACGCCTTGGGCGCTGATGTCCAGGACTTCCCCGCCGCCCAGCGAGTCGTGGGTTCGAATCATTGTTCGTCTCCCGCAGGCGCGCACCGAGGGATGAAGCAATTAGTGATGCAGTATTTTTCCCGATCTAAATGCATGGCGATCCCAAAAACATCATGCAGAAACGTAAAAGCATCGGCTTCCATAAGTTTGCTTAAATCGACCGCGCCGATTATATGCGCGCACACCAAGTCCATCTCCCAATCCATCTCCTTGCGTTTCCTGTATTCGGCAGGGCTTATGCGCTTAACCCGCGCGAGAATTCGTGAAACACGAAAAGACGCATCGGGGGACACGGCCCAGCTAAACTCTTTGTCTTTTTCTCTGTTCATCGTCCGTCCCCCATAGCTTTGACTTGCACGGCGCTGGCCTGCGCCTCTTTTTCGATCACGGTCATCTCGCGCTTAAGCTGGGCTTGGATATGGTGCGCCATCTCATGCGCCAGCAAGGCTCGGTGCTGCGGGTTGGTTGCGTCCCAATCGCTGGGCAGGATGATCGTGGCGGGTAGCTCATTGCCTGCGACCGTCGTGCCAGGAACATAGGCGGCCAGGGCGGTGGCCTTCAGCTGCCACAGGGCGTCATCCGACTGCACGATGCGCGGTTCGGGAATGACGTTGACGCAAGCCAAAGCCAGCATGGCGGTGACGGCGGGGGTCATGACACCCTCCGTTTCGCGGCTTTGGGAAAGAAGGTGGCTTCCAGGCTGTCGCAGCGCGCGCGAATGCCGCCGATATCCACCGCGATACTGGCCCAGAGATTGATCCGCTCGGCTTGCGTCGGCTCGGACGGCTTGGGCAGGGAATGGGAGGCTGGCGCAGGCAGTGGTTCGGGACCCTGCGCTAGCTTTCTCTTGGGCGCGTACATGCGCTGGTGTTCTTTGACGGTGATGATGCGCTCGGCATGGCCGCGCCGCCAGTCCATGAAGACGGTGATGAGCGACCGGCGGACTTGTGCCGCCTGGGCCGTCCGGCTGAAGGTGCACAGCAACAGGGCCTGCGCCTCGTTCAACCAGTACTCGGTGACTTCACGCTGTCCACCTTTGCCGATGGCGATCATCGTCGGCACCGCCGACAATGATCCGTAACTTTCCAACTCGGCTTTGTTGGCGTCGATCATTTCACGGATGGAGCGGGGATTCGCCAGCCCCAGCCGCTCGGCAATGGCCAAGTCGCGCACGCGCGGCTCGTGGTTGATCGCGGTGTTAAGGTCTGAAACGGTCAGGGGGATGATCTGAGCGGTCAAGTTGAAGCCTCCTGTATGGCGTTGAACGCGCCAACAGAGGGGCTTCTTATGACCCGCCCTGGTGGCGGGAGCTAAGAACCTGTACAGGCCAGGCGGGCTTATTCCCCTTGCGGGTGTTGTATTCGCCCACTCCCGCCGTGCGACGGGCATAAAAATAGCCGCATGTTTCGGGGCGGCTACCGCCTGTAAGGATTTCTTAGATCCGAATCGGAGGGTGCCACAACACGCGACGGATGTCAAATCTGTTGAGAGACGGTGGGGGTTGACCCTAGAGTAGATATTTCTTAGTTTTAGTCGATCTGCAATCATAGGGACACTATAGGTGACAACATGACGGCTGCTTTCGATAGCTTGCTTTCCGCGCTGAAGCGGCTGACCGAAGATCGACTGTTTTTTAAACAGAAGGTCGAAGTTCCTCCTCCTCCAATGCCGGTCCAGGTTGGGGATGAAGATGACGATGAGGAAGTAAGCGGTGGAGAAAACTTTCCTGTCCCTGGTTTCTTTGTCTTTATTGTCTATGTAGACAGAAATGGGGATGAAACAAAACGCAGAATAACTATTCGCACAATTCAGAAAAAGAGCGGCAAAACCTATATTAGGGCGTTCTGCCATGAGAGGAACGCATACAGAACTTTTATTGCCGGGAACGTCCGTAGTATTGTCGATATAACGACTGGACAAGCTATAGGTAATATGAAGATATTTTTCGAAGAACATATCTGCACAGACCCTTCTGCATCCTGGAGCATGGCTTTGTGCCAAGCGCTCCGGCGTGTTGGGCACGAAATATCCATTCTCGCGTATTTTGGAAAATGCGATGGGCTTTTGGATAAACAGGAAGCCGAGGTCATATCTCGCTATGTCATAGCGACATGTCCCGATCTGCCGCTCGAAGAAGATAGAATTAAAACCTATGCTAGACATATCTTGCCGGATAAGGACGCTTTTGTTGATGGGTGCAATGCCATCGTGGCTGCCGTTGGTGATCAAGCGAGCAACGAAACTGTCATAGAGCGTTTGGGCCCACTTGTTGACGCTGCAACTGAGATTATCAATTGCGATGGAAAAATAGACCCTCGAGAAAAGAAAAGTCTGAAAATTCTGAGCAAAAGCCTGAATCAGGTTGGAATGAAGCTGAAATTGAAGGCGACTTAGAACTGTTCCTATGCAGGGGCTGCAATGGGGGATGGATGTCAAGGCTAGGAAACGGCGGGGGTTTCCTAGGCCCCCCGCCGCCCTTCCATCCATGGGCGCACATGATAACGCCCTGGCGGAAACCGGTGTCATTTCCCTGCCTCGTCGGTGATGTCAGGCTGCGGGTCGCTGGCGGCTTCGAACAGGTCGGCGAAAAGGTCCGCCGCTTCTGCCCTGGACGCGATAACGTCCCGCACCAGGTTATCGGTCAGAAAGCGGATCACGCGCAGGCGCTCTTGGATCTCTTCCATCGTCATGCAACGGCATGCCTGCAGGCGTCCCGTGAGCTCTTCGGGCGTCATACCCCGTCCCCCTTAACCTCGGGATACGGGTCGCAGGCGGCCATGGCTTTGTCCAAAGCGGCGACGAACGGGTCGACCATGCCCAGCTTGGCTTCCTCCTCGGCCTGGGAGGCTTGAATATCGTTCAGCAGGTCTTCCAGCAGGCCTTGGATCACGTATAGGCGGTCGCTGATGTCCTGCATTTTCGCGGTATCCATCGTCATGCGCATGCCTCCATCTCCACGGCGTTCATGTGTTTCTCCTGGTTTTTGGTTTGGGTGTTACTCTGGGCTGCCATAGAGCAGAGGAAGGGCTGTTCCCTTTTCTGCGCCTTGACATATTTCCCGGAAGGCGTGATCAAAGACCTTGTCTTTGCGATACATCTCGTAAAACCACGAGACGCTGCCGCCTGCCAGGCGGTATCGCAGCCTCACCGGAATTCGATACAAATCTCCTCCGTTAAAAACGGGGATGGCGATCAAGAACAAGTTCGGCACCTGAATGCGCTGGCCTTGCCCATCCTGATGTTCGCTGGTGTATTGCAGCGTGGCTTCGCCTGACGCGATATTCACCGCCTGTGTTGCCTTGGCTGACTCGTTGATGGAAATCCCGCGAGACAGTTCCATCAGTCCATGTGGGCCAGCAAACTTACCGCCAAGAAGGCGGGATAGGTCTGTTAGGCTTTTGTCTGCGTCTTCCTTCGGATCAAGATCGGGCGGCGGGATGACATCTTCGATGCGATTTTCAATGAAAGCAGCGAAGTCGACCTGGCTCATCTTCTTGCCATTCGATGCGCCCCACTCTCCCCATTGTTCCGACAACGGGCAGGCATAAGAGGCTCTGTGGCGTCCAAAGCGTGGAGACCCCTTTGCACCTCTGCAGTGATAGTCCAGCACCGCAAGGATAGATGGCTTTATCGTGCTGATATTGGCAAAGACAACGCTATCGTCATCCTTAAAGCGGTTGACGTGCGCAATAAAGCTATCCAGCGTGTCAAGATGGGCTGTGCCCTGCCGACGCTCTGGAGCCGCTCGATACTCATCCAAAAGCGGCTTGATGGATGCGACGCTCTGCCCTTGTGGCAAGATCATAACCTCATGCGTTTGACCATCTGTTGAGCCGTCGCTGATGCTCAGTGTCCTTGCTTGCAGTTTTTCTTCGAGCCACGCCGCCAGGGCGGCGGTTTCTGTGGCGCATTCGCTGGTCATTTTATTCATGGTTGATTCCTTTTTTAGGGGGGTGATGGTTAGACAGACTTGATCGCGGTGCCGTTTTGCCCCGTGACGTCTCGCAAGAAGGGCAGTTCGCCTTGGCGTGGGTTGCGCCTTGTCAGACCATTATTCGGCGTCGCCCAATAGACAGCTCTGCCGCGCGGCGGCTGCGGCATCTGTTTCTTGATCGTGCCAGTCACTTCAAGGACACCGTTATCAAGAGATATCTGGAAGACGACGCCTAAGATGGCTTTGGGTTTTCCACCATGATCCAGGGCGTAGTTTGAAAGCTCGCCGATGATCTGGCGTAGCGTCTCGGTGAGTTCGTTATTCAACTCGCCGTCTTCGTGTTCAGCCAGGAAGTGGCTGAATGATCGCATTTCGCCAGCGTTCGCGGCAGGCGTGGGGGTATTATCCATTATGGTCTGTCTCCCTTTTCCGTAGTGATGCTGCCGCCCAGCGCGAGCCGCCGGACGTTGAGATTGGACTGATCTTTCCCTTGGTACTGGCGCCGGATGATCCTGTCGGCCTGCCCCACGCAGACATTGCAGATCGCCACCGAGCCATCGATGGCGGTGACCAACACGGCCACCTGGTCATGGCGTTTGGCGCAGAACGAGCAGGCGGTGGCGGTAGTCATTCCGCGCCCTCTGTTTTGATCTGAGTGGGGGCGGGCTTGGGCGAGGTGAAATACGCCCATACCCAGAAAAACAGAGCCAGGGTCAGCACCACGGCCATAACCAGCGTCTCGATCGAGCTGGATTGGATGGCGAGCTTCCCGATATCCCAGTTGAGCCAGACACCCAGCGGCAGGCAGGCAATCATGACCGGGGTGGATATGAGGTCGAAAATTCTCCAGAACATGTCAGCGTCCTCCCTGGCTGCCGACGATGCGCGCTTCGTCGATCACGCTGTCGCGGTATTGGGCGATGGCGGCCTTGTCCTGCGCGGACAGGCACCGCACCAGCATGGGCTGGGCCGCGTCGCGCTGGGCGATGAGGGCGGCGGCGCGTTGGCTGTGCGCATCCGCCTGCCGCCGCAATGCCGCCGAGCGCAGCAGCAGATCGGCCGCATCCTTCGCCGCCATCGAAAATCGCACCATGAGTTCGGTCGTCATCATCGTCGGGCATCCCATGTTTCGCCGCCCACTTACTGGTTGGCGTGCCTCATATTACCAAAACGACAATGCGAGTCAATAGAATATTTCCATAAAGGTAATTCCATTGTTTTCCGACACTTGCTCGGTGGGCAGGAATCGTCGCCAAGCCATGCGTCAGTTTGTCGCTGGGGGAAGGGGGCTAGTGAGGAAGCAGTTAACATTCGTGTAACAAATAGTTGACATGTGTGTAACAGATGGTTGACAGCTATAAGACAATGCCTTATAGTTAAGCCATGAAGATCATACGCACCAAAGAGGAAGCAGTTAACATTCGCGTAACAATCAGTTGACATACGTGTAACATATAGTTGACAGCTATAAGACAATGCCTTATAGTCAAGCCATGAAGATCATACGCACCAAAGAGTTTGACCGTAGGGCGGAAAAGCTGTTGGACGAGGACGATCTGGCGGAATTGCAAGACACACTGCTTGCTTTGCCCGATGCCGGGGACGTTATCCCAGCCAGTGGCGGTCTGCGGAAGCTGCGCTGGGCATTGCCGGGTAGGGGAAAACGCGGCGGCGCGCGCGTGATCTACTTCGTCTTGGGTGGGAATGGGACGATCTATCTGCTGACCGTCTATGCCAAGGCGGAAAAAGAGGACCTAGACCCATCGGAAAAGAAAGCCTGGTCCAGGTATGCAACCCTGATTAAGGAGGAATATCGCCATGCCGATGAAGAAACAAGGCACTAAGCCGCGCTCGTCGCCTCTGGGCCGGTCCGTCCAGCGCGGCCTGAAAGAGGCTCTGGCCCATGCGCGCGGCGAGATCGAGCTTCCGTCCTATCAGCCGGCCAGCGTCCCTAAGCTGGTTGACGTGGCGCGGCTGCGTACGCGGCTGGGGTTGAGCCAAGCCAAATTCGCCGAGCGGTTTGGGTTTGACGTGACCGCTGTGCATGCCTGGGAACAACATCGCCGCATGCCAGGCCGCGCGGCGCGCATCCTGCTACAAGTCATCGACCGAGAGCCAGCCGCCGTGCTTCGCGCCATCGGTGCCGTTTGATGGGGCCTCAAGTTAGTGAGGATGCAAAATCCTTATTCCCGACCAAGAAAGAATTTGAAGCCCACAAAGGGCTTGCTGGGCACTGCTAAGCGAGAATTGTGAGGGGTCGTTAGGTCTCGGCCTAAATATTGACCCAAACCCCACCGCATCCTACTGTTTGCGCGAAGGCGTGTGCCTTCACGGGGCCTAGAAACCCCGCACAGAGCGGCAGTCCTGATTCGTCGGGACTGCCATCCGCGCCTCTGGCCGGAGGGTGGCGTTATGTCCAGGGCGAAAGCCTAAAGGCGCGCACGCCGTTGCTCTGTGACGGTTTCTAGCCTCCGGCCACCAGCGCGGAGCGGTATTATGTCAGACAACAAATCAGCCTTCATATTCGCCTATGCTTTGGCGGCGGTCTCCGGGTTTATCATGGGTATCATTGTTTGCCACTTGTAACCCCGCCCAGGCCGCGCGCAGCTTTGTCGCATCACCCCTTCAGCAGCGCATCATACCTCTGGTCCTCGGGGCAGGTGCTTTCCTTGGGCATCTTGCCGTTGTGCCAGAAGAAATCGAACATGTTGCGTTGCTGGGCCGCGATCAGCTCGTTTTCCACAAGGATGATCTTTTTTGCCACGCGCCCATTCACATTGAAAGAAACCTTATTCCCATAGAGCAAGCTTAGCTGATTGATGAAATATCGGCTGGGCACCAGGCGGACTTCCTTCAGGGGCGTCCGATGGAAGCTGTCGTTTTCATCGCATAGCGCACGGACACGCACACCAGCGCGGCGCATACGCAGCCATCGGTCCACCACTTCCTGCGTCGAAAGGCTGCCTTGGTTGAATGCAATCAAGACCTCGCCGCCCGTATCGCCCAACGTGCGGGAAACGTCATCCAGCAAGTCGAGATAGGCGTTCTCCGATTCCAGGATCGTCACTGTCCGGTCGTGCTCGCGCACGCCGTTATCGGGTGTGAATTCTAGGCCGCGACTTTCGAACGTCTCTTGCAGCTTGCGAAGCGTGGTTTCTTGGGCGTTTCCCGCGCCGCGCTCGACCTGCTGAATCGTTCTGGGGGCCAGGTCTGCGGTACCGGCGAGGTCTTCGATGGTCCAGTCCATGGCGGCGCGCGCCATACGCACTTGCTTGGCTGTAATCATTTTTCATTCCCTCCGGTTTTAGTTGCCCACAAAAAAGATTGCCGATAATCGATAATCTGTCAAATAAATTAACCCATCATTAACAACTGTTCCGTCATAATACGCCTCATGGATGCCGAGACAGAACTCACTGAAGCCCTTGAAATCCGCTACGGAATAGCGGGGGCTTGGGCCATCCTTCAGGAAATCCAAAAGGCACAGTCGCACACGCGCCCGACTTACGGGCATCACAGACCATTCCCTTGGTTGCAACCCGAACCTATTAAGACGGAGCAAGAAAATGGGGAGACACGATGATGCTGTTCATCAATTTCTCGAGACTGTTGTGCGTTCAAACCCTCCGCAATCACATGACGGTCCTATCACGCTGGCGCAGAGCCGCGCTCTGTGCCTCTTGATCCGAGAGATCACGCACATGCATAAACGACCAGCCGATGCGATCATGGCCGATTTGCTGGATCGCATGGGAATCGAGGACATTGCCGATCTACCGCAGAGCCAGTGTCCGAACGCCTTGGCGTGGTTGGGTCGGTTGATCGGATCGCGATAGCTTAGCGGTCGGACGACTTTCGCGGTGCAGGCCCACTTAGTGCATTTTGGGCAGACTGTATCTTATGGAATTTAATAACATTATCAGCGATAAGGCGGCCATTCTCGACGATCCGTTCACGATCACTCCCGTTCGTGTCCAAGGTCTGCTTGTATATCGTCAGAATCCAATCAGCCTCTTGCTCGGGATCGACTTCCATTTTCTCTTCGACGATTTTCTTGCGGACAGCCGTGATGATCGCAGACATAACGCTAAGATCCATATCCGCCAAAGCATCGTCTAGCTCTGTTGGCATAAGGTCTGATATTTTGCATTCCAAAGCCTTCGAAATCCGCTCAAGCCATTCGATAGTCAAGCGTCTCTCGCCCGATTCTAGGCGTAGTATTTGAGGCGCGGAGGTCGGCGGGTTGATCTCGTCGGCGAGGCGCTGCATCGACCAACCTTTAGCCTCGCGCCGTTCTTTTATGCGATTTGTCATGGCATTATTGTAATCAGATGAGGTAAAATTGAAATTACCATTAGGGCATTTTATTTGTTGACTCTCATTGTCAAGATGGTAACGTCCAAACATGACTCACGCCCTCGCTGTCTATATTGATCGAAACTACCCATCGCGCGCCGCATTCGCGGCCAGCGTTAGCGTGTCGCCAGCCGCTATATGCCGATACATCCACGGCCAGCGCGTGCCCGGAAGACGGGTCATGGCGCGGATTGTCGATGCGACCGGCGGGGCGGTGCGTCCGGAAGATTTCTTCGGCCTGCCATCTGCCCCGCCGACACCCCCCGTATCCAAGAAACACCCTACCCGCAGCCGGAGGGCAAAGACATGAGGCGTTTTGACCGGCTCCCCAGGATTTTCCACAAATTGAAAGGCTGCCAACCATGACGATCCACATCCAGTCGATCAGCCGCGCGGCGGTGGAAGACGCGGTGTCCCAGGCGCTGCGACAGAGCATCGGCCCTCGGCGCGAATATGGCTATGACGAGGCCGCCGCCATCTTGGATGTGGAACGCCGGACGCTGGAAGCCTGGGTTTTGGGGCAGCAAGCGCCCTGCCTGTATAAATTTTTGCGGCTGGCGGCCTGGCTGGGGCCGGAGTTTGTGAACCACGTCCTGCGCCTGGCCGGGCTGGATGGTGCGTCGCGCAGCGGCACCGCCGCCGCACCCGACGATCTGCACCTGAATAAAGACGTTGGCCGTCTGATCTGCGCTCTGGGCGACGCCCTCAGCGACGGGCACGTCGATCACCTGGAGCGCCCCAACGTCGCCAACCGCGCGCGCCATCTGCACGCCGAGCTGGGCGATTGGCTGACCCAGCACGACCACACCGCCGCGCGGGGGAAATGATGGAATCAGACCGCTTGAGCTTCTTTAAGATTTCGCTGCTCTCGTTGCAGCCGTACGGCTTCGGGCAATGTGAACACATATTGCAGAACAAGCCGTGTGAAGGTTTCCAGGTCTTCGGCTGCTGCGACGGAGGGAGTTTCTATACTGTGCGCGGCGCCGTTGCCAAGCTCACGAATTTCATCGGCCCATTCGTACAGACTGCGGGTCAGAACGCCGTTACCCGCCAACCATTTGATGCGCTTTTTCAGATCAAGGCTGTGCTTGGGCGTATCGTCGGGGTGCGGATACGCTGTCTTCAACGCCACTTCCAGCGTCCGTCGAAACAACATGCAAGCACCGTTCAGGTTGTCACGCTTTCTATTCTCGCATGCCTCCAGATAAAGCTTTTTCACTCCGTCCGACAAATAACCAGGCGCGTCGTGCCAGTAGGGCTTGGGCCAGGTCTCGCGCAACGCCGAGATGCCAATCTTTGGATTGTGCCGCCTCGGAAAGCTATTTTTATTGGAAAAGATGATTTGAACGCTCTCTTTGTTCAAAGCCGTCATGCCCAGGCCGCACAGACTGCATCGCCAGAAAGAAACCATGCCGCGGCTCGGGTCGCGTTCATAACGCGGCATTTCTTGCACCAGAGTAAAACGCGCGTTCGGCTGCAGGCAGTGGGGACAATCATAGATCAGGAAGGGGGCGTCTGACATGGATCTCTCCAAATGCATCCGGTTGATCGAAGCGCGTTTGGCGGCGACATCAGACAACCCGCTGGAATCTGACCCTGTTACCGCCTTGTGGCAAGATTATAAGCAGATGGATGATCTACGAGAAAGGGACATCTTTGTCCTAGTTTTGATAGCAAAGGCCCTGGACGTCAGCTGCAGGCTTGCGTCGATAGAACGACACCAGACTGAGAAGGCGAACTAGCCCATGCGCCGCCCCGAGCAGGACATGCAGCGGATAGTGGCCAGGTGGCTGACCCTTGCGCTGGACCCGCGATGCGCGCGGTTTTGTCATGTCCCGAATGGCGGGGCACGAAGCCCGGCGGAGGGCAAGATATTCAAAAGCATGGGCGTCCGCGCTGGTGTCCCTGATCTGCTGATCGAGTGGCATGTCGATGCCACCCCCATCAACGCAGCCTATATCGACCACGGCTGGATCGAGATGAAGGCCGGTAAAGGCCGCCTGACGGCGGAACAGGACGCCTTCCTGGGCCAAACGGTCCTGTGGCGCGGCCATGCCGCCCTATGCCGCAGCCTGGACGAGGTTCAAGCCACCCTGCGCGGCTGGGGCGTGCCACTGAGGATAATCGGCAAATAATAGGAGGGCAGTGTGAGTATCAAATTGATGTCGGCCGCATGGTATGCGCCGCTGCCGCAAAAAGAAAAGATCGTATTGCTGGCGCTGGCGGACAATGCCAATGACGAGGGTGTCTGCTGGCCCTCCATTTCCAACGTGGCCTTGAAGTGTTCGGTTAGTGAGCGAACTGCCCAATATGCTATCCGCGCGTTGGAGCAGAATGGTTACCTGAAAACGGAAAAGAAACCGGGATCGAGCAGCGTCTATACGATCACCAATCCCAAGACGTGGCGACCATTGGATGCCGCTGGACACCTCTCATCGGGTGATGGGGTGCAGGATTTGCACCCCCGCAAGATTTGCACCCCTGCAAACCCTGCAAATGCAAGGAATTCCGGCCATGCTTTGGGAGGAGGGGTGCAGGATTTGCACCAGGGGGGCGCAGGATTTGCACCGGTGCAGAATCTGCGCCAAGGGGTGCAGGATTTGCACCAGGGGGGTGCAGAATCAGCATCCGCTACTATAGAACCATCATTGAACCATCAAGAACCATCAGGGGGGGAGCGCGCGGGCGCGCTCGACCCACCCCCCCATCCATCCGACGATCAATCCGGATCGAATAAACCGCCTGACCCGCTGGACCAGGCCGTGGCAGCTTGGAACGCGATGGCGGTCGAGGCGGGGCTGATCAAGGTTTTGGATTTGACCCCCGGTCGGCGGCGGCAGCTGGCCGCACGGATTGCCGAATGCGGCGGGATGGAGGGCTGGCGCCGGGCCATGGCGCGGGTGGGCAGCAGCTCGTTTTTGACCGGCGAAAATCCGCGAGGATGGAAAACCGATTTGGGTTTCATCATCGATCCAGATCACTTCGCCAAACTGCGCGAGGGCGGGTATGGCGGGATCGATGCCGCCGCCGATCCTGATACCAGCCATGATCTGCTGGACGGCATCCCAGACGAGCTGCGCGAGCCGCTGCGCCGCGCCAAGATTGGGGCTGAGGACGCGCGCCGCTGGTTTCGCGGCTGTCGGATCAACGGATCGGCCCTGTTGGTCCCCAAGCTGTTCACGCGGGACTGGATCGAGACCAATTACGGCCACCTGCTGCGGCGTGTGCTGGGCGATGGGCTGCAAATCACGGTGGAGGCGGCTTGATGGCGCGGCGTCGGCGGAGCTTGAGGTTGGACGCGGTGTCAGTGGATTACGGGACTCCCGAGGCCGCGCGGCAGGCGGACGCGCCCAAGGTAGCCGAATGCGACCCGCACGAACCGAACGTGACGGTCATCCACCGCCGGGTGCTGTCGCAGCGCGTCGTGGACCGCCTGTTGCGCCAGGGGATGATCACCCAGCGGCAGCATCAGGCGGCAGGGTTCTTGTACACCGATTGGCGCGCCTGTGGCTTTGAGCGGCCCGGCGGCGGCTTTCTGGCGCGGCTGATGCGGGTGCAGGGCGGCGGCAACACCGCCCAAGCCAGCCAGGCGCAGGCCTATGCCGAGATGCGTCTGCGCGAGGCCCTGAAGGCCGTGGGAGGGCGTCTATCGGATATGCTGGTCAGCGTAGTGTTGATCGACCGGCCCTTGTTGGACGCCTATCAGGATCGCCGCTGGACCAATCGCCCTCAACGCCAGGCCGCTGCCGTGACCGATCTGTGCCATGCCCTGGACGATCTGGTGCGGTTTTATGGGGTCTAGCGATGGCTGCGCGTAGAATCGCATGGAGGCAGAGAGCCAAAAAGCTGCTGGTATTGATGCCCAAGGAAAGGTGGTTGAACACGGATGAGATCGCCCATGCCATCGCGCCGATCCCGTTCGATAGGGTCACAAAGGAGGCTCTGGCTCGGCTTCACTTTGAGGGCCTGATTAACCGCACGCACCCGGATTTACGGCTGCAGTCGTCTCTAGTGCGGCACTCCCTGCGCTACTGGGTGCCTAAGGCCGAGCAGACAGCCGCGCGTCCCCCACGACTGTGCCTGCGCTGTCGCAGAGAGTTCATACCGGATCATCGCTGGAATTACTTGTGTCGTCCGAACTGTGGGGAAGGATGATGTACAGCAGAAAAGACCTAGCTGAGTGCGCGCACCGTGAACTGCAAAAACGCATCGAAAATTATCCGCGATGGGTCAATGAGCGGAAAATGACCCGCAGCACCGCTGACGATCAAATAGCCAAGATGCGCGCGATCTATCGGTTGCTGGTCGCACTGTCGGATCAAGAGATTCATGGTGGGCAGGGTGGTGCGTGATCAGGCACATCATCGACGTTGACCGCTATTGGGGGTAGCCAGCGCAGGCAGCGTGCGGTTCGGCCTGGGCCGACGAGATAGGTGTGCCAATGCGCGCGGCGGATATGGGCGCGGGGCCTGGTCCGGCCTGTCTGCGGGTCGATCTCGTACTGGTCTGTATCGTGCAGGGCGTAAGCGCGCCGCAGGGCCGCGCCCAGGCGGACGCCAACATCCCATATCGTGGGCTGGTCCGGTGCAAATAGACGCCAGCCCAGCTTGGTCCTGATGGGACGAGGATAGGCCGGACGGCGTGTGCTATCGCCGATCTCGGCATCGTCGGCGCATAGATACAGCAGTAGGGATATCAGCGGCTCGACCGTTTGACGTATGTCCGCGCCCAGCGACGGCGGGAGATCAGGGACCGGCGGGGCGATGGATCGAACATTGGCCTGCGCCAACTCGATGGCGCGAGTGATGGCCTCATCCAGCGTCCATGCCCCCAAATGCAGGGGCTGCGGATGCAGGCCTGCATCGGTATCCAACAATAGCCGCAGCTCCTCGATCCCGCTGTTGGCGTCGCGTTCAAGATGTGCAAAAAATCCGTGCAGCCGGTCCCCATAGGCCTGCTGTCCGGGCGTGTCGATATACACACACCACTCTGGAAGGTGGTAGAGAATATCGCATGGCAGGTCGCCCGAGATCGACGTGTCGGCCAGGGCGGCGTAGAGCGCGGGATCATAGCGGTAGATACCCTGCGTTGGTCGCCAGGCAGCCAGCGCCGCGAGGCGACTCACCCCGGCGATATCACCCACGCCGAGCCTGTGAGGGCCGCCCCCGCTGACTATGGCGTAGGCCGCCGCCATAGGGCAGTAGCACCACTCCGGCCAGTCTGGCAGCCCTCTCCCGCGATCTTGGCGATAGGCGTCGTACTGACGCCACGCGCCGGGGTAGTCTCTGGACGCAGCGATAAGATGCGCCCGAGAGCGCGTGAGCTCACCGCGATTTGGCACGGAGCCGCCTCGCCGCAGCCAGCGCCAAACGAATGCCCACACTGATAACTCCGCCGCCGATCTCCCGCGCCAACGCACGGTCCGCCTCGGACAGATAGACCTCTATCGATTTTCCGCCCTCCATCATCTGTGGCCGGCCAGGCTTGCGCAGCTTATTCATTGTGTGTCCCATGCTTCAGAAAAATCTCGGTCTGAAAATAGCTCAGCTAATCCGCCGATCTGCTTCAAACGAAGTACTTCGTCCGTATCCATCCCCAGTTCTTTGGCGATCCGCTTGTCGTCCCAATTGCGCTTGGATAGTTCTATGACTATGTCCGACATGGCTGAAACCATATGCCGCCCGCGCGCGCGGTTATGGCGGATTGTAGCGGCGATCCGATCTGATCTGGACGTACGGTCAGTATTCACTGTAGTGACCGGCAGATAGCCGTGCAGCCGATCCCGTATATCTAAAGTCTCGCGTCCGACGCGATTCCGATGAAACCCGTCGATCACTGTACGGGAATCATCGGAATCTGCATAGGTGACAATTGGCTGCGTATATCCATCCTCGCGCACTGAATGCTCCAAGAGGCGCATTTCTGGGGGGGCCACCTTGTTCGGATTGTAATCGTTCGCTTCGATTTCCTCAGCTTTAACCCAAAGGATTAGGTCGACTGGCTCCTGAGAAAATGGGCTGACCAAATGTAGTTCTGTGCGCACGCGGTTGAGTTCAGCAACCCGCTGGTCAAGTGGCAGTACAGAGATGGCCTCGACCAAAGCCGCGCTCAATGCTGCTATATCCCCCATCGTAACCTCCTATTCTTCATGACACTGAGATAGCGTTCATACGACTCGCTCTTTGTTTGCGAGAAACTTAACCCCTTGCACCAATAGTCGTTTCTCAGAAGAGCCTTGCAGATGCGAGTCCAGCTTGGCTTTTTGCGATCATTCATCTCCCCTTCATCGGGGATGCCGCTCGGATAGCTGCGGTCCTCGTACCACTTGATGAAGACGGCAATTTTATTACGATAATGCTCTGCTGTATGCGCAGGCATGGATGCTAGAAGTAACTCGGCAAAACTCTCCCATGTATGGCCGGGAGGTTTCTTGATTTTAGAAACCCCCGTGATATTGCCGCGCTCCTGCGCATAAAGAGCGCCGCTGTTGGCACCGTTGACGCGGGCTACGACTTTGCCCCATGTCTCGGGCTCAATGACCTGATATAACCACAACCCCTTACGTTGATCATCGCCATAGGGCTGGCATATACGCATCTGATGGGGTGTCAGTCCAGCAAGATGCATTCGATCATAAAGCTTGTTATGGGGCATTCCTGTTCTCGCGTGGTAGGTCCATAAATCCTCCGTCCGCCAATCGTAAATCGGGTATATGTTCCAGAGCGGCCCACCGCATGATGTCGTCCATGAGCGCCCCTCGAACCGCGTCTTGTCGATAATGAGTGTGCGGAATCGATTAAGGCTCTCGTCAGCGCGAATGCCTACAAGGCAGGCAGTTGATTTCCCAGCGGCAAAATGGTGGCCAAAAGCTGGAACGAGTTCCTCGAACTCCATCTCGTGTCGAAACCAAGGATATGCTTCTGGGCTCTTAACAGATTGTGGGTGAGGCTCGCGTATCCATAAATCGCGGGCGGATGGGTCCCAGCAAGTCCATCGTGGTGTGTATTGCGAAACTGCATTACGGAGGATCAACGGCAACGCAATCCAATGGGGATCGACCAACTCTCGATAGAGGTCATAGCATTCGGCGACATGCTCAATGGTCAAGCGATACTGAGCTTCAAGATCAACAAACAACAATCCAACCTTACGTCCCCGAATCCGAGCCTCATCCATCGCCAGATGCAGCATGACGGTTGAATCTTTCCCGCCAGAGAAACTAACGTAAATGCGCTCAAATGTGTCGAACGTCCAAGCGATTCTTTCTCGCGCCGCAGTCAGGACATCAACGCCGAGTCCTATTTTACGAGACATTGCTCAACCTCTTCTTTGGTGAGACGCTGTGGCTGACTATTGGTGATCCGGAGAAAATATCGCTCAGTGGAGTTCCATGACTGTGGTGAACTTACCTCGTAAATCGGTCCTTCTTCTAAGAAATAAGTGACATATATCCCGCGTGATCCAACGGAATTTGATCTACAGTAATCCTTCGCGCCACTAACAAATACTCTTGCCCATCCGCCGCGGCCATCAGAGCCAAATATGCGTGCGACCCAGTTGCGGGATCGAAAGCCGACCATGGGTCCAAGGGCTTTCATGTTGTCGCCAATTGCCTCAAGAGATATGGCAAATCGTGGCCGCCCCGTAATTACATTAAGGAATTGTGTTTGCAAAGGCCGCGGCTGTGCCATGGCGATCTGCCGTTCCCGTGCTCTCCGCTCGTCATTTTTAATTTGAGTAACGCTGGCTCTTTGAGCCTCGCGCAGTTCTGTTTCTTTTTCGGACTTCTCGTGCGCCAGAGCAGCAAGACGCTCAATTTCTGGGATGGCGCGGCGGATGGCATCGCCGGATGAGAAAGGATATCTCCAGCGCCTGTATTCCGCCTCCCATTTGCTATTCGGCAACAAACGAAGGAGACGGCTGAGTGGCTCGCTATATCTGACGCTGACGAGGATGCCTAATTTGTCGTCCACACTGATCCAACACGAATCAGGAAGTGGATCAAATACAAGGTCATCCCGGGCTCTTTCTTCGATAAATTTCATAGCTGCCCTCCCTATAGAGGGTAGCCGTTCGTCGCATAAGCTAATCGGCCTACATGCATTACATCCTCTAATCCAACGATAAATAGCTTGCAGCCGTTTGGGGGGATGTTACCCCAAACTATCGCTCCGCCATCCGGCAGGCCTGTTACCCAGTTAGAGCCGTATGCCTCCTGCCCATCGCGACGCTGATCTCCACTGGTCATCCATTTTGGAGCAACAAAGGTATTGTCGTATCTGTTGGACATATCTTTGATATATTTTTCTGATTCTCCCCATTCGCCATCGCAAAACTCTTGTGCTAATCCGCGCCAGTCGGGCGTTTTGTTTTTTATGGCTGTGTCTAGGCGATCTAGAATCGAATCGGCTGCGGCGTTGGTGGTCATTGTCATATCTCCTCAAGAGATTTACTGGGTCCCGCCAGCGCGGACAGATCGTCACGATCCATAAGATAATATTAGCCGGATATAATTCGGACGGCAACGCCTATTTATGGCCCATCTCGGACACTTTCTCATAAATCCGTACACGTAACATATTGGCCGTTGAGATCGTGCTTGCGACTTGTAACATTTCGTGGCACAGTTTTGTCACGCTGGTCGAAGTGCCGGTGAAGAGGTCGCCCCGAGCGGCCTTTTTTATTGAGATCATCCTAAAAGCTTGAGGATATTGATGCCGCTGCGCTGCCTGACATCGCGGGTCGCGTGTGCCGATCTGCGCGCGGTGCGGCGTCCCATGCAGACCGAAGCCGAGCGGCGGGAAGCGTGGGAGAAACGGACCAAGGCGGCGCGTGCGATCTATCACACGCCCGAATGGCGCCGGGCGCGGGACGCTTATCTACGCGCCAACTATGCCTGTGTGGCGTGCGGCAAGGCCGCGAATACGGTGGATCATATCAAGCCGCATCGCGGCGACCCGGAACTCTTCTGGGATGCGCGTAACTGGCAGCCTATGTGCTTCCTGTGCCATCAGGCCAAGCGTGGGCGCGAGAGGGTGATGCCGACAGTCTGGCGGGGGGAGGGGGGCAGAAAGTCTACCGCTCCTAATGCCCTGGACCGCACATCCATCCCACGCGCAGATTTTTTTTGCCCGGATTTAGGTGGGGAGATCGATGTTAAGCTCTCTGACAGATCGACAGCGCCGCTTTGTGGATGCCTACCTTGAGAATCGCAATGGAAAACAGGCAGCTATCTCTGCTGGCTATAGCGCCGCGACAGCTGTGCATCAGGCCTCGCGCCTGTTAAGGTCTGTTAAGGTGGTCGCCGAGATGGAACGTCGCAGCGCTCTGGTACAATCGCGCAGCGGAGTCACACAAGATATGGTCCTGGCCGAACTGGCCAAGCTGGGTTTCTCCGATATCAGGCAAGTGGTGCGCTGGTGCCGGAACCAAAGCGACGACGGAGACATCAATCAGGTTTTTCTGGTCGACAGCGATCAGCTCAACGACGAGGCCGCCGCCGCCATTGCCGAAATCACTCAAGGCAAAGACGGTAGCCTGAAGGTGAAACTGCACGACAAGTTGGCGGCCTTGGTCAAAATCGGCCAGCACCTGGGAATGTTTCGTCCCGCATCGACCCCAGCCGATGACTTGGGTAAAAAAGAGCATGCCGATATCACCGCCCAGAATGCCGAGCAGGGTACGGAGTGGGCCGGACTGCTGAACTGATGGCTTGGGATTTATCATGTCCGGACTGGGCGGATCGTCTCCGCTCGGGTCGGTCCCTACTGCCAAATTTACCGCTGAATATGGCCGAAGCCGAACGCGGCGTACAAATCTTCAACCGTCTGCGTCTACCCGATGTTCCGGGCCAACCTATGCTGCGCGATGCGGGCGGCGAGTGGTTCCGCGATATGGTCCGCGCCCTTTATGGATCGTGGGACGCATCATCGAGGACACGGCATATCCGTGAAATCTTCTGCCTAGTTCCCAAGAAGAATTCCAAAACCACCGGCAGCGCAGGGATTATGGTAACGGCGTTGCTTCACAATACCCGCCCGCGCGCCGAGTTACTTCTGATCGCTCCAACGATTGAGATCGCCAGCCTGGCTTATAGTCAGGCTCTGGGGATGATCGAAGCCGATCCGGTTCTGAAAGCCAAGTGTCATATACAGGATCACAAAAAACAGATCACCTACCGCACGACCGGCGCGTTTCTGAAAATCAAGAGCTTCGATCCAAAGGTTATCACAGGCTCCAAACCTGTCGGCATCCTGTTGGACGAATTGCACGTCATCGCAGCTTATCCCAATGCCGACAGGGTAATCGGCCAGTTGCGCGGAGGCTTGATCTCGCAGCCTGAGGGATTCCTTATTAGCGTCACCACGCAAAGCGAAAGACCGCCTTCGGGTGTCTTTGCGGCGGAACTGGCGAAGGCGCGCGCGGTGCGGGATGGACGGCTTCACGGAATTCCCCTGCTGCCGATCCTGTATGAGTTCCCTGAGGGGATCGATTGGCGCAACCCGGCCAATTGGTGGATGGTCACGCCCAACAATGGAAAGTCGATATCGGTCGAACGCTTGATCCCAGATTACGAGGCCGCCGTTGCGGCTGGTGAGGCGGAGCTTCGCCGCTGGGCGTCGCAACATTTGAATGTTGAGATTGGTCTGGCCCTGCAGTCCGACCGCTGGGCGGGTGCAGATTACTGGGAAGGCTGCTCACTCGAGGGTTTGACACTAGAGGAGCTGATTGAACGCTCGGATGTCATCACCATCGGCATTGATGGCGGCGGCCTGGACGATCTGTTGGCTATCTGCGTGTGTGGCCGCGACAAGAACACGCGAGACTGGCTGCTGTGGACGCGCGCCTTCGCACATCCCTCGGTGCTGGAGCGCCGTAAGTCCGAAGCCGCGCGCCTACACGACTTTGCAAGAGATGGCGATCTGATCTTGGTTGAGCGTCTGGGAGATGACATCGCGCAGATCGCCGATATCGTCGAGCAAGTCAAAGAAAGCAGTAAAATGGACAGGGTCGGCCTTGATCCTGCTGGGATCGGCGCGATTGTGGACGCGCTGGACGAACGCGGTGTGAACGGCGACAAGATCGTCGGCATCCCCCAGGGCTGGAAACTGACCGGAGCTATCAAGACGCTCGAACGCAAATTGGCGGACGGCACGGCCTGGCACGCCGGGCAAAGGATCATGGCCTGGGCTGTTGGCAATGCCAAAGTCGAACCGCGCGGAAACGCGATTATCATCACCAAGCAGGCAGCCGGGGTGGCCAAGATCGACCCGTTGATGGCGGCGTTCAATGCCGCCGCGTTGATGGGGCTTAACCCGGAAGTGCAAGGCCCATCAGTCTATGAAACGCGCGGCATCGTTATGGTCTAGGGGAGAGAGCAACATATGAGTCTGCTTTCCCGGATCGGTGCTGCGCTTGCCGGTCTCCAGCATAAGAATGTCCAAGCATCGGCGGGAGCCACATTCACAAGTTTGTACGATCCCGATCTGCTGGAGTATCTGCGCGGTGGATCGCAAACCGCTTCCGGCGTTTATGTCACAGCGCTTTCCGCGCTACATAACACGGCGGTCTTTCGCTGCGTGGACCTGATTTCTTCAGCCATCGGCATGTTGCCGCTGCATCTTTACGAGGACGACGACCAAAGCCGCAAGGCAATCGAGCACCCACTCTACGACCTCCTCTATGCCGAGCCGAACGACTGGCAGTCGGCCATGGAGTTTCGGTCCTTGATGCAGATGCGCGCCCTGGTGCATGGCAACGCTTATGCCATGATTGTCCGGTCGCGGGGGCGTGTGTCAGCCCTGATACCGATCGATCCTGAGCGCGTTCAGCCCGAACAACAGGCGAATTGGAGCATTGTCTATCACTACACCCGGTCAGATGGACGGGTCATCGATCTGCCCGCCTCCGATGTTTTTCATCTGCGTGGCCTGTCTTATGACGGCATCCTTGGCCTATCACGTACCAAGCTGGCGCGTGAGGCCATTGGCCTTGCGCTCCAAGCAGAGACCGCCGCCGCCCGGCTATTTAGTAACGGCATGATGGTCGGGGGTGCGTTGACGCATCCCCATAAATTGTCGCCCGAAGCGCAGGCCCTTCTGCGCCAGTCGATGGAGGACAGGTTCGCCGGGGCCGAAAACGCCCATAAGTGGATGATTTTGGAAGAGGGGATGAAGCCCGAGAGGTTCTCGACGACCTCAGCCGAAGCGCAGCACATCGAAAACCGGCGGCATCAGATTGAGGAGATCGCGCGCGTCTTTGGTGTCCCCCGCCCCCTGCTGATGATGGACGATACCAGTTGGGGATCGGGCATCGAGCAGCTCGGGATTTACTTCGTCCAGCACGCGCTACAGCCCTGGTTCACTGCCTGGGAACAGACCATCCGCCGCAGTCTGCTGACTTCTACGGAAAAGCGCGTTTACAAGGCCAAGTTCAACGAACGCGGCCTACTGCGTGGGACACTGGCAGACCAGGCCACCTTCTTTGCCCAGGCGTTGGGTTCCGGTGGTCATCGGCCATGGATGACGCCCAATGAAATACGAGGCCTGCAGGAAATGGGCCGTAGAGATGATCCTGGGGCCGACAGCATGGACCCAGTTTCCCAACCCAAACCAGCCACATCTCAAGAGGCCACTGCCCCATGAGCCGCCGTTCCCTACCATCTTTCCAGGCCTTTGAGCGCCCCAAAGGCTATAGCTGGGACGTTCCCACGCATGTGCTGTCGCGCTGGCAGCCCTGCGCCGCCGCGCCCGATGATGGCGGAATCTCGATCTATGACGTGATCGGCCAAGACCCATGGACAGGCGAGGGATTCACGGCCAAGCGCTGCGCCGCCGCCTTACGCGCCATCGGTGATCGTCCGGTAACGGTGCGGATCAACAGCTTCGGCGGAGATTTCTTCGAAGGCGTGGCGATCTACAATCTGCTGCGTGAGCATCCCAGTGATATTACCGTGCGCGTGATGGGGTTAGCAGCTTCCGCTGCCTCTGTCATCGCCATGGCGGGCGACAGAATTGAGATAGGCCAAGGCGCTTTTATCATGATCCACAACGCCTGGTCTCTGGCGATTGGGAACCGCCATGACATGCGCGATCTGGCCGCCACTCTGGAGCTATTCGATAAATCCATGGCCGAGGTCTATGCCGCACGCACCGGTGATGACCTTACGAATATTACCGCCATGATGGATGCCGAGACCTGGCTGACGACTTCTGACGCCGTAGCCAAAGGTTTTGCCGATGATGTCATTGAGTCCCAGGCATCGGTCGATGCGCGTGCATCAGCGCGCGCCGATCTTGCCGCTCGGCACAAGATCGATCTTATCCTCGCGCAGGCCGGTCTGCCTCGTTCGCAGCGCCGCCAACTGATGCGCGACGCAAATTCCGGCATGCCTGGCGCTGCCGATCCCGCCATGCCTTGCGCTGGCAATGCCCTGGCCGATGCGATCACGCAGGCCATATCCACCCTTCGCTCAAAGGAGAGCCTATATGTCTGACCCCGTTGAATTGCTGAACCAATTGAACGCCGCATTCGAGGCGTTCAAAACCGAGAACAGCGCCGCCCAAGCCGACCTGCGTAAGGGGCTTGACGTGGTCCGAACCGAGAAAGTGGATCGGATCAATGCCGAAATCAGCGCCTTGCAAAAAGAGCTGGATCGCGTGAATACGGCTATCGCCACGCAGCGTCTGGGAACTCCCGGCGGCGCAGCGCTGGACCCTGCCCAGGCGGCGCATCAAAAAGCCTTTAACCAGTGGTTCCGGAAAGGTGAAGGGGAAGCGGAGCTGCGCGATATGCAAGTCTCCGCTAAGCTGGTCACCGGTTCTGATCCCGATGGCGGTTATGTTGTTCCCGAACAAATGGAAAAGGCTATCGACCGCGTTCTGACCACGGTATCAGCTATGCGTGGCCTGGCCACGGTCATGTCAATTAGCGCGCCCATTTACAGGAAACTCATTAACCAAAGCGGGGCCACTGCCGGATGGGTAGCCGAGGAAGAGTCTCGCCCCGAAACCGTTACGCCCAGACTGTCGGCGTTGGAATTCGGCGTTGCCGAACTCTATGCCCAGCCGGGGGCCACCACCGTTGCGCTGGACGATGCAAGCATGAATCTCGAGCAATGGCTGGCTAACGAAGTGTCTACGGTCTTTGCCGAAAAAGAAGGGGCCGCTTTTATCTCCGGCACCGGTGTCAAGCAACCACGTGGCCTCTTGTCCTATCCGACCGTGGCCAATAGCAGCTATAGCTGGGGCAGCCTTGGTTTTACCATCACCGGCGCGGCGGCGGCGTTCGCCAGTTCCGCTCCTGCCGATGCTCTGATTGATCTCTACCATTCCCTGAAGCAGGGGTACCGTTCAGGCGCGGCTTGGTTGATGTCGGATGTTGTCCTGGCAGCCATTCGCAAAATGAAGGACGGTCAAGGAAACTACTTGTGGGCACCACCCACAATGGCCGATGCGCCCAGCACGATCTTGGGCAAGCCTGTCTATACGGATGACAACATGCCGTCGCAGGGGGCGAACGCTTTCCCAGTTATTTTGGCGGACTTCAAGCGATCCTATTTGATCTTGGATCGCGTGGGAATCCGGGTGCTGCGCGACCCATTCACCTCGAAGCCGAATGTGCTGTTTTACACGACCAAGCGTGTCGGCGGCGGTATCCAGAACTTCGAGGCGATCAAGCTTCTGAAGTGCTCGACCTAATCGCCATCTTATGGGGAGGCCCATGGGTCTCCCCACCCATGATCATCCACCATTCATAGGGAGCGTTCCATGCAAGACCTTCACTCAGATACCAGCCTTGTCCAGATCATCGGACCCGCAGGCATGACATCCGATAACATCCCGGCGGCCATCGATCTTCAGGGCTATGACGCAGCTGAAATCCTACTTGGCATCGCCGCTGGTGGCATCACGTTCGATGCCACCAATAAAATTGAGTTCAAGCTGACCCATAGCGACGACAATTCGAGTTATGTTGATGTCACAACTGCTGACATGAACGGCGTAACGGTGACGGGCACGGGAATCATTAAGGCGTTGACGAGCGCCCACGCATCGCCTGCCGCCTATCGCTTCGGCTATAAGGGCGGCAAGCGCTATCTCAAACTCCTGGCCGACTTCTCCGGCACCCATGGAACAGGAACGCCGATTTGCGCCATGTTGCTGCGCGGCCATGCTGCTATCCAGCCGCAGGCCAACCAGGCGTAATCCTTCCATTCCATCGCATCGGGCGCGGTCTATGCCGCGCCCGACTTGCTTACTTATGAGGTTTCCGATGAAAGCCACTGTACAGAAGCCATTCAAGGGCGTTCCAGATGGACAGGTGCATCCACGCGATTTTGTCTTTGGCGAAATCGTGGAAGGTGACCTGGCCCTTGTGGCGATTCAAGAAGACTGGGCTTTGTCCGAACTCGCAGGCACCGCGCTGGTGGTTGAAGAAAACAGCGACGCTGGGGACCTGGCGGGAAACAACGATCTCGAGATCGATCCCGCCGCCGAACCCTCTGATGCGCTGGCGAATGAAGAAAACAGCGACGTTAATGGGCAGGTAGCCAATGGAAAAAACACATTACCCATCCAGAAACAAGTCAAAAAGTCCAAGAAATAATCCAGCATGGCACTCGTCTTGATCACGCCACCGGCGTTGGAACCTTTGACGGTTGCCCAAGCGCGGGCGCATCTGCGCGTCGACACGACCGACGATGACGTTGTGATCGAAGAACTGATCCGCGCAGCAAGACAGCGCGCGGAAGATTGCACAGGCCGAGCGCTTGGCCAACAGACATGGGAATTGCTCTTGGCGGATTTTCCAACAAGAGGATCGCCCATCGATTTACCAAAGCCGCCCAACCCCAGCATCACATCGTTGACCTATATCGATCCTTCCGGGGTAAGCACGGTCATGCCGTCCACGGATTATGAGATTGTGCCAGGCTCCGTTCTGTCGCGGCTAACGCCTGTTTATGGAAAGACCTGGCCCGACACGTTACGTCGCGAAGCCTGCGTCAAGATTCGCTATCAGACAGGATACATCCAGGTGCCTGCTCCCATCCTTTCTTGGATGAAATTGCTTGTAGGCACGCTCTATGACCACCGCGAGACGGTACTGCGCGGGGAGACAGCGACAGCAAGCTTTCTGCCTTCTGGCGTCAGCGACAGCCTCATCGATCCCTATATCGTCCCATCCCTCGCTTAACAGGGTTTAGTCATGAAAGTCCCTGGTGCTGGCCAACTGCGCCAACGCATCGATATCCGCGCTGTCAGCGAGACGCCAAACGGAGCTTACGGCGTCGACCAGGATTTCGGCGTGCCTGTCCGCGTGTGGGCATGGGCCACGCCGGTTGTCGGGGCGGCCTATATGGCTGCGCAGCAGATCGATAAAACCGTCACGCATCAGTTTGTCATTAGAACGAGCACCGAACAGATCACCGCGCGCCACGTCATCGAGTGGCGTGGACGTCGCTTTCGGGTGCGCCGTGTGTCGCCGATGGTCAATCATGATCACTTCACAGTGATCGAGGCCGAGGAACTGGGGGCTATCTGATGCCGTATTCAGCCGCGCTTTTCGGGATCGACATCTCGACCGCAGGGTATTCGGGCCACCATTTCGACCGGCGTTTCATGCGCGTCGCCATGATCAAGATCGGGCGCGACGTCCAAAAAGGCGCGCGGCAATTGGTATCCGGACACGGCCCCAGTCGGGCCGGCGCTTATCCGGCGATGGCCACGGGCGCGTTGCGCCGATCCATCACCTACAGGGTCAGCCAACCGGGTTTCATGGTCGTGGTCTCGCCGCGCGATCCCAAGGACGGATCGTTCAAGACCGACGGCTTTTATCCCTCTCTTCTGCATTACGGCGTGCGTCGATCGGGCCGCAGCAAAACCCATCGCAAGCATGCCGATGCCACGCCCTGGCGCATCTCGCCACGCGGCAATTACATGACCGACTCCATGGCGCAGCGCAAGGCCCGAGCCGAGGCCGCCATCATGGACGCGGTGCGTCGCGGCATCACCGAGAAACGATAAGACCATGCTTGACCTTGCAATGATCATTCAGGCCCTCCGCTTGAAGGCGACATCCTTTGCCGGAAGGGTCGCGGGCGCGGCGGAGTTTCAGGCGGCCATGGACACCGAGGCCCTGCAGCTTCCGGCGGCATGGGTCGTGCCCATGGCGGACGAAGCCGAGATGCTGGCCCAGAACGTCACAGCGATCCGATTGACCGAGCGCTTTGCCGTGATGGTGGGCGTATCGAATGCGGCGGATGAGCGCGGACAGACCGCGCGGGTGGGGCTTACCGCCCTGCGAACGGATGTCTGGCGCGCGATTTTGGGCTGGCAGCCGTCTGCGGACGACGGACCAATCGCCTATGAGGGCGGCGACCTGTTGGCGATGGACCGCGCGCGCATGTTCTACCGCCTGGATTTTTCGATGGTCAGCGAGGCCGAAATGCCAAGCCGTCAGGCGGATGATCTGGCGGCACTGGGCGATCTGGAAGAGGTCCGGATCAAGATGGACATGATCGATCCCGCCGCCGATCCCAATACGCCGCCTGTGACCGATCCTGAACTAGGCGGCTACCACGGCGGATATCCCGGCCCGGATGGCCGCATCGAACACGAGACCCGCATCCCCTTACCCCCCGCTTAGGAGCGTCCGTCATGCCCAAGATTTATGTCAAACCGGCCCCTGGCCTGGATGTTCCCGATACCGACAAAGGTGGCGTTTTGCCGCCCGAGGGCCGGTTCGTGGACGACCATATCTATTGGCTGCGCCGCATTGAAACCGGCGAGGTCGTCATATCCGAGCCGCCCGAGCAGGCCGCCGAGGAACAAAGCCCCGCCATCAATCCCCGCCGTAAATAAAGGGAGACTCCGCCATGACCGTGCCGTTCAACAATATCCCGTCCAATATCCGCCTGCCTCTGTTCTATGCCGAGATGGACAACAGCCAGGCGGGTTATTTCGCGCAGAATTATAAGACCCTGCTGATCGGCCAAAAGCTGACCGCCGGTGTCGGCATCTCGAACAAGCCCGTCGTCGTCGGCAGCGAAAGCGACGCGATCAATCTATGCGGGCGCGGCTCCATGCTGGCGCGCATGTACACAATGGCCAGGGCCAATGATCCCCTGGGTGAGATTTGGATTCTGCCCTTAGACGAGCCGGGCGCTGGCGTGGCCGCCACAGGAACCATCGCCATCAGCGGTACGGCGACTTCCGCCGGGGTGCTGTCGATCTATATCGCGGGACAGCGTGTCCAAGCGGCAGTCGCATCCGGCGACACCGCCACGGTCGTTGCCACGGCCTTGGCCGCCGCCATCAACGCGGCGGCGGACCTGCCTGTCACGGCCAGCTCATCCACAGGCACGGTGACTGTGACGGCGCGCTGGAAGGGCGAGACCGGCAACGACATCATGATCCAGCTGAATTATCGCGGATTGTTGGGCGGCGAACGTACCCCTCCGGGCGTCACCGCGACGATCACGGCGATGGCCAGCGGTGCCAGCGCGCCGACCCTATCCTCGGCCATCGCGGCACTGGGCGATCTGGAATTCGATTTCATCGCTTTCCCGTTCACGGATACGACCAGCCTGGACGCCCTGAAGACCGAAATGTCCGACACCACGGGCCGTTGGTCCTATCTGCGTCAGATTTACGGGCATGTTTACAGCGCCAAGCGCGGCACGTTGTCGGCCCTGACAACCTTCAGCTCGGCGCGCAACGATCAGCATGCGTCCGTCGCGGGGATCGAGGCCAGTGTCCCCACGCCAAGCTGGGAGGTGTCTGCGGCATTCACCGCGCGTTCGGCTGTATTCCAACGCATCGATCCGGCCCGTCCGACGCAGACCGGAGAGCTGACCGGCGTCCTCGCCCCCATCGACGGCCAGCAATTCATCTCCACGGAACGCCAATCGCTGCTGAATGCCGGGATCGCGACGCTCAAGGCCACCAGCGATGGCGTGGTGCGGATCGAACGCGCCATCACGACCTACCAAAAGAACCTATGGAACCAGGCCGATCCGTCCTATCTGGACAGCGAAACCCTGCACACATCGGCTTATGTCCTGCGGTTCCTGCGTCAGCGGGTCACGCAAAAATATGCGCGTCACAAGCTGGCCAATGACGGCACGCGCTTTGGCGAAGGCGCGGCCATCGTCACCCCCGCCATCGTCAAGGGCGAGCTGATCTCGGCCTACCGAGAGCTGGAATTCCTGGGCATCGTCGAAAACGCCGATGCGTTCAAATCCGGACTTATCGTCGAACGACCGATCACCGATCCCAATCGCCTCGACGTGCTGATGGGTCCCGACTACGTCAACCAGCTGCGCGTCTTTGCGGTGCTCAACCAGTTCCGCCTGCAATACCCCGCCGCTCTAGCCGCCTAAGGAGAGATATCCATGCCCAACAAACGCATCGCCGGTGTCTGCTTTATCAAAGTGGACGGCCAGCAACTCCAGGTCAAAGGTGACGTCGAAGTTCCCATCACAAGCCTCAAACGCGAGACGGTGATGGGGCTTAGCGGCCCCGCCGGTTATAAAGAGACCGCCGAAGCGCCCTATGTGAAGGTGACGGCTCTATTCACGAGCACCCTGCCTCTGGACAAGATCATCGGCAATACCGAGATGACGGTGACGGCGGAACTGGCCAACGGCAAGGTCTATGTTCTGTCGGGGGCTTATCTGACGGACCAGGCTTCGGCCAAGGCCGATGACGGCACCATCGAACTGAACTTCGAAGGCGCGCGCGGGGAGTTCTTGGCATGAGCAAGGAATCCATGATCAACCTGGCGGTTCCCATCACCGCCTCCGGAGAAAGCGTGACGCAGATCAAGCTGCGCCGCCCCATGGGAAAAGACGTGCGTGAGCTGGGGTACCCCTACAAGATGGGTGCCGATCAGGCGGTCACGCTCCAAGCGGGGATCGTCGCGGCCTATATCTCGCGCCTGGCCGAGATTCCGACATCCTCCGTCGATCTTTTGGACCCTGTTGATTTCAACACGCTGGGGTTCGAAATCCTTGGTTTTTTTCTGAACTCGGATGCGGCGACAACGCCAAGCAGCTGATCGAGCGTCTTTACGATACGGCATGGTTCTGGCGGCTTTCTCCGCTGGATATCTTCGATCTCCCGCTGGATGAGGCCATGGACCTGGAAGCCCAAGCGCACCGCATCCATACCGCCCAGAGCAAAGGGTTAACCGCATGACGCAGCAATCAACGCTTAAGGTCGTCTTTATGGCGGTCAATAAGCTGTCGAAACCGCTGGAAGACATGCGTCGCCAGGTCAAGACCTGGAAAAAATCCATGGACGCTTTCTCGCGCGGCGCGGTGCCGATGGCGGCAGGCCTGGGCGCAGGGGTGGGGATGGCCGCCAAGGCCTTCGCCGATCTTGAAGACGCCGGTGTCCGCCTGAAGTCCTCGCTGATGGGGGCGTCAGGGGCGGTCGCGTCAGAGTTCGAGCAAATCAACGAATTGGCCATCAGCCT